>CAYZWR010000194.1:0-4385 GCA_964481735.1 uncultured Thermoanaerobaculia bacterium
CGGGCGCGATCACCATCGTGGGCGCCACCCTCGGCGGCATCCCGGTGTCGACCACTCACACCATCACCGGGGCGATCATGGGCGTCGGCGCGACCAAGCGTCTCTCCGCGGTGAAGTGGGGCCTCGCCGGCCGCATCGTCTGGGCCTGGGTGCTGACCATCCCGGTCTCCGGCGTCGTCGCGGCGCTGGTCTACCTGGCGATCCATCGCTGGGTCTGATCCAATCGCGGCCATGGGCCGCTCCCGAGCCACCTCCCCACCCCGCGAGCCTCCGCCGCAGACGGCCCTGACCCACGGCAGGCTGGCGGCGATCGACATCGGTTCGAACTCGATCCACATGCTGGTGGTCGAGCGCGGTGTCGCCGGCAGCTTCCGGGTGCTCGACCGCGAGCGCGAGATGGTGCGGCTCGGCAAGTCGGCGCTCGGCGAAGGCGCGCTCTCGCCCAAGGCGATGCGCCGCGGCCTCGAGACGCTGCTGCGCATGACCACGCTCGCCCGCCTGCGCGGCGCGCGCGAGATCGTCGCCGTGGCGACCAGCGCCGTCCGCGAGGCGTCGAACGGCACCGACTTCCTGCAGCAGCTCCGCGCGCTCGCCGGGCTCGACGTGCGGGTGCTCACCGGGGAAGAGGAGGCCCGGCTCATCTACCGGGCGGTGCAGCACGCCGTCGACCTCGGCGAAGGGGTCCAGCTCCTGGTGGACATCGGCGGTGGATCGACCGAGTGGTGCGTGGTGCGCCGCGGCGAGCTCAAGAGCGCGCAGAGCGTGCCGCTCGGGTCGCTGCGCTGCGCGGCCCTGCTCGACGGCGATCCGCCGTCGCCGCGCTCGCTCGACCGGCTCCGCCTGGCGATCCGCGAGTCGCTCGCCCGGCTGAGGAAGCCGGTGCGGGTCGACCGGCTGATCGCGACCTCGGGCACCGCTGGCTGCTGCGGGGATCTCGCCGATCACTTCGCGGGCCGAGAGCGCGGCGCCTCGCCCGGCGGATTGCGCGAGCTCAAGCGACGCGATCTGGAGCAGGTGGTCGAGCGGCTGCGCACGATGGGCCGGAAACAGATCGCTGCGCTGCCGCCGGTCGGCGAGCCGCGCTCGGGATCGATCCTCGCCGGCGCGCTCCTCCTCGAAGAGGTGGTGCGACGGGCCGGCGTCGAGCGGCTCCAACTCTGCGACCGCGCGCTGCGCGAGGGGCTGGTGTTGGAAGCTCTCGGAGCGCCGGCGCAGCCGGCGCCCGCGGCCGGCGACGTGCGGCGGCGCCAGGTGACCGAGCTCGCCGAACGGACGATCGGCCTCCTGCCGCACAGCCAGCAGGTCGCCCGGCTGGCGCTGCGGCTCTTCGACGTCACTGCGCCGGTGCACAATCTGGGGGAGCGCGAGCGCGAATGGCTCGAGTACGCCGCGCTGCTGCACGACATCGGCGGCTCGATCCACTTCCAGAACCACCACAAGCACAGCCAGTATCTGATCTCGACCGCCGCCCTCGACGCCTTCGATCCGCGCGAGATCGAAGTGATCGCCCACGTCGCGCGCTATCACCGCGGCGGAGTGCCGAGCGCCAAGCACGAGAGCTTCGCGGCGCTCAAGAGCTGGCAGCAACGGGCGGTCGAGCGGCTCGCCGCGCTGCTGCGCATCGCCAACGCGCTCGACCGCACGCACGCGGCCCGGGTCGTCGAGCTCTATGCCTCCCTGAAGAAGCGCAAGAAGGTCATCGTCGAGGTCCTCTCGCCTTTCGATGTCGAGCTCGAGCTCGCGGCCGCCGGGCAGCGGGCCGATCTCTTCGCCCGCTGCTTCCGCCGCCGCCTGGCCTTTCGCCAGGGGCTCGAGCGCCCGGCTCGCCGCCGCTAATCGACTCGCCGCAAGGGAGTTAAGCGACCTGCCCGAGCTGATCGAAGGGGCCTGCTGCGGAAAAGCTCCGCAGCCGCCCTGCCAAGCCATTTGGCACGCGCTGCTCATGAGATTGCAAACGATTGATTCTCATAGATTTATCGGAACTGCACAAATCTAAGTGCAGAACGCTGGCGGAGCCCTGATGCGGCGCGTCCGGGAGGCCCCGAGGAGCGTTTTTCCACAGGCTTCTCCGCACTCGCTGCGGAGAACTCGCGACCGTTCCGCCACCTCGTTGTCACCGCAGCGGTATACACTCCCGCCCCGCTCGAGTCGCTGACCGATGGCCCTCCCGAAAGCCCCCAAGCTCCGACTCGCACCCGTGTGGCCCGCGCTCGCGGCGCTCGCCGTCGCCGGAGCCCTGTCGATCGGCATGTTGCCATCGACCCTCGGCACGTCGGCCGCGGAGGAGCTGGTCGAAACGGTGCAGCTCGTCCGCCCGGCGATTCCCGGACCACGCCGCTTCGATGGACCGGACGACGCGCTGCAGAGCCGGCTCCACGAGCTCGCGCGGGGCACCGGCTTCCGCCTCACCGCGATCGCCCTCGACGGCACGGTGCTCGCCGACAGCGACCGCTCGACTCCCGAGCTCGCGCGGATGGACAACCACCTGACACGTCCCGAGATCGCCGCGGCGCTGGCGCGTGGCCGTGGGCACGCCGTCCGGCACAGCGACACCACGGGCCTCGCCACGGCCTACGCGGCGCTGCTCGTCCGCGAGCCTTCCGGCGAGGGCTGGATCCTGCGCCTGGGCCAGCCACTCGCCGCCCTGGCGCGCACCAAGCAGCACCTGACGCGGAGCCTGGCGCTCGCCGCCGCGGTGGCGCTGGTCCTGCTCGGCGCGGTCTCCTGGTGGCTCCAGCGCCGCCTCTTTCGGCCTCTCGAGGCGCTGATCGCCACCGCGGACTCGATCGGCCATGGCAACTACGGCGCCGCCGTCGAGATCCCCGACCAGCCGGAGCTCGCCCGGCTGGGCTCCTCGCTCGCCGAGATCGCCCGCCGCGCCGAGGCGCAGCTGCGCGCCGTGGAATCCGAGCGCGACCATCTCGGCGCGACCGTCGCCGGCATGGCGGAGGGGGTGCTGGTCACCGACCGCCGCGGCGGTGTGCGCCTGCTCAACCCCGCCTTCCGCGCGCTGCTCGGCGTCGACCGGGATGCGGCGCCCGCCGAGGTGCTCGACCTGGCTCGCGAGCCCCGCCTGGGCGACCTCATCGCGCGCACGCTCGCCGAGCGCCGGGAGCAGACCGCCGAGATCGAGCGCCTCGAACCGGCACGACGCCTGCTCGCCCTGGTCGCCTCGCCGCTCGCCGGCGATGGCGGGGCGGTCGTGGTGGCGCGCGACATCACCGAGGCCGAGCGGCTCAATCAGACGCGCAAGGACTTCGTCGCCAACGTCTCGCACGAGCTCAAGACCCCGCTCGCGGCGATTCGCGGCTACGCCGAGACGCTGGCCGACGGCGCGATCGACGACCCCGAGACCGCGCTGCGCTTCAGTCAGCGGATCGTCGATCAGTGCCACCGGCTGAGCGCCGTCCTCGCCGACCTGTTGACCCTCTCGCGGCTCGAGAACCGGGAGCCGCTCGACAACCTCGAGGCGGTCGAGCTGCGCGACCTGGTCCAGGAGGCGATCGAGCTGGTGGCCGGTCAGGCCGGGGCCCGGCAGGTCGCGGTGACGCTGGCGCCCGGCGCTTCGCCGGTCGTCTGGGGCGACGCCGAAGGGCTCGTCCGCCTGCTCTCCAACCTGCTCGAGAACGCGGTCAAGTACAACCGCCAGGGGGGCTCGGTCACGGTGGCGCTCGGCGAGCGCGCCGGACAGGCGCAGATCGAGGTGCGCGACACCGGTATCGGCATTCCGCCGGCCGCGCTGCCGCGCATCTTCGAGCGCTTCTACCGGGTCGACAAGGGGCGCTCGCGCGAGGAAGGCGGCACCGGCCTCGGTCTGGCGATCGTCAAGCACGTCGCCCAGGCCCACCAGGGCCGCGTCGAGGTCGAGAGCGAGCTCGGCGTCGGATCGACCTTCCGGGTCGTGCTGCCCACCCGTCAGACGGGAAGCGAGGCCCGCCCGGGCGGGTGAGGCGCCCGCCCGTCGCCCCTGCTAGCCTCCGCGCCACTTCTTCACCCGAGGAGGCCGTCATGGGCGACGCACCCGCCGAGCGCAACCCCGCAGTTCCGGGCATCGAACTCTCCGAATCGCAGCGCGCCGCGGTGCGCCGGCTGGCCAAGGACGAGGTGGTGATCCGCCCCTCGATCGCCTTGGCGCGCGACGCGGTGGTGGCCAACGACGCGGTCGAGCGGGCCCACGCGGCCGCCGACCCGGATGCCTTCTGGACGGAGCAGGCGCGCGCGATCGAGTGGTCGGAACCCTTCGGCGAGGTGATGCGCTTCGATCCGCCGCGCCACGAGTGGTTCGTCGGCGGCAAGCTGAACGCCACCGTGAGCTGCCTCGACCGCCACGTCCACGGCGACCGGCGCAACAAGGCGGCGCTGCTCTGGATCGGCGAGGACGGCGA
>CAYZWR010000195.1:0-4384 GCA_964481735.1 uncultured Thermoanaerobaculia bacterium
CTAGATCTCGTTCGCCCTTCGCGCCTCGTCCGCCGTCGGTGCCGCGGCGGCGGCGCCGAGCAGCACGGCGAGCGCGAAGGCGTTCGCCGGCATGGTCAGCCCGAAGTCGGCGAAGGAGTGGAGGCCGACCGCGATCGCCGCGCCGAGCGCCGCGAGCGCCGCCGCGCGGTCCTCCGAGCGCTCACCGTGGCGCAGGACCAGCGCCA
Source organism: uncultured Thermoanaerobaculia bacterium (assembly GCA_964481735.1). Classification (GTDB taxonomy): domain Bacteria; phylum Acidobacteriota; class Thermoanaerobaculia; order Multivoradales; family JAGPDF01; genus JAGPDF01. The sequence goes on from CAYZWR010000195.1 coordinate 207, forward strand.
GTCGGCGCAGCAGCACGACCAGCCCGGCGATCGCGATCGCGAACCCCAGGGCGCCAACCGTCGCGCCGAGCTCGAACCAGTCCGAGTGGGCGTGCCGCCAGAGCCCGGGGATCGACTCCGGCTGCACCAGCGGGAAAGCGGCGCGGAAGGTCCCCAGGCCGCTTCCGGTCCAGGGGAACTCGCTCCACAGGCGCAGGGTCGCCGCCGCCGCGGTCATCCGGCCACCGCCCCCGACCTCGTCGAGCGGGGTCGCGAGCAGTCGGGCGAAGGCCCCTTCGACGCCGACCAGAGCGATCAGCAGCCCGCCGGCGGCGAGCGCCGCCACGCCACCCGCCACCAGCCACCGCCGCCCGCGCCGGCTGGTGATCCAGAGCGCCTGCAGGCCGACCGCGACCAGCGCCGCGAACAGCCCGGCGCGCGAGCCGGTGAGCACCAGGGCGCCGGCGATCGCCAGCAACACCAGGGTCGGGACGCCGAAGGCCAGCAGCCGGCGCTCGGTCGAGCTCGCCTGGCGCAGCGACCGGTTGGCCGCCCACCAGGCCCAGGCGAAGGCCACCGCGAGCGCCATCTCCAGCCAGAGCGCGAAGTGGTTGGGGTTGACGAAGCTGCCGTGCAGCCGGCTGCCGGTGCCCGGCACGGGGGCCCCCCAGAGCGTCTCCGCCTGCGTGACCCACTGCTCGAGGGCGAGCGCGATCTGGGCCGCGGCCGAGAGCAGGAGCGCCCCGCCGAGCAGGCGCCGCACGCGGCGCGAGGCGCCGACCCAGCCGGCCGCGAGGAGCGCTCCGGCGGGGATGAGCCAGTCGAGCGCCGCCGCGCGGCTCGCCCCGGGCGCGAGCGAGAGGCGAACCTCGCCCGGCGCGGTGCGGGCGAGCTCCGCCGCCTGCGCGGCGAGCTCGGCGTGGCGTGGCGAGACCAAGGAAACCACGCCCGCCGGCCAGGCGAGGGACTGCAACCAGCCGCCGACCGCGATCGCGACGAGCGCCGCCGCGGCGAGCAGCACCGGACCGGGAGGCCGCGGCGTGACCGCGGTCCAGAGCGCCAGCGCCAGCGCTCCGAGAGTGGCGACGAGCAGCGCGACGGAGCCGGTGGGAGTGACGCTCGCGAAGGGGAGCGGCGCCCAGATCAGAAGAGCCGCGAGCGCGAAGCCGCGCCAGGGAACGTGTCGTATCATTCGCAAAATGCGCCGAATGCGCCGGATGCTTCGCTGGGCATCGTTCCTCGCCGTGGTCTTCGCGCCGGCCTTGACGGCGCCGGCGGCCGCGCAGTTCGCGCAGTATACGTCCCCGGGCGAGCTCGGCCGGGTGCCGCAGAACCAGAGCGAGGCGCTCGAAAAGGCGGTCGAGGAGGCGCGCTGGCGCCTCGGCTTCCTCCGCCTCGATCCCGCCTTCTGGATCTCCGACATCTCCTGGTACGACGATCCGGTGACCGGCGAGGGGGATCTCACCGCGCGCGCCGGAGCGGGCCTGCGCGGCTACGTCCCGGTCGGGTCGAAGACGACGCTCGCCCTCTACGCGCTGCCCGAATACGTCTGGTGGCAGGAGCGCGAGGACGAGCGGCGGCTGAATCAACGCTTCGGGATCGGCAGCTTCACCCACTTCAACCGGCTCGACATCCAGCTCACCGCGACGCGCGACGAGGACTTCGGCATCCAGAGCGGTGACGTGCTGCAGCGCACCACGGTGCGCACCGACGAGTTTCGCGCCGAGCTCGAGGTCCCGGTGGCGCGCTGGCTCTCGCTCTACGCCGGCGGCGCCCAGAGCGACATCGAGAGCCTCGCCGAGGATCCGGTGCTCGACGCGGTCTACAGCGACCTCGACCGCACCGAGACCATCTACCGAGGCGGCCTCCGCTTCTACCTCGGCGAGGAGTTCTTCCTCGGCGCCGGGGTGGGGCAGACCGAGGCGGACTTCGCCGAGACGGCGGAGAATCGTTCGAACACCGGCGACTTCGAGTACTACGAGATCGGCTACGCCCGCCCCAAGCTCGAGATCGCGGTGAGCATCGAGACGCTCACGGCCGAGGCGAGCGAGGGTTCGAGCTTCGGCAGCTTCGAGGGCGAGACCGGCCGGGGACGGATCGCCTGGAAGCCGCGCGAGAAGCTCTGGGCGAGCCTCTACGGCGCCCGCCAGCTCTCCTTCAGCCTGCTCTTCGCGCTCGGCGAGGAGTTCTACGTCGACGAGCGGATCGGCATCGAGGCCGGCTTCGGGCTCGGCTGGCGGACCGAAGTGAGCGTCTACTACGAGGACGGCTCGCACCAGTACCAGGGGGCGATCGATCGCACCGACGACGTGACCAGCTACGGCGGCGACCTGCGCGTCGAGCTGGTGCGCCAACTGGGGCTCGTCGCCGGCCTGCGCCACACCGGCATCGACGCCCCGAACCCCCTGCCCGACCAGGAGCTCGACGAGCTGCGTCTGAGCCTCACCTTCGGCTTCGGCCAGGGCACCTGGTACTGAGAAAAAAGAGGGACAGGCACGCTTTTCGGCCTTCCCCCCCGTCGTCTCCAGCGCAGCTAGGGACCTCGACGGTTCGAGTGCGAGATCCCTCGCTTTGCTCGGGATGACGTTGGAGAGGAGCGCTCGCCCCGGCGAACGCCGGGCGCTCTCGCCCGCGACATATAATCCAGTGTTCGCATGCGTACCCGCCGCGCGCCTCGGGCGCTCATCGTGCCGTTCCTCGCCCTGGCCCTCGCCTGGACCGGCGGCCCCCTGCCGGCCCAGACCGTGGCGATCGGGGCGACCTATCGCCTGGGACCGAAGGACCTGATCGAGATCAAGGTCTACGAGGTCCCGGAGCTCAACGTCGAGGTCCGGATCGGCGAAACGGGCGCGGTCAACCTGCCGCTGATCGGCGAGGTGCCGGCCCAGGGGCTCACCGAGGCCGAGTTCGCCCAGCGTCTGAAGCTGCTCCTCGAGTCGAAGTACGTCAACCGGGCCTCGGTCTCGGTCGAGGTGCGCGACTTCCGCTCCCGCCCGATCGTGGTCATCGGCGCCGTCCGCAGCCCCGGCAACCTCGCCTTTCCCGGCCGCTGGACGCTGATCGAGGCGCTCGCGGCGGCAGGCGGCGTGGGGGAGTCGCACGGCGACTTCGTCTACGTGATGCGCCGCGCCGAGAACGGCCTCACCGACCAGATCTCGATCCGCATCGACGACCTCTTCGTCCACGGCGACCCGAAAGCCAACATCCCGATCTTCGCCAACGACTTGATCAACGTGCCCACCACCGTCGAGGTCACCGTCTTCGCCCTGGGTGAAGTCCTCTCGCCGGGCGCCATCCGCTTCAAGAGCACCGAGCGGATCACCGTCCTCTCGGTGATCGCGCGCGCCGGCGGCCTCTCCGACCGGGCGTCGAAGAAGCTCTCCATCAAGCGCCGCAAGGGGGAGTCGCTGCAGGAGGAGGTCGAAGTGGACTACAAGCGGATCCTGGCCGGCAAGGAGCCCGATGTCACGCTCTCCGACGGCGACGTGCTGGTGGTCAAGGAGTCGCTGCTATGAGCCCCGCCGCGCCCGGGCAGCCGATGGTCGATCCGGCGGGCGAGAGCCTCGCTCCCGAGAACGAGTTCCACCTCGCCGACTACCTGCGCATCGTCCTGGCGCGCTGGCGCCTGGTGGCGATCTCGACCGGCCTCGTCCTCGGCTACTCGCTGCTGCAGTACGCCATCACCCCGAAGGAGTACCGTTCGACGACCCTGATCCAGATCGAGCGCCGGGTCTCGGTGCCGCTCAAGGCGGTGCAGGACAGCTGGCTCGACAACTGGTTCAACATGGAGTACTACCCGACGCAGTACCGGTTGCTCACCAGCCGGGGGCTCGCCGAGCGGGTGGTGCTCAACCTCCGGCTGCAGGACGATCCGCTGTTCAACCCGGGCGCGGCGGCGAAGGCCACGACCACGACGGTCACGCCCGCCGACGACGACGCCGCGATCGGCGGCCTGGCGCAGGGGCTGCTGGGCGGGCTCGAGGTCAATCCGCTGCGCAACACGCAGCTGGTCGAGATCTCCTTCCGCTCGCGCTCGCCCGAGCTCGCCGCCAAGATCGCCAACGGCTTCGCCGACGCCTACATCGACTGGGGGATCGAGAACCGCACCCGCCTGGCCGGCAAGGCCTCGACCTTCTTCGCGGCGCAGATCGAGACCCTGAAGCAGGAGATCCAGGACAAGGAGAACCAGCTCCAGGCCT
>CAYZWR010000196.1:0-4312 GCA_964481735.1 uncultured Thermoanaerobaculia bacterium
CTGCTGGTCGACGACATCCAGTTCCTGGCCAACAAGGAGCGCACGCAGGAGGAGTTCTTCCACACCTTCAACACGCTCTACACCAGCCAGAAGCAGATCATCCTCTCCTCGGACTCCTCGCCGCGGAACATCCCGGCCATCGAAGAGCGCCTGCGCTCGCGTTTCGAGTGGGGGCTGATCGCCGACATCCAGGCACCCGACCTCGAGACCAAGGTGGCCATCCTGCGTCGCAAGGCCGATCAGGACGCCGTGCCGTTGCCCGACGACGTGGCGCTGTTCATCGCCCACCAGGTGCGCTCCAACGTGCGCGAGCTCGAGGGGCTGCTCAACCGGGTCGTCGCCTTCTCCTCCCTCACCGCCAAGCCGCTCTCCCTGGAGCTCGCCAAGGAGACGTTGAAGGACCTGCTCCCCGAGGAGGGCCGGCGCTCGACCGCGGCCGAGATCATCAAGTTCGTGGCGCGGCACTACGGTCTCAAGGTGAGCGAGATCAAATCGAAATCGAACGCCAAGCCGATCGCCTTTCCCCGCCAGGTCGCGATGTTCCTGTGCAAGGAGCTGACCGAGCTCTCCTTCCCCGAGATCGGCCGTCAGTTCAACGACAAGCACCATTCGACGGTCATGTACTCGGTCGACAAGATCCAGAAGCTACGCCAGACCGATGCCGAGCTCGACCGCACGCTCGACGGCATGATTCGCCACTTCTCCTGAGGATCGCCTTCGCCCTGCGGAAAAGCTGTGCACGGCGTTCCGGGGGCGGTTTTCCACAGTCTCTCCGCCACGCTGTTTCCACAGGCACCCATCGCGGGGAGCGAATCACCCGGGCGGTTCGCCGCCTTTTCCGCAGTGGCGCGGGAAAGTACGACGACTACGTCTATGTTATTTTTTGACTTGGTTAGTCTTAGTATTCGAGCCGTCTTCGGAGAACCCGACCATGGAACTTCGCCTTCGGCGTGACGCCTTCCTCACGGAGCTGCTGCCGATGCAAGGCATCGTCGAGCGACGGACGACGATCCCGGTGCTCTCCCACCTGCTGCTCGCCGCCGAGGGAGATCGCCTTCGTCTCGCGGCGACCGATCTCGACGTTTCGCTGACCAGCTCGCTGCCCGCCGAGGTGAAGCGGGAAGGGGCGCTCGCCGTGCAGGCCAAGAAGTTCATCGAAATCGCGCGCTCGGCGGTCTCCGAGGAGATTCACCTCAAGCTCGAGGACGAACGCGCCCTGGAGATCCGGGCCGGCAAGGCCCGCTTCCGGATGCACGGGTTGCCGGCGGCCGATTTCCCGACCCTGCCGACGGTCGATGGCAAGCCGCGCCTGGAGATCCCGCTCCCCGCGCTCCGCCGCCTGGTGGGCAAGATCCTGTTCGCGGTCTCCGGCGAGGACTCCCGCTTCCAGCTCTCGGGCGCGCTGCTCAAGCTCAAAGGCAAGAGCGTCGAGCTGGTGGCGACCGACGGCTACCGGCTGGCCCTGATCGAAGCGCCACTCCCGGCCAAGGCGGGGAGCGAGGACGGCGTGCTGGTGCCGCGCAAGGCGCTGCAGGAGTTGCTGCGCATGGAAGGTGAAGGCACCGTGGTCTTTCGCCGCGGGGAGCATCATCTCTCCTTCGCGGTCGGGGGGCGGGAGATGACCTGCCGGGTGCTCGAGGGGACCTTCCCCGACTACGAGCGGGTGATCGCGCGCGGCAACGAGAAGAAAGCCGTCGTCGAGCGGAAGCCCTTGGCCGAGGCTGTGCGCCGGGTGGCGATCATGACCGGCGAGCGCAACCGCGGCGTGCGGCTCGAGTTCTCGGCGGGCGAGGTGGCGATCGCCGCCGCCAACCCGGACCTGGGCGACGCGAGCGAGACGCTCGCCTGCGAGGTGACCGGCGGGGCGGTCAAGATCGGCCTCAACCCGGACTTCCTCGGGCATTTCCTCGACGCGGTCGAGAGCCCCCAGGTGCTGCTCGAGCTCAAGGACGAGAACAGCCAGTGCGTCGGCTCGCCGCAGGTGGAGGCGGGCCAGGAGCCGAGTGGCGAGCGCTATCTCTGCGTGATCATGCCGATGCGCATCTAGAGCGGAGCCGCGCCGCGCTTCGCCGCCTCCGCCTGACCGATTTCCGCAACCTGACGGCGCTCGACTGGCGCCCGGCGCCGGGCTGGACGTTGCTGCGCGGTCCCAACGGGGCCGGCAAGACCAGTCTGCTCGAAGCGATCTACGTGGTTGCGACCGGCAAGAGCTTCCGCACGCCGATCCTCGCCGATTGCGCGCGCCGCGGCGCCGCAGGCTTCCTCGCCCGCGCCGCGGTCGAGCGCGACGGCGCCTGGGAGCTCGCAGTCGCCTTCCACGCCGGCGAGAAGCGGCGCGAGGTGCAGGGCAAGAGCGCGCCGCTCGCCGAGCATCTCACCCACCTGCCGGTCGTCGCCTGGACCGAGGCCGACCACGAGCTGGTCGCCGGGGGGTCGGCGGAGCGGCGGCGGCTGATCGATCGCGCCGACCTCCTGCTCAAGCCGGCGGCGGTCGCCGAGCACGCGGCGCTCGCCCGCGCCATGGCCCAGAAGCGGCGTCTGCTCGCCGACGGCACGCCCGGCGTCGAGGCCTGGAACGACCTTTTGGCGCCGCTCATGGCGCGGCGCGCGGCGCGCCGCGCCGAGCTCGCCGGTCAACTCGAGGCGGCGCTCGCCCACCGCCTTGCGGCCGCCGGCGCCGACTTTGCCGCGCCGCGACTCGCCTATCACCCCTCTCCTGCTTCAGCGCTCGCCGGTGAGCGTGCCGTGCGCCGGGCGCTCGCCAGCGCCGAGCCCGGCGAGCGCGAGCGTCGCCAACCCCTCGTCGGCCCGCAGCGCGACCGGCTCGAGCTCGAGCTCGCGGGCGGCGACGCGCGGCGATTCGCTTCAGCCGGTGAACGCAAGCTCCTCGGGTTGGCGTTGCTCGCTGCGCTGGTCGACCTGCTCGCCGCGGCCGGTAAGGCACCGCTCGTGCTGCTCGACGACCTTCAGAGCGAGCTCGATCCCGAGCGACTGGCGCTCGCCCTGCGGCTCTTCGCGGCGGCGCCGCAGGTGCTCGCGACCGCCAGCGGCGAGGCGCCGTGGCCGAGCCCGCAGGAGGCCGCGGAGTGGCGTTTCGCGGCCCGCGCCGGAGGCCTCGAACAGGCCCCTCGGAGCGCGCAGTAAGTAATTCAAAACAATACACTTAGACCCTTGTCTCGGGGGGCTTCGTGTGATAGCCTGACGGTCTTGAAGCGAGCCCCCGAGACGAGGACGAAATTGGCCAAGACGGAAGCCAGCTATACCGCCGAGGACATCAAGGTACTGAAGGGCCTGGAGGCGGTTCGCAAACGCCCAGGGATGTACATCGGCGACACCGACGACGCCTCGGGACTGCACCACATGGTCTTCGAGTTGGTGGACAACTCGATCGACGAGGCGCAGGCCGGCTTCGCCACCCACGTCGACGTCACCATCCACTCCGACAACACGGTCACGGTCGAGGACGACGGTCGCGGCATCCCGGTCGACCTGCACAAAGGGGAGAACCGCTCCGCGGCCGAAGTCATCATGACCGAGCTGCACTCGGGCGGAAAGTTCGACAACAACGTCTACAAGGTCTCGGGAGGCCTGCACGGCGTCGGCGTCTCGGTGGTCAACGCGCTCTCCGCGCTGCTCGAGCTCGAGATCCGGCGCGACGGCCAGGTCTGGTTCCAGACCTACCGTCGCGGCAAGCCCGACGCGCCGATCGCGGTGATCGGCAAGTCGAAGAAGACCGGCACCAAGGTGCGCTTCGTGCCCGACCCCGAGATCTTCTCGGTGACCGACTTCAGCTACGACATCCTCGCCCAGCGCATGCGCGAGCAGGCCTTCCTCAACAAGGGCGTGCACATCCGGCTGAGAGACGAGCGCAGCGGCAAGGAGGGGGAGTTCGTCTATGCCGGCGGCATCTCCTCCTTCGTCGAGCACCTGAACAAGAACAAGACGCCGCTGCACCCCAAGCCGATCTACTTCGAGGAGACGAAGAAGGACGCCGGGCCCGAGGAGCGCTGCGAGGTCGCGCTGCAATGGAACGACGGCTACGCCGAGCAGATCTACTCCTTCACCAACACGATCAACAACCGCGACGGTGGCACGCACCTCGAGGGCTTCAAGGCGGCGCTCACCCGCACGATCAACGCCTACGCGCAATCGGCGGGCCTCGCCAAGCAGCTGAAGGAGGTCTCGCTCTCCGGCGACGACGTGCGCGAGGGGCTGACCGCGGTAGTCTCGGTGCGCATCCACGATCCCAAGTTCTCCTCGCAGACCAAGGACCGCCTGGTCTCCTCGGAGATCAAGGGCTGGGTGCAGCAGG
>CAYZWR010000197.1:0-4206 GCA_964481735.1 uncultured Thermoanaerobaculia bacterium
CGCCATCGGCGCAGCCCGCGCCGCCCGCCCCGGCCCCGTCGCATCTCCACCCGCCGATCCCGCCACCCTCGCGAGGTTGATCGGGGAGCTCGAGGCGCTCCTCGTCCGCAGCGATGCCGCCGCCCTCGACTTCGTCGCCGAGAACGGCGCCGCCCTGCGCGCCGCCCTTGGAGAGCAGCTCGACACCCTTGCGGTCACCATCAGGCAATTCGAGTTCGACCGCGCCCTCGAAGCCCTGCGGAGGCTGCGCCCGTGAACGGTCCCGCGCCGATCGCGCACGCAGCCGCCGACCGGCGCCGCTGGACCATCCGCGCCCAGCTCGTCGCGCTCGTCCTGGCGGTTGCGGTCCCGGCCGCGGGACTCGTGGCCTACGCCCTCGTCGCGGCTGCCAACGAAGCCCGCAACGCGGCCTATGCCCAGGTCCAGCAACTGGCGACCGCCGCCGCCAACCGGCTCGACTTCGTGCTGCGCGACAGCGCGACCATGCTCGTGCAACTCTCGCGGCGGCCCGGCATCCGCGCGCTCGACCCGCGCCATTGCGATCCGCTCATCAAGGACCTCGTCGCAGTCAGCTCGTACTACACGACGCTCGCGGTGCGCGACCGCCACGGGGCTCCCGTTTGCTCGTACCTGCCCAATCCCCTGGGCTCCGACCCGGTCGCGCGCTTTCCGTGGTTCGTCGAAGGCATGCGCAGCGAGACGCTCGTAGTGGGCGACGCATTCCCCGGCCTGCAGTCGCGCCGCTGGGTATCGGTGCTCACGCATCCGGTCCGCGACGAGGCCGGGCGCGTGGAGGGACTGCTCGCGCTGCCCCTGGATCTCCGGGCCCTCCACGACCGGCTGTTCGCCGGGCTGCCGGAAGGTACCCTCGTGTCGGTCCTCGACCGCCGCAACGTGTTCCTCATGCGATCCGTCGACCCGGACCGGTGGATCGGCCAGCCCCTGCCCGGCCCGCAGGCCGCGCGCGTCGGCGGGCGGCGCGCAGGCGAGACTTTCGAGACGACCGGCGTGGACGGTATCGCGCGGATGTACGCGACCGCCGCCGTCCCGAACACGGGCTGGCGCGTCTTCGCCGCCCTGCCGACCGACGTGGTGCTCGCGCCGCACCGCGAACGGCTCGTCCGGAGCGCGGGATTCGGCTTCGCGGCCCTGCTCGCGGTCATTGCGCTCTCCTATGGCATCGGCGCGTCGATCGCCCGGCCCATCGGCGAGCTCGCGCGCACCGCGGCCGCGCTGCGCGCGAGCGCGGGCCAGGAGGCGCCGCCGACCGAGGGTGCCGCCGAGGTCGCGACCGTCGCGAGCGAGCTTTCCCGCCTCGCCGCCGAGCGCGCCCACCATCGCGGGGAGCGGGAGGCACTCGTGGCCCACTACGAGCACCTGCTCAAGTCGACCCGCGACATATACCTGCTGGTGGACGCCTCCGGCCGGATCGCGGACTTCAACGATGCGGCCCTCCAGGCCTATGGGCTCCCTCCGGAGGAGTTCCGCGGCAAGTCCATCATCGAGCTGCGCGCGTCCGGCGAGCGAGCGACCGTCGAGCGCGACTGGAAGGAGATCGACCGGGCGGGCGGAGGGCTCTTCGAGACGGTCCACGAGCGTCGCGACGGCAGCCAGTTCGACGTGGAGGTGAGCGCCAGCCCGGTCGTGATCGACGGCGTGTTCTACCGGCAGGCCTTCGTGCGCAACATCACGGCGCGCAAGACGGCCGAGGCCATGCTCAGGCGGCAGAACGCGGAGCTCGACCGCTTCAATCGCGCCGTCGTCGGCCGGGAGCTGGACATGATCGAGCTCAAGCAGCGCATCAACGAGCTGTCGCGCGAACTGGGCCGGGCCCCGACCTATCCGCTCGCCTTCCTCGAACCCGGCGAGGATGTTGCGCGGGGCCCGCGCACATGATCGAGTCCGTCGTACCCGCACTCCTCTTCAACGCGGTCCTCCTGCTCGCGGTGGCGCAGGTCTTCGAGCTCATGTCCGAGCGCCTGCGCCTGCGCATCTTCGCGACCCGCAAGCTGGCGGTGGGCGTCATTCTCGGCGCGATCGGCGTGGGCGTGATGGCCGTTCCGCTGCCGCTGCTGCCCGGCGTGATCTTCGATGTGCGCTCGGTACTGCTCGCCATCTCCGGGCTCTACTTCGGCCTCGTTCCCACGGCCATCGCGATCGTCATCACGGGCCTGTACCGCCTGTCACTGGGCGGAGCCGCGACCTGGACCGGCATCGCGGTGATCGTGGCCTCGGGCGGCATCGGGCTCGCCTGGCGGTACTTCCGCGGCAGGCACCTGGACAGCCTCGGCTGGCGCGAGATCTACGCCCTGGGCCTCATCGTGCACGTCGTGATGCTGGCACTCATGCTCACGCTCCCGCGGCACACGGCGCTGGACGTGATCGAGAGAATCGGCCTGCCGGTCCTCGCGATCTACCCGGTGCTCACCGTGATACTCGGCCTCATGCTCGCGAACCGCATCCGCCGGGGCCGCACCTACCGCGACCTGCGCGCGAGCGAGGCGCGCTTTCGCGAACTCTTCGACAAGGTGCCCGTCGCGCTGGTCGTGGTGGACGGGGAGGGTCGCCTCGTCGACGTCAACCCGCGCCTGCGCGAAATGGTCGGCTACTCGCTCTCGGATGTGTCGACGCTGAAGGCGTGGTGGGCCCTCGCGTACCCGGATCCCGCCTACCGCGCTGTCGCGGAGCAGGCATGGAACGCGGCCGTCGCGCGCGCGCGAACGACCGGCGGCGAGATCGAGCCGGCCGAGTTCCACGTGACCTGCAAGGACGGCGTGGCGCGCGACGTCGTCGTCGCGGGCATGCTGCTGGATGACGTCCTCATTGCCACGTTCCTCGACGTGACCGACCGCAACCGTGCCGAGGCCGCCCTGCTCGCGGCCCAGGCGGAGGCGCTCGAAGTGCAGCGGCGCGGGCGGCTGGCGGCGCTCAACCTGGTGGAGGAAGCCGTCGAGGCCAAGGCCCGCGCCGAGACGCTCCTGCGTTCGCTGCAGGCGTCGCAGGAAACGCTGCGCAATGGCGAGGCCCGCTACCGCGAGCTCTTCGAGAGCAATCCGCACCCGATGTGGGTCTACGACGTCGAGACGCTCGCCTTCCTCGCGGTCAACGATGCCGCCATCTCCCGCTACGGCTACTCGCGCGAGGAGTTCCTGGCGATGACCATCCGCGAACTCAGGCCGCCCGACGAACTTCCGCGACTGCTCTCCGCACTGCAGGTCCGCGGCGCAGGCCTCGGCACGACCGAGATCTGGCGGCACCGCCGGAAGGACGGCGCCGAAATGCGAGTGGAGATCACGTCGCACACGCTCGATTTCGACGGAAGGCTCGCGCGCCTCGTGCTCGCGCACGACGTCACCGAACGGCTCAAGGCGGAGGAAGCGCTGCGCGAAAGCGAGGAGCGGCTTCGCCTCGCGCTCGAGGCAGGCGGCCTGGGCATCTACGACCTGGACGTGCGCACCGGCGAGGCGAAGGTGAGCCCCGAATACGCGGCCATGCTGGGCTTCGACCCCGCCACCTTCCGCGAGTCCAATGCCGCCTGGCTCGAACGCCTGCACCCGGACGACCACGCCGGCGTCGCGGCCGCGTACCGCGACTACATCGCCGGCAAGCTGCCCGCGTACCGGGTGGAGTTCCGCCAGCGCACGCGCGGCGGCACCTGGAAGTGGATCCTCTCCCTCGGCCGGATCGTCGAGCGCGAAGCGGACGGCGCGCCCCGGCGCATGCTCGGCACGCACACGGACATCACCGAGCGGAAGCTCGCCGAGCAGGCGCTGCGGGAGAGCGAGACGCGCTACCAGCTCGCCAACCGCGCCACCTTCAACGCGATCTGGGACTGGGACCTGCAGTCCGACACCATCTGGTGGAACGAGACCTTCTTCACGCTCTTCGGCTACGCGCCGGAGGAGATCGAGCCGGGCGCCGACTCCTGGACCAGGCGCATCCATCCCGAGGACGTCGAACGGGTCATGAGCGGCATCCGGACGGCCATCGCCTCGGGCAAGGACTACTGGTCCGACAGCTACCGCTTCCTTCGCGGCGACGGAAGGTACGCCGATATCGACGATCGCAGTTACATCGACCATGACGCGGAAGGCACGCCCGTCCGCATGATCGGCGCGATGCAGGACATCTCCGAGCGCAGGCTCGTGCAGGAGGAGCTCGACCGGCACCGGCTGCACCTGGAGGAGCTGGTGGCGGTGAGGACGG
>CAYZWR010000198.1:0-4047 GCA_964481735.1 uncultured Thermoanaerobaculia bacterium
GGAAGCGGCTACTTCTCGGTCTCTTCGTCGGCGGCTCGCGCGCGGCGCCAGCGTTTGGCGAGCTCGAAGGGGCGGATCGCCAGGCGGGCGAAGTAGTGCGCCCACCCCTCGCCGCCCGGCTGCCGGGGCGGCACCAGGGTCTTGGCGAAGAGCTCGGCGCGCGCCGCGGCAGGCGAGCGATCCGACACCACGCTGTCGAAGATGCGGAGCTTGAGCGCCTCGGCGTAGCGCGGATCGGTCGCGGCGGCGACGAAGTGGTCGGCGAGCCGGCGCGCCGGCGGGCGCTCGTCGGCCGCGAAGTTCTCGAACAGCGCGCCGTCGCCGGCGGCGAGGCGGGTGGTCAAGTCGAGCGCCGCCGTCGCCTCCTCGTAACCGACGTCGCGCTCGATCCAGGGGGCGATCGCCGCCAGGGTCGCCCGGCCGGCCGAGCCGCGAAACCCGAGATCCTGCAGGTCGGCGATCATCAGGAAACCCGGCGTCGCCGCCGCGAAGGCGTGCTGCGCCAGCGTGTGCAGCAGGGCGTGCGCGGTCAGCACCTCGCGGCGCGGCAGGCGCACGTCGGCGCGGGTCTTCCTCCCGGCGACCGGCGAGAGCGGCCCGGTCAGCCCGGCGGCGGCGAGATCCTCGAACGTCGCCGAACGTTTGCCTTCGATCCGCAGCCCGGGGATCTTGCGATGCAGCTCGATCGCCCCGCCCTCGGCATGACGCAGCAGCGGGGCCTGGTGCTCGTAGGGTTGTCCGGCGACCTCGAAGCCGCGCGCCACGAGCTCGCGCTGCAAGCTCTCGAGCTTCGCCTCGGGCACCAGCAGATCGACGTCGGAGGCGAAGCGTCCTCCCTCGGGCGCGAAGCCGCCGAGGACGAGGGCCTCCCCCTTGAGCGGCGCGTAGGGGATGCGCAGCTCGGCGGCCACCGCGTCCACCACCTCGAGCGCCCGTTCGAGGCGCATCTCCTGCGCCGCCGCGAGCGCCCGCAGGCGGCGGATCTCGGCGGCCCCCGGCGGCCCCAGCTCGCCGGCCAGGCGATCGGGGCTCTGCCGCGCCGCGATGCGCGCCGCGAGCGCGAGACGATTGGCGAGCTCCAGCGCCGCTTCGGCCGGCGGCTCCTCGACCGCCTGCCCCTCGGGGCCGAAGGCGCGCGCCAGCACCCAGCGCAACACCGGCGTCGCCGCCTCGACCGGCGGGCGGAATCGAAAGGGGGCCATCGCCGCGCTCAGAGGAACACCTCCGCTTGCGTCATGATAGGCGCCGCTTGCCGATGCTAACCCGATCCGCCCCGCTCCCGCCGCGGCCCGTCCGCTGGGCCGGGACGCTGCTCCTCGCAGGGGTGGCCGCGCTCGCGCTGGGCCACCACCGCGCCTGGCGCGACGGCATCGCGAGCTTCCGGGTCGCCGCGGTGCGCGCGGGCATCGAGGGCAAGGAGCTCGCCGGGCTCGAAGCCCGATTCGCCCGCGAGTCCGATCTCGACGAGGCGCGCCTGGCGCTCGCCGACGCGCTGTTCGGGCGCGAGCTCGACGCGCCCGACCCGAGCCTCGCGGCGAGCGGCGAGCGGCTCGCCGCGGCGCGCGCTCTGGCGTTCGAGTCGCTCACCCGCCTGCCGGCGAGTCACGAGGCGCTGATGACCGCCGGCGCGGCGCTCGCCGTCCTGCGCGCCCGCGCCCGCGATCCGCGACTCTTCTCGCTCGCCCGCGAGTGGGAGGTTCCGCTCGAGCGCGCGATCGCGCTCGCCCCCGGAGCCGTCGCGCCCCGACGGCTGCTCGCCGCGGCCTACGTCGACGTCTGGCCGGTGATCGCTCCGGCCAAGCGCGCCAGGATCGAGCCGATGCTCCGCGAGGCCTTTCTCGACCCGTCGACCTTCGAGCGGCTCTTCGCCACCTGGGTCGAGATCGCCGGCTCGCTCGACGCCGCCGCCGCGCTGCTACCCGACCTGCCGCGCTCGTGGAAGCGCCTCGCCGAGGCGGCGTTCAACAAGCGCGACTGGGCGGGCTACGCCGCGATGCGCGCCCGGCACCGCGCGGCGATCGCCGCCGAGTTCGACCGCGAGCTCGCGGCCACCCAGGATCGGCTGGCCCGTGGCGACGCCGCCAGCGCGCGCAACCGGCTCTCGCAGAGCATCGTGGTTCTCCCGGTGGATCGCGAGTTCGCGAGCCGGCTCGAGCAGGCGCTCGCGCTGCGCCCGGGCGGACCGGCGAGCGACCTGCTCGCCCGCGCCGCCGTGGCCTGGCTCGCCTGGACGAGACCGCTCTGCCTGGTGCGCGGCTGCCCGCTGAGCGCCGACGCGATCGGCCGGCTGGGCTCGCTCGCCGGCGCCCGCCTGCCGCAGGAGATCGCCGCTTTCGCCGCGCTCGCCGGTGGGGACGCGACCCGCGCCGCGCTGATCGAGCGGCGGAGCGACACGCTCTGGAGCGAGGCCTGGGCGCCGTATCTCACCTACAAGGCGGCCTGGCTCGCCGGCCGCGGCGAGACCGTGGAGGCCCGCCTCGCGCTGCGCGGCGCGCACCGCGCCTTCCGCTCCCGCCTCGCCTGGCGGCGCGCCGCCGCGGAGCTCCGCCTCGACACCGCCCTGCCCGAGTCGCCGCCGGTCGCCAG
This sequence comes from uncultured Thermoanaerobaculia bacterium, assembly GCA_964481735.1. Taxonomy (GTDB): domain Bacteria; phylum Acidobacteriota; class Thermoanaerobaculia; order Multivoradales; family JAGPDF01; genus JAGPDF01. Next base: position 2,587 of record CAYZWR010000198.1, read on the forward strand.
CCAGTGGGAGGCGAGCGACTGGTGGTTCGACGCCGGAGCGGCGCGGCTCGATCTGCTCCCGGCGCGCGAGGCGGGCGCGCTCCTTCTCACCTTCGCCGCGGCGTCGCGCGAGGGGGCGCTCCTCGAACCGCTCTGGGACGGCGCCGCGCTGGCGCCGGTGGTGGTGGCTCCCGGAGCCACCAGCCTCCGCCTGCCGGTCAGCGTCTCGCGAGAGGCGCACCTTCTCGAGCTGGGGGTGCGCTGGGGGGATCTGCGTCCGGCGGCCCGGGTGACGCTGGAGTAGCCGGCGCGCCGCGGCGGAGCCAACCGGGCGGACCCGTCCGCAGCGTTCCCACTCGTTCCTCAGCCAGGCGTTTCGCCTGCCGCCCCAGGCCGAGGCGCCGCATCACGAAGACCGCGGCGATCTGGACGACGACGAAGACCAGGCCGAGCGTGTCGAAGCCGGTCAGCGCCACGGTGATCGCCATGAGACAGAAGAGCGCGACCACGGCGTAGATCGCCACCACCACCTGGCGGTGATGCATCGTGAGGTTGCTCAGCAGGTGGTGCAGGTGCTGGCGGTCGCCGCGGAACATCCGGCCGATCCGGCTCCGGAGCGGCGAGCCCTCGCCTTCGAAGAAGCGCACCGCCATCACCAGCAGGGTGTCGATCACCGGCAGCCCGAGCGCCAGGATCGGCACCAGGATCGCCACCGCGGCGGTCGCCTTGAACGAGGAGTGGAGCGAGATCGCGCCGAGCAGGAAGCCCAGGGTGAGCGAGCCCGAATCCCCCATGAAGACTTTGGCTGGCTCCCAGTTGTGGCGCAGGAAGCCCAGGCAGGCGCCGAAGATCGCCGCCATCAGCACCACGCTGCCGCGGTTGTTCTGCACCAGCGAGTAGATCAGCAGGCTCGCCGCGATGATCGCCGCGACGCCGCCCGCGAGGCCGTCGAGGCCGTCGATCAGGTTGAGCGCGTTGGTCACCCCGACGATCCAGAGGATCGCCACGAATCCGCCCCACATGCCGAGGTCGACCTCGCCGATCCAGGGGAGCTTGAAGAGCTGGATCGTCCAGCCGACCCGGACGAGGAGCCAGGCCGCGAGGATCTGCACCACGAACTTCTTGCCCGGCGAGACGCCGAAGAGGTCGTCCACCAGGCCGACCAGGAAGACGAGGGCGGTCGCGACCGGCAGGGCCACGAGATCGGCGCGCGGCAGCATCGTGCCCCACTCGCGCCAGCCGGCGAGCAGGCCGAGCAGCGATGCCCCGGCGAGCCCCACGCCGATCGCCGCGCCGCCCAGGCGGGGCACCGCGGTCGCCTGCACCTTGCGTGGCTCGTCCGGGTGATCGAGCGCGCGCAGCGCCCGCGAGAGCTTCACCACCGGTGGCACCAGCGCGCTGGTGAGGACGCCCGCGACCACGGCGGACGCCAGAGCTGCGAGGAGGAGAGGATCCATCGTGAACGCCCGCTGCGAATGTTAC
>CAYZWR010000199.1:0-4046 GCA_964481735.1 uncultured Thermoanaerobaculia bacterium
GATGCCGAGCGTCCAGCAGATCATGGCGCGCGGCGCGGTGGCGTAGGCCTGCGCGATCTCGCGGATGACCGCCGCCGGCACGCCGGTCTCGCGCTCGCCGCGCTCCAGCGTCCAGCTCTCGACGTGGGCGCGGAAGGCCTCGATGCCGCTGGTCGCCTGGGCGACGAACTCCTCGTGCTCGAGGCCGGCGGCGAGGATCTCGCGCGCGATCGAGTTGGCCAGCGCGATGTCGGAGCCGACGTCGAGGCCCGCCCAGAGATCGGCCCAGGCCGCCGAGGGCGTCCGCCGCGGGTCGATGGCGATCAACCGCGCGCCGCGCCGCACCCCCTTGAGGAGATGATGGAAGAAGATCGGGTGCGCGTCGCGCGCGTTCGATCCCCAGAGGAGAATGCAGTCGGTCTCCTCGATCTCCCGGTAGGAGCTCGTCCCGCCACCCGCTCCGAAGACCGCCGCCAGACCGGCGACGCTAGGAGCGTGTCAAGTGCGGTTGCAGCTGTCGACGTTGTTCGAGCCGAGGACCGCGCGCGCGAACTTCCCCGCCGCGTAGTTGACCTCGTTGGTGCTCTTCGAGCAGCTGAAGAGCCCGAACGCCGAGGGACCGCGGCGCGCGATGGCGTCGCGGAACCCCCCGGCGGCCCGATCCAGCGCCTCGTCCCAGCTCGCCGGGCGCAGCTCGCCCCGGCGGCCGTCCCGGACCAGCGGCGTGGTCAGACGCTCGGTTGCAGACATGCGGCGTAGTTTACACGCCGGGAGGGGTCGCGGACCTGTCACCGCCGAGCCGCTTCCGTCGTGTTCCAGGGTGAGGGATTGCGCGGCACCCCCCTTCTGGGGGATCGTTGCGCCTGCACTTCGATCGAAAGGAGCTTGCGATGTTCGACAATGGGAGACGTGTAGCGAGCTGGGCGACCCTCGGCCTGATCTGCCTGGCGCTGGGCTCGGGCATCGCGTGCGCCAAGAAGGCCGGCAACGCGCCGGGCGCGGCCACGGCGGCGGCGCCGGCCAAGGCAGCGCCCGGGGCCGAGAGCCCCGAGGCGCTGGTCGAGCGGATGAAGAAGGCGGCCGCCAACGAGGACCTCTCGGAGATGGCGGCCTGCATGACCCCGAAGGCCCGCTCCGAGATGGCGATGGGGATGTACCTCGGCGCCACCATGATGGTCGCCTTCGCGCAGATGGGCGCCGAGATGGGCGGCGCCATGGCCGAGGGGATGGGTGGCATGGCCGAGGGAATGACCGGCGAGAAGATGGATCCGGCCGAGAAGCAGAAGATGGACGAGCAGCTCGCCAAGGCCAAGCAGGAGATGGGCAAGGTGCGCGAGAGCTACAACACCATGGTCGCCAAGTACGGCCTGCCGACGATGCCCAAGGAGGGCGAGCCGGAGCCCGCCGAGCTGTCGCAGGAAGAGGTCCAGAAGAAGTTCGAGTCGATGGACGTCGGCGCCTTCCTCGCGGACGTGATGGCCTTCATGAAGGCGATGCCCGGCCAAGAGGCGAAGAAAGAGTCGCCGGTCAAGATCCCCACCGGCGCTCTGACCGACCTCAAGATCGAGGGCGACAAGGCGACCGGCTCGCTCGACGGCGAGGCGATGACCTTCGTGAAGATCGACGGGCGGTGGTACGTCGAGGAGCCGCCGCAGGGCGAAGCGCCCTCGATGCCCTGAGCTCGGCTTGTCGCGGGGCGAGGTCCGGCTCTATGCTGAACGGGTGACGACCCCCGGCGCCCGACCTCGCCACCGCGCTCCTTTCGCAGCAGCCCTCGGCCTCCTCGTCGCCGCGCCGCTCCTGGCCGGCGAGACCTTCACCATGACGGCCGAGTTCGCATCCCCCCGCACCCTCGGCGACACCCGCATGGCGGCGACCCTCGTCATCGACTCGGAGACGCCGCTCGAGGAGGTGCGCCAGCTGCGCACCCTGCTCGCCGAGCGCGGCGGCCGGGCGCTCGAGGCGACGCTCGCCTACCGCAGCGACGGGCGGCTGCGCTTCGGCGCGATGGAGTACCCGCTCAACCTGGTGGTGTCGGTCCCGATCGAAGGGGGACGGCACTACGTGGTGATCACCCGCCGTCCGCTGGGGGTCTCGCCCGAGGGCTCCGAGTTCGACCAGCGCTTCCCGTTCGGCGTGGCGATCTTCCAGGTCGACAGCATGGGCAACGGCGAGGGGAAGATCTATCCCGCGGCCGCGATCGGCGTCGACGAGCAGGGGGAGCCGACGCTCGAGTCCTGGAACGGCGAGCCGGGACGTCTGGTCGACATCGACCGGCAGGACTGAAGCCCGGAGCGCCCGCGAGCTCGCGGGCCCTCCCGCCCGATGGGGTTGCGGCTCGCCGTCAGCTCCCGTCATATCCTTGCGCCTGGAGGAGTCCCCCATGAGCGGCAAAGTCCGTCCCATTCTCGAAGTCGCCCGCGAGCTCGGCATCCGGGCCGAACATTTCGTCCCCTACGGTCACGACAAGGCGAAGATCCGCCTCGAGGCCCGCGCCGCCGCCGGCCGCCAACCCGGCCGCCTCGTGCTGGTCTCGGCGATCACCCCGACCACCGCCGGCGAGGGCAAGACGACGGTCTCGATCGGTCTCGCGCAAGGGCTGGCGGCGATCGGCGAGAAGGCCTGCCTGGCGCTGCGCGAGCCCTCCTTGGGCCCGGTCTTCGGCATGAAGGGGGGCGCGACCGGCGGAGGCGCTTCGGTGCTCACCCCGGCGGCGGACATCAACCTCCACTTCACCGGCGACTTCCACGCCATCACCTCGGCCAACAACCTGCTGGCCGCGATGATCGACAACCATCTGCAGCAGGGCAACAAGCTGGGTCTCGACGTGCGCCGCATCCTCTGGCGGCGGGTGCTCGACCTCAACGACCGGGCCCTGCGTCACGTGGTGGTGGGCCTGGGCGGGCCGCTCGAGGGGGTGCCGCGCGAGACCGGCTTCGACATCACGCCGGCCTCCGAGATCATGGCCGTGCTGAGCCTCGCCGAGGACGAGACCGACCTGCGCGCCCGGCTCTCGCGCCTGATCGTCGGGCTCGACCGCGACGGCAAGGCGGTGACCGCCGCCGACCTCAAGGCGGTGGGCGCGCTCATGGTGCTGCTCAAGGACGCGCTGCTGCCGAACCTGGTGCAGACCGTCGAGGGCGTGCCGGCGTTCGTCCACGGCGGGCCGTTCGCCAACATCGCGCACGGCTGCAACTCGGTGATCGCCACCAAGATGGCCCTGGCGCACGCCGACTGGACGGTCACCGAGGCGGGCTTCGGCTCCGACCTCGGCGCCGAGAAGTTCCTCGACATCAAGTGCCGCACCGCCGGCCTCGATCCGGCGGCGATGGTGCTGGTGACCACCGTGCGGGCGCTCAAGCTGCACGGCGGCGTGCGCGAGAAGGAGAAGTACGGCACGCCGGATCCGGCGGCGGTCGAACGCGGCCTGCCGAACCTGGTCAAGCACGTCGAGAACGCGGCGCTCTTCAACCTCGCCCCGGTGATCGCGATCAACCGCTTCGGCACCGACAGCGCCGAGGAGCTCGCGGCCATCCAGCGCTGCTGCGAGAAGCTGGGCGTCCCCTGCGCCATCGCCGACATCTTCAGCGACGGCGGCCAGGGCGGTCGCGAGCTCGCCAAGGTGGTGATGGCGCAGGCGAAGCGGAAGACCACCCCCTACACGCCGCTCTACGAGCTCGACCGGCCGGTGCCGGAGAAGATCGAGACCATCGCCAAGAAGATCTACGGCGCGCGCACCGTCTCCTTCGCCAAGAACGCGGCGCGCGACCTCGCCCTGGTCGAGAAGCTGGGCTACGGCAAGCTGCCGATCTGCATGGCGAAGACCCAGTACTCGCTCTCCGACGATCCCCAGGCGATCGGCCGCCCGGAGAACTTCGACATCACCGTGCGCTCGGTCGTGCTCGCGGCCGGCGCCGGCTTCGTCGTGCCGCTCCTGGGCGAGATCATCCGCATGCCAGGCCTGCCGGTCGTGCCCCAGGCCGAGAAGATGGACTGGGTCGACGGCGAAGTCGTCGGCCTCCTCGGCGGCTGAAAAAAGAGGGACAGGCACGCTTTTTGAGGCGGGG
>CAYZWR010000200.1:0-3998 GCA_964481735.1 uncultured Thermoanaerobaculia bacterium
TGAACTTGACCTTCTTCGGCATCAACATGATTCGAGTCCTCGGAAACGCGGTCGCCCGCCGCCCCTTCTCCTTCAGGAGATCGCCCTTGTACACCCACACCTTGACGCCGATCACGCCATAGGTCGTCCGCGCCTCGGCGAAGCCGTAGTCGATGTCGGCCTTCAGGGTGTGCAACGGAAGCCGGCCCTCCTGGTACCACTCGGTGCGCGCGATCTCGGCGCCTCCGAGGCGCCCCGCCACCATGATCTTCACGCCCTTGGCGCCGAACCGGAACGCCGATTCCATCGCCTTCTTCATGGCGCGACGGAACGACACGCGACGCTCGAGCTGCCCGGCGATCGATTCGGAGACCAGCTGGGCGTCCAGCTCCGGCCGCTGGATCTCCTGGATGTTGATGTGCACCTCGCGCCCGGTCATCTTCGCCAGGTCGTCGCGCAGCTTGTCCACCTCGGCGCCCTTGCGACCGATGATGATCCCCGGCCGAGAGGTGTAGATCGTCACCCGGAGCTTGTCCGCGGCGCGCTCGATGTCGATCTCCGAGACGCCCGCGTGACCGAGCCGCTTCTTCAGATCCGCGCGCAGCTTCAGGTCGGAATGGAGGAGCTTCGAGTATTCAGCCTCGGAGTACCACCGCGAGTGCCAGGTCTTGTTGTAGACCAGCCTGAAGCCGTATGGATGAGTCTTCTGCCCCACGGTTACTTCCCTCCCTTGGCAGCGCTCTTACGCGTGTCCAACGTGATCGTCACGTGGCTCTGCCGCTTGAGAATCCGAAAAGCACGCCCCATCGTGTTCGCCTGAATCCGCTTGAGCGAGGGGCCCCCGTCGACGAAGACCTCCTTGACGTAGAGCTTGCCCACGTCGACGTTCTGGTCGCGGTTCTCCGCGTTCGCGACCGCCGACTTGAGCAGCTTCTCCAGGGGCTTCGCCGCCGACTTCCTGGTCGTGCGCAGGATCACCGCCGCCTCTTCCACGTCCTTGCCGCGAATCAGATCCACCACCAGGCGCACCTTCTGCGGGGAAGCCTGCAGGTGCCGCAAGATCGCCGTCGATTCCATCGCTTCCCTCCTCACGCCTTCTTCGGCGCCGCCGCTGGCGCCGGCGCGGCGGGCCGTTCGGCCGCCTTCTTGCCGCTGTGCCCGCGGAACGTCCGGGTCATCGCGAACTCGCCGAGCTTGTGGCCGACCATGTTCTCGCTGACGTAGACCGGAATGAACTTCGTCCCGTTGTGCACGGCGAGGGTGTGTCCCACCATGTCGGGGATGACCGTCGATCGCCGCGACCAGGTCTTCACGACGCGCTTGTCGCCGCTGGAATTCATGGCCACGATCTTGTCGTGGAGGTGCTTGTCGATGAAAAAGCCCTTCTTCAACGAACGCGACATGGCGAATCTCCGTTCCTACTTCTTGTCCCGGCGACGGACGATCATCTGGTCCGTCCGCTTGTTGTTGCGCGTCTTGTAGCCCTTCGTCGGAACGCCCCACGGAGTGCAGGGATGCCGGCCGCCGGAGGTCTTGCCCTCGCCGCCACCCATCGGGTGATCGACCGGGTTCATCGACACGCCGCGGTTGTGCGGCCGCCGGCCCAGCCAGCGGCGCCGGCCCGCCTTGCCGAACGACTTGTTCTCGTGCTCGAGGTTCCCGACCTGGCCGATCGTGGCGTAGCAGTCGATGTGAACGCGCCGCACCTCGCCGGAGGGGAGCTTGACCTGGGCGAAGGTCCCCTCCTTGGCCATCAGCTGCGCCCCGGCGCCGGCCGACCGGACCATCTGGCCGCCCTTGCCCTTCTTCAGCTCGATGTTGTGGATGACCGTGCCGAGCGGGATCAGACGGAGCGGGAGAGCGTTCCCCACGTTGATCTCCGCCTTCTCGCCGGCCAGGACCTCCATGCCGATCTTGAGGCCCTCCGGGCAGAGGATGTAGCGCTTCTCGCCGTCGGCATAGTGAACCAGGGCGATGCGCGCCGAGCGGTTCGGATCGTATTCCACGGTCGCGACCTTGCCCGGAACGCCGTGCTTGTCGCGCCGGAAATCGATGACGCGATAGCGACGCTTGTGGCCGCCGCCCCGGAACCAGCTCGTCAGGTGGCCGCGGTTGTTCCTCCCGCCCGTGCTCGACTTGCCAACCGTGAGCGACTTGAGCGGACGATCGGCCGAGACTTCCGCGAAGTCCGGGAAGCTCTGAAACCGGCTCGAAGCGTTCGTGGGTCGAAGCTGTCGGATTCCCATCCTGAAGGTCTCCTTCCTACGCGCCTTCGAAGAAGTCGATGGTCTTTTCGCCCGGCGCCAGTCGCACGTAGGCCTTCTTCCAATCGGCGCGACGGCCAGCGAAGCGCCCTTGACGGCGCAGCTTGCCGTGCATGTTCGCGACGCGGACCTCGGAGACCTTGACCTTGAACTGCGTCTCCACGGCGCGCTGGATCTCGATCTTGTTCGCCCGGCCGTCCACCTCGAAGGCGATCACGTTCAGGCCTTCGCGCTGTCCGGCCGCCTTCTCGGTGATCAAGGGGCGACGGATGACGTCTTGGACTCTCATGACGCAAGCACCTCCACCAATCGCTCCAGGGCCTGCTCGCTCAGGACGACGAACGAGCGGTCCACCACGTCGTAGACGTTGACGGCGAGGGCGTCGACGGCCTTCATCTGGGGATGGTTGCGCGAGGCGAGCGCCAGGTTCTCGTTCTCCTTGCGATCGACCAGCAGCACCTTCCCCTCCGCCCCCAGCTTCGCGAGGATGGCCGCGAGGTCCTTCGTCTTCCGGCTGGGCACCGCGAGGGAATCCAGCACGATGATCTCCTGGTCCTTGAGCTTGCGCGCGATCGCCGACTTGAGGGCGCTCTTCTTCTCCCCGGCCGACAGCGCCTGGGAGTAGTCGCGCGGCACCGGGCCGTGGACCGTGCCGCCCTTGCGCCAGAGGGGGCTGCGCACCGAGCCCATGCGCGCCCGGCCGGTCCCCTTCTGCTTCCAGAGCTTCTTGCCGGAGCCCGCGACTTCGGACCTCGTCTTGACCTTGTGCGTACCCGACCGGAGACCGGCGAGATAAGCCTGGACCGCGGCATGGATGAGATGTCGCTTGTAGGGGTAGGAGGCGATCTCCTCGGGGAGGTCGAGCTCCTTGACCGTGCGGTTGTCGAAGTTCTTCACTGCGAGTTTCATCGCCGTTCCGCCTCTTGCCTATCCGCGCTTCGCGCGCTTGAGGGCGACGTAGCCGTTACGCGCTCCCGGTACCGAGCCGCGCAGGAAAATCAGGTTCTTCTCCTCGTCGATCTTGACCACGAGGAGGTTCTTGGTGGTGACCCGCTCGCCACCCATCCGACCCGTGCCCTTCATCCCCGGGAACACGCGGGACGGATTCGACGAGCCGCCGATCGAGCCGGGAACCCGTCCGAACATCGAGCCGTGGGACGCCCGGCCGCCGCGGAAACCGTGACGCTTGACGACGCCCTGGAAACCGCGTCCCTTGCTCGTGCCGACGACGTCCACGTAGTCCTTTTCGGCGAAGATCGAGACCTTCACCTGATCTCCGGCAGCCCACGCCTCGTCCGCCGAGATCCCGAACTCGGCGGTCTTGCGGACCGGAGTCACGTCGGCCTTCTTGAAGTGGCCCTGCTGAGCCTTGGTCACCCGCCGCGGCGGCTTGGCCTCGACCAGGCCGAGCTGAACGGCTTCGTATCCGTCCTTCTCGGAGGTGCGACGCGCCACCACGACGCAAGGACCGGCCTGCACCACGGTGACCTGCACGGTCGCACCGTCAGCGGTGAAGATCTGAGTCATTCCCAACTTCTTTCCGAGAATCCCTTCCATGGCACGCACCCTTTCGTTTCCGCACCCGGCTCCGGCCGGCCTACTTGCCGAAAGCCTTGATCTCGACGTCGACGCCGGCCGGCAACTCGAGCTTCATGAGAGCGTCCACCGTGCCGCTGGTCGGCTCGTAGATGTCGAGCAGCCGCTTGTGCGTGCGAATCTCGAACTGCTCCCGCGACTTCTTGTCGACGTGCGGCG
>CAYZWR010000201.1:0-3960 GCA_964481735.1 uncultured Thermoanaerobaculia bacterium
CTGCTGGCCTACCTGGCGCTGCAGGAGTCGCGCGGCGTCACGCGCGAGCGGCTGGCCGCGATCTTCTGGCCCGATCTCGAGCCGGACGGGGCCCGGCGGAACCTCCGCCAGGCCGTCTACGGCCTGCGCTCGACGCTCCGCCGGGCCGAGCGCTGCCTGCTCGCGGACGCGAGCGAGCTTCGCCTCGACCTGGAGCAGGTGGAGGTCGACGCCCGGAGTTTCGAAGCGGCGGCGCGCGAGGGCCTCGAGGGGCGCGGCCCGGCCTCGGTGGCGGCGCTCGACCGCGCGCTCGGGCTCTACCGGGGGGAGCTCCTCTCGGGACTGGCCCTCCGCGAGTCGGAGCCCTACGAAGAGTGGCGAACCCGCGAGCGCGAGCGACTGCGCGAGCTCGCGATGGCGGCGGCGCGCGAGGCGCTTCGCCGCACGGAAGAGGACGGCCTGCACGAGACCGCGCTGCGCTACGCGCGGCGGCTGGGCGAGCTCGATCCCCTCTCGGAGGAGGCCTGCCGGTCGCGCATGCGCCTGCTCGCCCGCCTCGGCCGGCGCGCCCAGGCGCTCGCCGAGTTCGCCGAGTTCGCGGCGCTGCTCGAGCGCGAGCTCGGCGTCGAGACCGGCGCCGAGACGCGCGCGCTCCAGGAGGCGATCCTCACCGACGACGAGCTGCCGCCCCCCGATCCGCAGGGTGCCGGTCCCACCGGGCCGGTCGTGCCGCTGGTGGGACGAGAGCGGGCCTGGCGGGAGCTCGCGGCGGTCTGGGGCGAGGTGCGTGGTGGCGCGCCCCGCCTCACGCTGGTCGTCGGAGAGCGCGGCACCGGAAAGAGCCGGCTGATCCGCACCTTCGTGCGCGATGCGCTGGGCGATTCCGGAGGGGCGGTGCTGCTGGCGCGCGGCTACCCGGGCGACGGCTCCTCGCTGCGCGCGACGCTGGTGGATGCGGTCGCCAGTCTCCCGCTCGAGGTCGGCGAACGCACCCGGGCCGAGCTCGTGGCGGCGATCGCGGCCATGGTCGCGGCGTTGCCGGAGGTGGCCGAGCGGCGGCGCGATCTCCCGGTTCCACCCGGAGGCGACGCGGCGCGCCCGCGGGCCGCTCGCACCGCGCCACGGGCCATGGCCGCGCTGCTCGTGCAGCTCACCAAGCCGGCGCGGGGAGGAGTGCCCGGCCGCGGCACGCCGGCGATCCTCTTCGTCGACGACCTCGACCAGTCCCCGGCCGCTCTGGAGGGCCTGATCGAGATCCTGCACGCGGTCGGGGAGGTGCCCATCTGGATCGTCACCGCGGCGCGCTCGGACGACCTCGGCGGGCCGGCGGTCGATGCCCTGCGCGCGGCGGTCGAGGCCGCGGGCGGCGACTCGATCGAGCTCGGCGCGCTCGACCGCGAGGACATCCTGGGCGCGGCGCGCACGCTGGTCGGCGAGCGGGGCGCGGAGGAGCTCGCCTCGGCGCTCTTCACCGCATCGGCGGGGCTGCCGCTCGCTCTCGCCGAGGCGGTGAACCTGCTCGCCGACGAGGGGCTGCTCCGGCGCGGCGAGCGGGGCCGCTGGCTGATCGCCGATCCGGAGGCGCTCGCGATGGCCCTTCCGGTGGGTCTCGAGCCGCTGGTCCGACGGCGGATGGCGGGGCTGCCGAAGACCAGCCGCCGGATGCTCGGCCTCGCCGCGGTGGCCGGCGAGCGCTTCGACACCGCGACGCTGCTCGAGGTCGATCGCGAGCATCCCGCGGTGCTCGAGGCGGCGCTGCAGATCCTGGTGGAGCGTTGGATGGTGCGCCCCCTGCTGCGCAGTTGGGCGGCGCAGCGGCGCGACCGCGATCTCGCGATCTGGAACGCCGGGGCGCGCCACGGTCCGTTCGAGTTCGCGCAGAGCGTGGTGCGCGACCTGCTCTACGCGGCGGTCGATCCCGAGCGACGACGCGTGCTCCATGCGGCGATCGCGCGGGCGATCGCGAGCCAGGGGGACGAGTCTCGACTCGACGAGCTCGCGTTGCACTGGCGCCGGGCCGAGGAGCTGGCGCCGGCGATCCAGAGCCTCGCCGCCGCGGCGGAGCGCCTGTGGCGGCTCGGCGATCGGGAGGGCGCCGCCGCCCGTCTCCGTGACGCGGAGGCTCTCCTCGACCAGCTGCGCGGCCGCGAAGGCGCGGATTCGACGACGGTCGAGAGCCTCGCGGCAGAGCTCGCCACGATCGAGGCCGCACATCGCCGGAGGAACGCCGCCGGGTAGTTCGGGCGGTGAGCCCGGGCGGAATTGACACCGGGGTCGTGCGGCGGCATCTGCCCGCCCTCGACGGTGCGCTCACGACCTTTCCGAGGACCGGTGGGCGGCCCGCGTCGGACCTTGCGATCATGGGGCGCGGAGCCCTCCCCAGGTCGTGTGTCGTGAGGCCTGGACGGACCTCTACGTTCTGGCTAGACTTCTAGCCAGAAAGTGGAGGTACCCAGGAATGCGATTCGCCAGCGTGGTGGAGGTCAAGGACGGGCTCTCGGAGTTCCTCGCCAGGGCGCGCAGGAAGAACGAGCCGATCGTGGTCACTCACCACGGCAAGCCCTACGCGCTCATTCAGCCCTTGTCGGAAAGCGATCTGGAGGAGCTCGAGTGGGGGCAGCTCGCGCGCCGGAAGCTCGCGCACGCCTGGAAGGACGAGGAAGATGCCCTCTACGACTACCTATAGGCACGGGCAGGTCGTCGTCGTGCAGGTTCCCTTCACCGGACAGGGTGGCGCGAAGCCCCGGCCGGCGCTCGTGGTCAGTGTCGAGGCCTTTCACCGCAAGCTCGCTGACTTGATCGTCTGCCCCATCAGCAGCCAACCGCGCTATTTCAAGAAGCCAGGTCCCGGCGATTTCCCGCTGCGGCACTGGGAGGCCGTTGGCTTGCGTCACCCGAGCACGGCGCGCATCTCGAACTTGGTCGCCGTGGAAAAGAAGCTGATCTCCCGCGTGCTCGGAGCGCTTCACCCGGAAGACCTGAAGCGGGTCGAGGGGGGCCTCCGGTCCGCCCTGGGACTCTGAGCGCGGCGAGCCTCGAGCTCCCAACTCACTTTCCATCGAGCTCGGTCTTGAACGCTCTCCTCTCCATCTGCGACTGGCTGCCGCCCGACTTCGGGGCGGTGGGGCAGTACGCCCTCGCCTGGGCGCGCGGTGAGGCGGCGCGCGGGCGGCGGGTGACGCTGGTCGGGCTCTCCTCTCGCGCGAGCTCGGTGGAGGAGGAGCGCCACGGAGAGGGCACGCTGACCGTGGTGCGCGTCCTGGCGCCGGGCTACGACCGGGCGAACTTCCGCCGCCGGCTGCTCTGGACGGTGCGCACCAACAGCCGTCTGCTCGCCGCGAGCTGGAGCCATGCGAGGAAGGCCGGCGAGATCCTCTTCACCGGCAGCCCGCCGTTCTTCCTGCACTGGATCGTGCCGGCGAATCTCCTGCTCCGGCGGAAGCTCGCCTATCGGATCACCGACTTCCACCCCGAGTGCCTGATCGCCGAGCTCGGGCGCACGCCTTGGTGGCTCGCCGCCTTCCGCCGGCTGACGATCGCGCTGCGCCGCCGGGTGCACCGCTTCGAGGTGCTGGGGGAGGACCAACGGCGGCGCCTGCTCGAGATCGGCATTCCCGCCGAGCGGATCGAGCTGCGGCGTGACGAGTCGCCGGTTGCGATCCCGGCGGCGACCTCGCCGTTGTCCCTCCCGGAGGAGCTCCGCGGCAAGAGGACGCTGCTCTACTCGGGGAACTTCGGGGTGGCGCACGACGACGCGACGCTGCTCGACGGGTACGAGCGGCACCATCGGGAGGGGAGCGGGCGGGTCGTCCTCTGGCTCAACGCCACGGGCGCCAAGGCCGACCGGGTGGAGGGGGAGCTCCGACGGCGCGGCCTGCCGTTCCACCGCTCGCGGCCGGTGCCGCTCGCCGAGCTCGCGCGCCTGCTGGTGACCCCCGACGCGCACCTCATCACCCTGCGCGACGAGTTCGTGGGCTACGT
>CAYZWR010000202.1:0-3957 GCA_964481735.1 uncultured Thermoanaerobaculia bacterium
GCGACGGCAAGCCGCTCGGCTGGAACCGGGTCAACGACCTGCCCGACTTCGTCTACTTCAATCACAGCATCCACGTCGCCAAGGGCGTGGCCTGCACCACCTGCCACGGCCCGGTCGACCGCATGCCGCTGATGTACCAGGGCGCGCCGCTCACCATGCAGTGGTGCCTCGACTGCCACAAGGATCCGGTCAAGAACCTGAGACCGCGCGAAGAGGTCACCAACGTTTTCTGGAAGCCGCCCGCGGACCTCGCGGCCAAGCAGCAGGAGTGGGCGAAGCTCTACAACGTCAAGAGCAAGCTCAGCTGCTCGTACTGCCATCGCTAGAGAGTCGCCATGATCGAATCCCGCAGCCCACGCCCCGAGCCCCAGGAAGGGGACTGCCACGCCGAGTGGCGCAGAGCCGAGCCCGGCGCCGGGCGGCTGGAGCTCGCCCAGGTCCGCGAGCGCCTCGCCGGCGCCCGCGGACCGGTCTATTGGCGCAGCCTCGAGGAGCTCGCGGCCGCCCCGGAATTCGACGAGATGCTGCACCGCGAATTCCCGCGCTTCGCCGCCGAGTGGCCCGCCGGCGTCTCGCGCCGCAACTTCCTGCAGCTCGCCGGCGCCTCCCTGGGGCTCGCCGGCCTGACCGCCTGCACCCGGCAGCCGATCGAGAAGCTGGTGCCCTACGTCAAGCTCCCGGAGCAGCTGCTGCCCGGCAAGCCCCTGCAGTTCGCCACCGCGATGCCGCTCTCCGGCTACGCGACCGGCCTGCTGGTCGAGAGCCACGAGGGGCGGCCGACCAAGGTGGAGGGCAACCCGGAGCACCCGGCGAGCCTCGGCTCGACCGACGCGGTGACCCAGGCCTCCATCCTCGGGCTCTACGATCCGGACCGCTCGCAGGTGGTCACCCATCTCGGCAAGGCGGCGGCCCTCGCCGACCTCGGCCAGCAGATCGGCGCCGCGCTCAACGCGCAGGCGGCGATCGGCGGCGCCGGCCTGCGCCTGCTGACCGGGCCGGTGACCTCGCCGACCGAGAGCCGGCTGATCGCCGAGCTGCTGGCGAGCTACCCGCAGGCGAAATGGCACCGCTGGGATCCGCTGGCCCGCGACGCCGAGCGCCAGGGGCTCGCCGACGCCTTCGGCTCGCCGACCCACCTCGTCCTCGATCTCGCCAAGGCCGACGTGATCCTCGCCCTCGAGTCCGACCTGCTCGCCCAGGGTCCCGGCGCGGTGCGCCACGCGCGCGACTTCGCGGCGCGCCGCAAGCTCGCGGAAGGCGCGACCTCGATGAACCGGCTCTACGTGGCCGAGTCCAGCCCGACGGTCACCGGGAGCGTCGCCGATCACCGCTTCCGCGCCCGGCCCTCCGAGCTGCCGGCCATCGTCCTCGGGCTCGCCGCGCGACTCGGAGTCGCCGGCGTGGCCGCGCCGTCGCTCCCGGCCGCGACCGGCCGCTGGCTCGACGCCGCGGCGCGCGATCTCGCGGCGCATCGCGGCCGCGGGCTGGTGGTCGCCGGCGACAGCCTGCCGGCCGCCGCTCACACGCTGGTCGCGGCGATCAACCAGGCGCTGGGCAACGCCGGAGCGACGGCGCTCTACTGCGCGCCGGTCGAGTCCGATCCGGTCGATCACCTGGCGTCGCTCGCCGAGCTGCTGACCGACCTCGAGTCGGGCGACATCGACCTGCTGTTCCTCTCCGGGGTCAACCCGGCCTACGACGCGCCGGCCGATCTCGACGTCGCCGGCGTCTTCGCCAGGAGCTCGGCGGTCAAGATCCACCACGGCCTCTACGCCGACGAAACGGCGGCGCTCTGCCAGTGGCACGTGCCGGCCGCGCACTACCTCGAGTCGTGGGGCGACGCGCGCGCCTTCGACGGCACCGTCTCGCTGCTGCAGCCGCTGATCGAGCCGCTCTACGCGGGCAAGAGTCTCGCGGAGATGCTCTCCCAGCTGGTCGGCCGCCCCTCCGACACCGGTTTCGACATCCTGCGCGCGACCTACGAGGCGCAGCTGGGCGGCGACACGTTCGAGGACGCGTTTCGCCGGCTCCTCCACGACGGCCTGGTGCCGGCGAGCGCGCTGCCCTCGGGCGGCGGGACCGGCATCGCCGACGCCGCCATCGCGACGGCGGCCCAGTCGCTCGCCGGCGCGGGCTCCGGCGGCGAGCTCGAGCTCGCGCTGCGCCCCGATCCCGCGGTGCTCGACGGCCGCTTCGCCAACAACGGATGGCTGCAGGAGCTGCCGAAGCCGATCACCAAGCTCACCTGGGACAACGCCGTGATGCTCTCGCCGCGCACCGCCGAGAGCCTGGGCGTCGAGAGCCGCGACGTCGTCGAGCTCGCGACCGCCGACGGCCGCAAGCTGATCGGACCGGCGTGGGTCCTCCCCGGCCAGGCCGACGGCGTCGCGACGGTGCATCTGGGCTACGGGCGCTCGCGCGCCGGCCGGGTCGCCGACGGCATCGGTTTCAACGCCTATGCCGCGCAGACCGTGGCGCGCCGCTGGAACGTGCCGGGGATCACGCTGCGCAAGACGGGCGACCGCAGGGTCTTGGCCTGCGCCCAAGGGCATCACGCCATCGACTGGTTGCGCGAGGAGACGGCGGAGGCGGCCGCGCGCGGCGTCGTCCGCGAGGCGACGCTCGAGGAGTTCCTCAAGGAGCCGCACTTCGCGCACGCCGAGCACGCCGTCGACCCCAACGCGTCGTTCAACCCCGGGTACGAGTACAAGAACTACGCCTGGGGCATGGTGATCGACCTCAACGCCTGCACCGGCTGCAACGCCTGCGTGATCGCCTGCCAGGCGGAGAACAACATCCCGGTGGTCGGCAAGGAGCAGGTCGAGCGCGGCCGCGAGATGCAGTGGATCCGGATCGATCGCTACTTCAAGGGCGACCTCGACGAGCCGGCGGGCATCGCCAGTCAGCCGGTTCCCTGCATGCAGTGCGAGCAGGCGCCCTGCGAGCTCGTCTGCCCGGTGGCCGCGACCACGCACACCGAGGACGGCCTGAACGACATGGTCTACAACCGCTGCGTCGGCACGCGGTACTGCGCCAACAACTGCCCGTACAAGGTGCGCCGGTTCAATTTCCTGCTCTACCAGGACTGGGAGACGCCGCAGCTCCAGTTGCAGCGCAACCCGGACGTCACGGTGCGCAGCCGCGGCGTGATGGAGAAGTGCACCTACTGCGTGCAACGCATCAACCGCGCCCGCATCCCCGCCGATCGCGACGGCCGCAGAGTCCAGGACGGCGAGATCGCGACCGCCTGCCAGCAGGCCTGCCCGAGCCAGGCCATCACGTTCGGCGACCTGAACGATCCGAAGGCGCGAGTGACCGCCGACAAGCGCAACCCGCGCAACTACTCATTGCTCGAGGAGCTGGGCACCCGCCCGCGCACGACCTATCTCGCCATGGTCAAGAACCCGAACCCGGAGCTCGCCTAGATGAGCGTCGCCGAACCCTCCCGTCTCGGCCTCCACGCCCCGGAGGAGCCGCCGGTCATCGCGCCGGGGCACTCCGCGGCGTCGGTCTCCGACAAGATCAGCTCGGTCGTCTTCGGCAAGATGCCGCTCTGGTTCTACGTCGCCATGGCGATCTCCTTCGGCCTGGCGATGATGCTGCTCCACGCGCTCACCAAGCTGGTCTTCACCGGCATCGGGATCTGGGGCAACAACCAGCCGGTCGGCTGGGGCTTCGACATCATCAACTTCGTCTGGTGGATCGGCATCGGCCACGCCGGCACGCTCATCTCGGCGATCCTGCTGCTGCTCAACCAGGAGTGGCGGACCTCGATCAACCGGTTCGCCGAGGCGATGACGCTGTTCGCGGTCGCCTGCGCGGTGATCTTCCCGCTCTTCCACACCGGCCGCCCCTGGCTGGCGATCTACTGGCTGCTGCCCTATCCCAACACCATGGGGATCTGGCCGAACTTCCGCAGCCCGCTGATCTGGGACGTCTTCGCGGTGTCGACCTACG
>CAYZWR010000203.1:0-3758 GCA_964481735.1 uncultured Thermoanaerobaculia bacterium
CCCCGCGCTGCCGCTCGCCGACCCGCAGTTCTGGATCGTCACCCTGGCGATGGTGGTAGCGGTCGGCCTTGCCGTGCGCCGGGTCTGGCGGACCGGCCGCTCGGCCGCGGATTCCTGCGCCGCCTGCCCGAAGGCCAAGCTGACCGCCGGTGCGCGCCGCCCGGTGGGCAAGCTCCCCGTGCTGGGGCTCGGATGGCTCGTGCTCGTCGCGCCGGCGAGCGCCGAGCGGGTCGAGCGCGAGGTCGCGGCGATGGGCACCTCGTTGCGCATCGTCGTCGAGGGACTCGACCGCGCCGCGGGTCTGGCGTTGAGCGAAGCGATCGTCGAGATCGTCGAGACGACCGAGCGCCGACTCTCGACCTGGCGCGCCGATTCGGAGCTCGCGCGTTTCAACGCGGCATCGCCGGGCGCGGCGGTGGAGCTCGCGCCAGCGACGCGCCGCGCGCTCGAAGCGGCGGTCGAGTGCTGGCGGGAGAGCGGCGGCGCCTTCGATCCGACGATCGCTCCGCTGGTCGAGGTCTGGGGCCTGCGGCAGGGCGGCCGGATTCCGAGCGCCGCGGAGCTCGCGCGGGCACGGGACGCGCTGCACGCCGGCGCACTGGCGGGCGAAGTCGGGCGCTCCACCTGGCGCCAACCGGGTGGGGTGCGAATCGAAGAGGGCGGATTCGGCAAGGGCGCGGCGCTCGACGAAGCGCTCGACGCCGTCGCTCGACATGCACCGCGAGCGGCCGTCTGGCTCGACTTCGGCGGCCAGGTGGCCTGGTCGGGGCAGCCGGGGCCGGTCGTCCTGCGACTGTCCGATCCCCGGGAGCGCCACCGTGCCGTGCTCGAGCTCGAAGTCGACCTGCCGCGCGGCTCGTTCGCCAGCTCGGGCAACATCGAACGCGGCCAGCTCGTCGAGGGACAACGCGTCGGCCACCTGCTCGATCCCCGGACCGGCCGGCCGGCCGCCGACTTCGGCAGCGCGGGGGTGCTCCACCGCTCGGCGACGGTCGCCGATTGCCGGTCGACCGCCCTGTTCGTGCTCGGCGCCGAGCGCGGCCTGGCCTGGCTCGCGGAGCGGAGTGGGCGGGAGGAAGGGATCCTGATCGCGCTCGCCGGAGAGCGACGGGTGGCGCACGCGACCGCGGCGCTCGTGGAGCGTGCGCGCATCCTCGCCCCGGAGCTCGAGCTGCGGCTCATCGTGGGAGAGCTGTAGACAGCGAGGGCGGCGACTCGGCCTCGGAAGGGTCCAGCGTCGACCGCCTTCTTCGTTCCACCGCTGCCGGCCGCGAGGCCGGAGGCCTGGAAAGAGGAGAGAGCCTGGATGGAGCGGACGTGGAGCTGGAAAGACGTCGTGTCGGCCTGGGTCTTGGTTTCGGGGCTGGCGGCGGGGAGCGTCGGCGCCCAGGTCGACCCGGCGAGGGTCGAGCAGCTCGAGCGCGAGGTGGCCGAGCTCAAGGCGGCAGTCGCCGCTCTCGAGCGCGCGCAGTCGGCGGCGCAGGCCCAGGCGGCGCCGCCCGCCGTGGCCGCGGCAGACCTGCCCGACGCTGCCGAGCTCGCGCGGCGGATCGATCTCGTGGCCGCCGAGGTGGAGCAATTGAAGCTGGGCGCGGCGGCGCCGGCGCTCGTCGCCGGCACGGGCGAACCCGGCTTCGGCCCGGCGGCCTCGAAGGTCTATGCGGTGCAACAAGGCCTCTCGATCGGCGGCTACGGGGAGATGCTCTATCAGGGATTCTCGTCCGAGCGCGACGACGGCGCGCCGTCGGGGCGCAAGGACGAGCTCGATTTCCTGCGCGCCATCGTCTACTTCGGCTACAAGTGGAACGACGACTGGCTGTTCAATTCCGAGATCGAGCTCGAGCACGCCAAGGCGGGTGAGGGTCAACGCGGCGAGGCGGCGGTGGAATTCGCCTACCTCGAGCGCCGGATACGCCCCGAGATCAACGCCCGCGCCGGCCTGCTGCTCGTGCCGATGGGCTTCGTCAACGAGCTCCACGAGCCGACCGTCTTCCTGGGCGCCCGCCGGCCGGCGATCGAGCAGCTGATCCTGCCGACCACCTGGCGCGAGAACGGCGCCGGAGTCTTCGGCGAGATCGGTCCGCTGACCTATCGGACCTACGTCGTCAACGGGTTGGAGGCGGAGCGCTTCGCCGCCAACGGCCTGCGCGCGGCGCGGCAGAACGGCGCCCGGGCGGTGGCGGAGGACCTGGCCTGGGTCGGACGGATCGACTGGACCGCGATTCCTGGCTTCCTCGCCGGACTCTCCGGGTATCTCGGAGATTCGGCGCAGGATCTCGCCGACACCGCGGGCGAGCTCGCGGTCCCCACCCGGATTCTCGAGGTGCATGCCGAGTGGCGCGGCCGCGGCGCCCACGTTCGTGGCCTCTGGGTCGATGCCGAGCTCGACGAGGTGGCCCGGCTCAACCAGAAGCTCGGCCTCACCGGCGACCGTTCGGTCGGCGAGCGGCTCGACGGCTATTACCTCGAGCTGGGCTACGACGTGCTCGGGGCGATCGGCGACGGCCGCCAAGAGCTGGTGCCCTTCGCGCGCTGGGAGAGCTACGACACCCAGGCGAAGGTCCCGGCCGGCTACGCGCGCAACCCGGCGAACGAAGTCGAGATTCTGACCCTCGGGCTCAATTGGCAACCGATCGACCAGGTGATCTTCAAGGCCGACTGGCAGGACGTGAAGAACGGCGCCGGCACCGGCATCGATCAGTTCAATCTGGCGCTGGGTTACATCTTCTGAGGCGATGACGCGAACGAGGGCCATGGCCTGGGGCTGCGCCGTCGTCGGGGCCCTGAGCCTCGCGGCAACGGGTGGGTCCAAGGTCCTGCTCACCGCCGACGAGGCGCTCGCTCTCGCCTTCCCGGGCTGCACCATCGAGCGCGCGACGATCTATCTCACCGCGCGCGAGCTCGCCGCGGCGAACGAGCTCGCCGGGAGCGAGCTCGGCTCGGCGGTCGTCCACCCCTATCGCGCTCACCAGGGCGCGCGGACCTGCGGCACCGCCTACTTCGACACTCACCGCGTCCGGACCCTGGCCGAAACCGTGATGGTGGCCCTCGACGGGGCGGGCAAGCTCGTCCGCGTCGAGGTGCTCTCCTTCGACGAACCTCTCGATTACCTGCCGCGCGGCAGCTGGTACCAGCGCTTCGCCGGCCGGCCGCTCGACGATCGGCTGGAGCCTGGGCGCGATCTGCCGCCGGTCACCGGCGCGACGCTCACGGTGCGCGCCACGACCGACGCGGCGCGGCGGGCGCTCGCCGTCCACCAGGTGCTTGCCGAGCGCGCCGCGAGCGAGGGGACGACGCCGTGAGCCGCTTCGCCGCCTGGCTGATTCACGGCGCCAACCTCCTGGTGGGCGGCGGCGGCCTGGTCTATGCGTGGATGCGCTACGTCGCGACGCCGCAGGATCCCTATGCCCTGGTGGGGCACCCCTGGCAGCCGGCGGTGCAGCACCTGCACGTGCTGGCGGCACCCCTCCTCGTCTTCGCCCTCGGCCTGATCTGGCAGGCGCACGTCGTGGCCGGCCTCCGCTCGGAGTCGCCGCGCCGCCGGGCGAGCGGCTTGACGCTCCTCGCCAGCGCCGCGCCGATGATCGCCTCCGGCTACCTGCTGCAGACCTCGACCGACCCGACCTGGCGCCAGGCGTGGGGGGTCGCCCACCTCGCGACCTCGGGGATCTGGCTGCTGGCGGCCCTCCTCCACCAACTCGCCCGGCGGCGGTAACCTTCCCCCGCCGGTCCGGTATTGCTGGACGAGATGAGGCTCT
>CAYZWR010000204.1:0-3743 GCA_964481735.1 uncultured Thermoanaerobaculia bacterium
CCCCAGATCACCAGGATGTTCGGCTTCTTCGCCGCGGCCGGAGCCGCCTGGGCGGCCGCCGGGCCCGCCGCGAAACCGGCCGCGACGGCGGCCAGCACGGCGAGACGGATCCATCGCTTCGTCGTCATCATCTCTTCTCCTCTTGGGTTGCTTCGTTTCCGGAATCGGCCGTGCGGGCGGCTGCGCCGGAGTGCGCCTCCGGCCCGGGACGCAGGGCTTCGTTGATCGCGGCGAGCAGGTCGGCGCCATCGAACGGCTTGGCCAGGTAGGCCACGGCGCCTCGTCGCAGGCAGGCGGCGCGGGCCTCCTCCGCGGCATAAGCGGACATCACGATCACCGGCGTCCGCCAGCCGCGGGCGCGCACCTCGCCGAGCAGGTCGACGCCGGAGCGTGCCGGCAGCCGCAGGTCGCAGAGGATGCAGTCGGCGTCGGCGCTCTCGCCGCGCTCGGCCAGCAGCTCCTCCACCGAGCCGAAGCCTCGCGAGCCGAAACCGCACTCCGCGAGCAGGCGTTGAATCGCCTCGCGCAGGCCGCGGTCGTTCTCGACCACCAGGACTCTCCTCGCAACTTCGGACATCGGCTGACTCGCGCCCCCCCCGCGCCCGCTTCGGGAATCGAAGTGTGGCGCGAGGCGAAGACTGCCTCGGCGCCGAGCGGCGCGATATCGGCCATCGGTGCGAGAGGGGACTGCCCGAAGGGGCAGGCCGCGATCAGGTTTCGGCCGCGCCGCCCGCCTTCAGGCGGCTCAGGCGCTCGGCCAGGGCGCCGAGCTCGGCCGGGGAGTCGGCGCCCAGCTTCGCCATCAGGGTGGCGCGGTGGGCCTTCACGGTCCGCTCCGCGATGCCGAGCGCGCCGCCGATCTGCTTGTTCAGGCGGCCGGCGACCATCAGCTCGAGGACCTCCCGCTCGCGCGCGGTGAGCGAGGCGAAACGCTCGCGCAGCCGCGCCACCTCCTCGCGCTCCGCCCGAGCGGCGCGGTCGCGTTCGAGAGCGCGATCCACCGCCTCGAGCAGCGCCTCGCGGTCGACCGGCTTGGAGAGGAAATCCACGGCGCCCGACTTCATCGCCCGGACCCCGGCGGCGACGTCGGCGTGGCCGGAGAGGAAGACCACCGGCAGCGCGACGTCCTGGCGCCCGAGGGCCGCCTGCAGGTCGAGGCCCGACGGGCCGGGCATGCGCACGTCGAGCAGCACGCAACCGGGGCGGTCGGGCGGCGGCGCGAGCAGGAACTCGCCGGCGGAGGCATAGCCGCGGGCCTCGTGCCCGGCAGCGTCCAGCAGCCGGAGCAGCGCGGTCCGCAGCGAGTCGTCGTCGTCGACGACGTGGATCAGAGGGCGTTGGTTCATCCCAGCTCCCGCGGCGCGGGCTCCCCTCCGGAGGCCGGCAGCTCGACCCGGAAGACCGCGCCGCCGGCCGGGTGGTTCTCGGCGCGGATCCTACCGCCGTGCGCCTCGACGATCGTGCGCGCGATCGCCAGGCCCAACCCCATGCCCTGGCTCTTGGTGGTGAAGAAGGACTCGAAGAGCTTCCCCAGGTTCTCGGGCGCAATTCCCGGGCCCAGGTCGCGCACCGCGACGACCACTTCCTCTCCCGCGCCGCGCCCGAGCGAGATCTCGACCTTCTTGCGTCCGTCGGGGCCGCTCGCGACCGCGTCCAGGGCGTTGAGGACGAGATTGATCACGACCTGCTGGAGCTGGATCCGGTCGCCGAGCAGCGGGACCGGCTCCCCCGGCGTCCGCACCTCCAGCGCCACGCCCCGGCGGCGCGCCTCGGGCCGCAGCAACCGCTCGACTTCGCGCACCGCCTCCGCGAGGTCGAGGTCCTGCTTCTCGACCTCCCGCTTGGCGAGCAGGGCGCGCAGCCGGCGGATCACCTCGCTGGCGCGCTGGTCGTCACGGCGGATGTCGGCGAGGATGGCGCGCAGATCGGCGACCCGGTCGGGACGGGAGGCGAGGATCAGATCGGCGGCGTCGGCGTTGGCCTGGATGGCGCCCAGCGGCTGGTTGATCTCGTGGGCGATCGAGCCGACCAGCTCCCCCGCCACCGCCAGCCGGGAGGCGTGCATCAGCTCCGTCCGCACCGCCTGGCGCGCCAGCTCGGCCGCGCGGCGGCGGCGGCGCTCGACGAGCAACAAACCGATCAGCCCGGCTTGGACCACGAAGACCAACCCGCCCGCCAGCGCCTCGCGCCGGTGCTCCTCGAAGAATCCCGGCTTCCGGAAGTGGAGCACCGCCCCGGCCGGCAGGCGCTGCTCGTCGACTCCCCACCTGCGCAGCTGGCGCCAGTCGAGATGAGCCTGGGCCGGCAGCTCGTCGGGAAGCTGGAGCTCGGCGGGGGTCACGCCGCGGAGCAGGGCCGCGGTCTCCCGCCCCGCCTCGTGTCCGAACTGATCGAAGGTCGCCATCGAACCGCCCACCGCTCCCGTGCCCAGCATCGTGCTGTAAGCGGAATAGAGCGGCGCCCCCGACACGCCGGCCATCTCCCGCGCCGAGTCGCGGGGCAGGAACTCGCGGCCTTCGCCGTCCTCGAAGTAGCCGACCGTGACGACCACGGCGTCGGCCGCCAGCGCCGCGAGCCGCGCTAACACCTCGCCGTGCGGCCGCGCGGCGAGCGTCTCGACCGCCGCGCGGCTGGCGAAGCCGGCCGAGGCGTCGTGCATCAGATCCCCGAGAAAGCGATCGCGCGGCGACGCGCCGCTGACCAGAACCACCCGGCGGGCCCGCGGGTGCAGACGCAGCGCCAGCTCGAGCGTGCCCCGGATGTCGAGGTCCCAGGGCACGCCGATCGCGTCCGGCGGCAGCGGGCCCAGCGCGGTGAGCCAGGCGCGCTCGACCGCGGCGTGGACGATCGGGACGCCCGGGAAGAGCCGCTCGCGCCGGGCGAGCAGGAAACCGAGGCCGTCGGCCGCCGCGGCGATCACCGCGTCCGGCTTCCGGCCGGCGTATTTCTCCCGCAGGTAGTTCTCCATCGCCACCAGGTAGCTCGTCCGGTCGAAACGCTCGAAATCGAGGAACTCCTCGAAGAGCTCGACGGGTCCAGCGCCAGACTCCTCGAAGGCTCGGCGCAGCCCGGCCTCGAATTCGAGGTTGGCCGGCAGCATCCGGCCGTAGGTGTAGAGGACCAGCACGTTGCGCCGCGGCTCCGGCGCCTCCGGCGCCGCCGCCACCGTACCCTGCGCCAGCAGCGCCGCGAGGAGCGCGGCCGCGAACCGCGGGCGACCGGAGACAGCTCTGGAGAGCATGGCGGCGGATCCTACAGCGCTCGCCCCGCGCCTACCCACCGGCCAGGCGGAGCAGTTGCGCCCCCTCGGGCCGCGCCGGATCGAGCGCCTCCATCCGGCGGGCGAGCGCGGCGGCCTCCTCGAGGCGGCCGCGCCGGTAGAGGAAGTCGGCGAGAGCGAACAGCGCGTCGTAGGACGCGGGGTCGGCGGCGATCGACTGCCGCAGCAGGGCCTCGGCGTCCGCGTCGCGGCCGGCCTCGGCGAGCGCGAGACCGGCGTTGTACGCGGCGCGCGCGTTGGCAGGCATCCCGGCGGCGGCGCGGGAGAGGAAGTCCGCGGCCTCGCCGATCCGGCCGCTCTCGGCGAGCAGGAGACCGAGCGAATAGGCGGCCTCGGGCAGGTCGGGGCGCGCCGCGAGCGCCTCGCGCAGGAGCCCCTCGGCTTCGCCGGCGCGACCCTGGCGCGCGAGGAGCAGCGCCAGGTTCACCTTCGGCGGCGGCCAGAGATCGTCGACCGCGATCGC
>CAYZWR010000205.1:0-3739 GCA_964481735.1 uncultured Thermoanaerobaculia bacterium
GCCTGACAATTCACTCGAGCCGACGCCGCTCCGCGGCGCGGCTTGATTCAGGCGTCAGGCGGCACATCACCCCATGACACCGAAGGCAGCAGCACTGGTCGTTGCAGTCGCACTCGCGGTCATCGCCGGTCTCCACCTGTTCTGGGCACTACGTGGCGGCGTTCGTGACTCGGCTGTGATCCCTGAGGCGAACGGTCGCCCGCTTTTCGTCCCGACGCGGCTTGCAACGGTCGCCGTGGCGATTCTCCTCCTCTGCGCGAGTTGGCTCCTGCTCGTCGCCGGCGGATACGCCTCGGATCTCGGCTTCAGGTATCTGGGGCGGCTCGGGGCGTTTGCGGTTGGCGTCGTGCTCATCATCCGAGCGATCGGGGAGTTTCGCTACGTGGGCTTCTTCAAGCGGGTTCGTAGCACCCGATTCGCGGTTCTGGACACGCTCTGGTATTCGCCGCTCTGCCTGCTTCTCGGTCTGGGCGCTCTCTGGTCTGCACTGGCCGCCTCGCGATAGGCCATGCCACTCCTACGGCTGTGCAGCCTGACCCTTCGCTTCAGCGACGCGCCCCATGCGTCTCGGCTCGCTTCGAACGTGGAAGTTGGTAGGGCTCGCGGCTCGGCTCAGGATCCGTCAGGCGGCACACGCTGGAGGACCCGGACAAGAATGGAGGAGGTCAGCCCATGAAGCACACACGCGTCGTCGTCACGCACTACGGCGGGCCGGACGCACTTCGGGTCGTCGAAGAGGAGTGCCCCGAGCCGCAGGCAGGTGAGGTACGGGTGAAAGTGCTCGCTGCGGGCGTTTCCTTGCCCGACGTCATGGCGCGCGAGGGTACCCACCCCGAAACGCCCCCCGTGCCCTTCACTCCCGGGTGGGATCTGGTCGGTGTGGTGGATCGGCTCGGCGAGCGAGTCTCCGGAGTCGAACGGGGACAGGTGGTCGCCGCGATGCCGATCCATGGGGCCTACGCGGAGTTCGTCTGTCTGCCCCAGGGAGAGCTGGTTCCGGTGCCATCCGGGCTGGACGCCGCCGAGGCTGTCAGCGTCGTGCTCAACTACATCACGGCGTACCAGATGATGCATCGTTCCGTCCATGTGACGCCCGGCCAGCGCGCGCTGATTCACGGCGCGTCCGGGGGCGTTGGCACCGCACTCCTGCAGCTTGGGAGTCTCGCGGGGCTGGAGATGTACGGCACCTGCTCGTCGCGAGGTGCGCAGGCCGTCACCGACCTGGGCGGCGTCCCGATCGACTACAGGAACCAGGACTTCGTGAAGGAAACTCGACGCCTCACGGGCGACGGCGTGGATGTCGTCTTCGACCCCATCGGTGGCTCCCACCTCTGGCAATCCCGAAAGGCGCTTCGTCCTGGCGGCAGCGTCGTGGGCTACGGCCTCATCACCTCGATACGTGGAGAGGGGTTGGCCTCCCGCCGACCCGGTCGTCGGCAGCGCTTCCGTGGGACCGGCATCTTCGGCCTGTACATCGCAGGCGGTTGGATTCTCCCCGGGCGCAAGCGGGTGGTTCCCTACAGCATCCAGACCCTGAAACGGCTGAAGCCGGCCTGGTTTCGAGAGGATCTGATCGTCCTGCTCGAACTCCTTCATCAGAAGAAGATCGAACCGCTGATCGCGCGCCGACTTCCTCTCGCCGAGGCAAGGCAGGCGCAGGAGGTGCTCGGGAAGGGAGGCGTGATCGGGAAGATCGTGCTCGTCACCGAAGGTTCGTCGCTCGAATCAGGAGCGGCCTGACCATCGGCCGCAGCGGACGGCGTTTGGCGCCGCGGCTGCACCGGAGCGGTGGACCTCACATGTCGCCAGCGATCGCGGACTTCCAGGACATCCATGCCAAGGAGTTTGCTCGCGCCGCGAGCAAGAGCAAATCGTTCCATCGCTCGTGGGTTCACCCTCCGTGTACCGAGAAGGAGGCGGTAGCGCTGGCCCGCGCGAGGAGCGGACCGAAGGACTACGGCTATCTGGTCTGCGACCTCGACTCGGGCAAGATCGCCGGCTTTGTCGAAATCACCAACATCGTCCGAGGTGTCTTCCAGAGTGGCTACCTCGGCTTCTACATGTTCAAGGGGTTCGAGCGCCGGGGGTACATGAAATGGGCGCTCGACACGATCATCGAGAAGAAGGCGTGGGGCGAGTTGAAGCTGCACCGGCTGGAGGCCAACATCCAGGTCGGCAACACCGCGTCGATCGAGCTGGTCAAATCGCTGGGCTTTCGTCAGGAAGGCTTCTCGCCGCGCTACCTGAAGATCGGCGGTCGCTGGCGGGATCACGAGCGATGGGCCATCCTGTCCAGGTCACGGTGAGGTCGAGCCATCCCATCGAGGGGAAACCCAACCGGCTGCGCCGGTCGGTCCACCCTCATCTCGAACGATAGACGGCATGGATCACCGGTCGCTGGCAGCGCAGCTTCTCGAAATGCAACGGCACGATCTCGAGGTCCGTGAACGGCTCGCGGCGAGCGGCGAGCTGTTCGCGGGTTACGCAGCAGAGATGGAAGCCGTGCACCGGGAGAACGCTGCGCAGCTCGCCGCAGTCGTCGAGACGTTCGGTTGGCCCGGGCTACGGCTCGTGGGCCCTGAGGCCGCCGAGGCAGCCTGGCTCGTTGCTCAGCACGCCATTTCGTGCCCGGAGCTCCAGCGCAGGTTCCACTCCACGCTTCGCGAAGCGGTCGAGAACGGCGATGCAGCGCCGTCCCACCTTGCCTATCTCACCGACCGGATTCGCTGCAACGAGCTCCGGCCACAGGTGTACGGCACGATTCACGACTGGGATGAGCATGGGCGACTCAGCCCGTGTCCCATCGAGGAGCCGGATTCGGTGGAGATGCTCAGGGCCGCAGTCGGTCTCCCACCTCTGTCCAGAACCACCGCTCGGCTGCGGCGCGAAGCGGAACGAGCGAACCAGCACCCACCGGAGTCCTTTCAGGAACGCCGCGCCCGGCAGCTGCAGTGGGCGCGTGAAGTCGGCTGGGTACGGCAGGACACCTGACCCCGCGCTCGAGCCGACGGCAGCGGTCGTGGCACGTGCCCAACCGCCCCGGTTCGTACCCGCTCGGGGCTTCTACGACTCTTCTCCGTCGCTCGCTGCCAGCCTCGGCGGCTCGCCGCCGCCGTTTCGCTCGGCAACAGACGAAACCTGCGGCCGGCTCAGCAGCCGCGTCATCTCTTCGATCTGGTCGAGCCGAACGGGCACGCCGACGAGCGCGCCGATCTCGAGGGTCAGGTAGGCGAGTATGGTTGCAAGGCGCCTTCTTCGTGCCATCGGTCCTCCATTCCGGTCGTCGCGATTCCGCGTTGCGGACGACGAACCGTGGGAGGACCGCGGAGAAGGGTGAGCGAAACGAAGGTCGTCGGCCGCGGTGCGACGCGATCGCCTGGGCGCGTGGCGCTTCCAGCCAGCACCAGAAGCACAGCGCATACAGCGGTCAGGGTCGCTGGCGCGGCGCCAATCCAAGCCGCACCAGCCACCGCGAGCAAGACGACAGCGATCAGCAGCAGAGCAAGAGGTCGTCGCATGCGCCGTTTTCAGTGTACTAGTTCCGGCGTCACCCAGCCTTGGCTGGTGCCGAGACGCGAGAGGTCGGCTGGCTAAGACGCCGATTCGGCGGGCGTCAGGGCTGAGCTTCGCGCATCCCTGCAACCGCTCAGCTCCTTCGCCGTTGGGTCGATTACACTTCCGAGCTACGGGAGACCACCATGCCCGCCCGCAAGACAGGCAAGACTGCCGAGCCCACCGT
>CAYZWR010000206.1:0-3720 GCA_964481735.1 uncultured Thermoanaerobaculia bacterium
GCGCCGAAGGCGATCCCCATGTCGAGGAAGACGTCGTGGGTGACCTGCCACTCGCCGTCCCAGACCAGCGCCGAGCGCGTGCCGTCGGCCGGCCGGCCGGCGAACAGCACGTCGAGCGGGCGGCCGCCCGAGTCCCGCAGCTCGCCGATGCGGTCGCCCATGTCGAGCAGGGCGTAGACCGGCGACTCGGCGGCACCCGCGACGTCGCCGAGCACGTAGGTCACCGGCCGCAGGTTCTTGTGGTAGACGAACGGCGCGCGCGCGGTCTCGACCGGCCGCACCAGCTCGGAGAGCGGCACCAGCTGCCCCGCGGCGCCGTGCACGTCGACCGACAGCAGCTCGGCGACCCCCGAGCGCTGCGCGCGGTCGAGCCGCAGGGTGACCGGCACCGGCTCCCGCGCCCGCGGGTCGGCGAGGTGGGCGGCGTCGGCGCCGGCGAGCGCCACCCGCAGGGTGCGCGCCACGACCTCGGGGGAGACGCCGGCGCGCGCCGCCTTCTCGCGGTCGACCTCGAGCTCGAGCTTGGGGCCCGGACCCTCGACGTACCAGTCGACGTCGACCACGCCGGGCGTGCTCTCGAAGATCCCCTTGACCTGCTCGGCGAGCCGGAGCCGCTCGCCGGCGCTCGGGGCGTAGATCTCGGCCACCAGCGTCGAGAGCACCGGCGGCCCGGGGGGCACCTCGGTGACCTTGACGTTGGCGCCGTGGCGCTTGGCGATCGGCTCGAGCAGCGGCCGCAGCTGCTTGGCGAACGGGTGGCTCGCCCGGTCGCGGTGGTGCTTGGGCAGGAGGTTCACCTGCAGGTCGGCGACCAGCGGCCCCGAGCGCAGGAAGTAGTGGCGCACCAGGCCGTTGAAGTTGAACGGCGCCGAGGTGCCGACGTAGGTCTGCACGTCGGTGACCTCGGGCAGGGTGCGCACGGTCATCGCCAGCTCGCGGGCCACGGCGGCGGTGCGCTCGAGGGTGGTCCCCTCGGGCATGTCGACCACCACCTGCAGCTCGCTCTTGTTGTCGTGGGGCAGCATCTTGACCACCGCGACGCGCAGCGGGAAGAGCGTCACCGAGAGCACCATCAGCGCGGCGACGCCGGCGAGCAGCGCCCAGCGCTTGAGGCGCGAGGCGAGGAGCGGCGCGAAGATCCGCTGGTAGAGCCGGTCGAGCCGCCCCTCCTGGACGGTCTCCGACTCCGGCTTGGCGTGTTGGCCGGAGGCCATCTCCTCGGCGTGCTTCTTGAAGAGGCGGTAGGTGAGCCAGGGCGAGACCACGAACGCCACCAGGAGCGAGAAGAGCATCGCCGCCGAGGCGTTGATCGGGATCGGCCGCATGTAGGGGCCCATCAGGCCGGACACGAAGGCGAGCGGCAGCAGCGCGCCGATGACCGTGAAGGTGGCGAGGATGGTCGGGTTGCCGACCTCGTCGGTGGCGTAGACCGTGGCGTGGCGCGGGTTCGTCCAGCCGAGCTGGAAGTGGCGGTGGATGTTCTCGACCACCACGATGGCGTCGTCGACCAGGATGCCGATCGCGAAGATCAGGGCGAACAGGGTCACCCGGTTGAGCGTGTAGCCGAAGAGATAGGAGGCCGCGAGGGTCAGCGCCAGGGTCACCGGCACCGCGACCAGCACCACCACCGCCTCGCGGCGGCCGAGCGCGATCGCCATCAGCAGCACCACCGAGAGGGTGGCGAGGCCGAGGTGCTTCATCAGCTCGGAGGACTTCTCGTCGGCGGTGAAGCCGTAGTCGCGGGTCTTGGTGATCTCGACGTTCGACGGCAGCACCGGCCCGCGCATCCGCGCGACCAGCGCGTCGAGCTCGGCGACGAGCTGGACCGCGTTGGTGCCCGGCTTCTTGGCGATCGCGAGGGTCACCGCCGGCGTGTCGAGCCCGACGGGCAGGCCCTTCTCGGCACCGGCGGCGCCGGCGGTCATCCAGACGTATTGCGCCGGCTCGTCGGGGCCGTCGGTGACGCGCGCGACGTCCCGCAGGTAGACCGGCCGGCCGGCGTAGACGCCGACGACCGCTGCCGCGACTTCGTCGGCGGAGCGGAAGAGCGCGCCGACTTCGACCTCGGTGTCGACGTCGCCGGCGGCGAAGCTGCCGGCGGGCAGCTTCCAGTCGAGCCCCGACAGCGCCTGGTGGACCTGCAGGATCGAAACCTGATGGGCGGCCAGCCGTTCGCGGTCGAAGCGCACGCCGATGGCGCGGCGCACGCCGCCCAGCACCTGCACCTGGGCGACCCGTGGGTGGCGGACCAGCTCGGCGCGCAGCTCCTGGGCCACCTGGCGCAGCTCGAGCGGCGAGGCGGTGGTCGACCAGAGCGTGTAGGCGAGCGCCGGCACGTCGTCGATGCCGCGCGGCACGACCAGCGGCGGCGGCGCGCCGGCAGGGAGCTCGCCGGCCTTCTCGGCGAGCTTGGTGTGGACGGCGAGCGCGGCGCGGTCGGGGTCGGTGCCGACCAGGTAGCGCACGATGATCATCCCGCCCGAGGGCTGCGAGGTCGAGTAGACGTGCTCGACCCCGGGGATCTCGAACAGCGCCTTCTCGAGCGGCGTCACCAGCCGGCGCTCGACCTCGTCGGCCGTCGCGCCCGGCAGCTGCAGGAAGACGTCGACCATCGGGACCTTGATCTGCGGCTCCTCCTCGCGCGGGGTCACCAGGATGCCGAAGGCGCCGAGCAGCAGGGAGGCGACGACCAGCAACGGCGTCAGCTTGGAGTCGAGGAAGGCCGCCGCGACCTTGCCCGCGAAGCCCATCGGCTTCCTCGACTGGCGCAGGCGGAGGGCCTCGCGTCGGGTGCCCTCGGGCAGCCCGGCCGAGCCACCCGCCGCCCCGGGGCGGTTCGCTCGGTCGTGGCTCACGGCTGCACCTCGACCCGGGCGCCGGCGGCGGGCGCGGCGGCGAGCCCGAGCAGGACCGACTCGCCACCCGCGAGCCCGGAGAGGATCTCGATCCGGCCGTCGGCGGCGAGGTCGCCCGGAGTGACCACCCGCGACTGGGCGCGTCCCTGCTCGTCGCGGACGACGACGAGCGTCAGGCTGCCGCTCTCGATCAGCGCCTCGCGCGGCACGCGCACCGCCTCGCGCCGGCCGACCGGCAGGAGGGCCCGGCCCGCCGCGCCGGCGGCCGCATCCACGACCGGCAGGTCGATCTTCACCGTGTAGGCGTGGGTGACCGGGTCGGGACCGGGCGAGATCTCGGCCACCCGCCCGGCGATCTCGCCGAGCGCCGGCTGGGCGTCGAGGGTGACGGCGAGCGCGTCGCCGGGCGCGAGGGCGGCGGCAAGGGCGACCGTCTCGGGCACGGCGACGACCAGTCGCCGTCCGGCGAGCGACTCGATCATGGCGAGCGGCCGGCCGGGTGCCGCGAGATCCCCGACCTCGACCAGCCGAGACGTGATGCGGCCCGCGAACGGCGCCACGACCCGCGACTCGCGCGCCACCGACTGCGCGGCGGCGACCGCGCCCTCGGCCTGCTCGACGGCGCCCTGCGCCTGCTCGAACTGCATGCGGGCGAGGTCGACCTCGAGCTCGGAAGCGGATTGCGTGGCGGCGAGCGCCTGGAAACGCTCGTAGTTGCGTCGCGCCAGGGTGAGCGCGGCCTCCGCCTGGGCGAGCGCGCCGCGCGCCTGGGCGGCCTGCCCCTCGGCGGCGCTCGGGTCGATCGAGATCAGGGTCTGGCCGGCGCGCACTTCGTCACCCATCTGGACGTGGACGGCGGTGACCA
>CAYZWR010000207.1:0-3718 GCA_964481735.1 uncultured Thermoanaerobaculia bacterium
TCGGCGTTGGGCAGATAGAAGTCCTCGAGCGGCGGGCTGTAGGGCACCGGGGTGTCGAGGCAGCAGAGGCGCGCGACCGGCGCGTCGAGGTGCCAGAAGGCGCCCTCGGCGATGCGGGCGGCGACCTCGCCGGCGAGCGATCCGGTGAGCGGCTCCTCGTTGAGCACGAGGACGCGGCCGGTCTTCCTCGCCGTGGCGAGGATCGCTTCGTCGTCCAGCGGCTTGAGCGTCCGGAGATCCAGCACCTCGACCTCGATCCCCTCGGCCGACAGCCGTTCGGCGGCCTCGAGCGCGACGTGCAGCATCGCCGCGTAGGTGATCACCGAGACGTCGCGACCCGCGCGCGCCAGCCGTGCCCTGCCGATCGGGACCCGGTGGCCGTCGCCCGGCAATGGCGCCTTGATCCGCCGGTAGAGGTACTTGTGCTCGAAGAAGAGCACCGGGTTCGGGTCGGCGATCGCCGAGCGCATCAGTCCGTAGGCGTCGTCGACCGTCGACGGATAGACGATCTTCAACCCGGGTGCGCGATGGTAGAAGCCCTCGGGATTCGCCGAGTGGAACGCCGAGCCGGAGACCCGGCCGCCCGAGGGGCCGCGCAACACGAGGGGAATCGGTTGCCCCCAGCGATAGCGGCTGGTGGCGGCGAAGTTGACGATCATGTCGAAGGCGTTCGCCATGAAATCGATGAACTGATACTCGACGACCGGCTTCAGACCCATCATCGCGGCGCCGATCGCGGCGCCGGTGAATCCCGACTCGGAGATCGGCGCGTCGACCACCCGCCGCGGACCGAACTCGTCGAGGAAGCCGGCGGTGACCCGGAACGCGCCGCCGTAACGCCCGAGGTCCTCGCCGATCAGGAAGACGGAAGGGTCGGTCCGCATCGCGTCGCGCAGCGCGTGCGAGACGGCTTCGAGCAGCGTCACCTCCGCGCTCACGGCGCGCTCTCCTCGAAGACGCCGCCGAGCGCTCCCTCCGCGGACGGCAGGGGCGAGGCGAGCGCCGCGTCGACGTCGGCGTCGAGCAGGCCGTGGATGCCCGCGACGATCCGGTCGAGCTCCTCCTGCGTGGCGAGGCCGCCGGCGAGCAGATGGCGCTCGAAACGATCGATCGGATCGCGCCCCTTCCACGCCTCGACGAGCTCGCGCGGCACGTAGCCCGCGTCGTCGTGCTCGGCGTGCCCCTTCATGCGGAAGGTCTTGACCTCGATCATCTGCGGACCGCCGCCCGAGCGTGCCCGCTCCGCCGCGGCGCGGGTGGCCTCGTAGACCGCGAGCACGTCGTTGCCGTCGACGATCCGCGCCGGAATGCCGTAGGCCGCGGCGCGCTGCACGAGATCCCGGATCTTCATCTGGCGCGACGTCGGGGTCGAGTAGGCGTAGCCGTTGTGCTCGGCGATCACGACCAGCGGGACGCCGAGCACGGCGGCGAGGTTCATCCCTTCGTGGAAGTCCCCGGTCGAGGTGCCGCCGTCACCGATGTAGGTGAGCGCGACGAACCGCTTCCCGGTGTAGCTCGCCGCGAAGGCGACGCCGGCCATCACCGGAATCAGCGCCCCGAGCATCGAGATGGGTGCGACGAGGCCGCGCGAGAGATCGCCGAAGTGCAAGTTGCAGTCGCGGCCGCCGGTCGGGCTGCCGGCGCGGGCCATGTACTGCATGAAGACTTCGCGCGGCGCCACGCCCCGGACCAGCAACGCGCCGAGATTGCGGATCAGCGGTCCCACCACGTCCCCCGGCTCGAGGGCGTAGGCGGTGCCGACCGAGACCGCCTCCTGCCCGCGCGACGAGTAGAGCCCGCCCACCACCTTGTTCTGGCGATAGAGATTGGTGAGCCGGTCCTCGACCAGGCGGTTGAGCTTCAGCCAGCGGTAGAGCTCGAGCTGGCGCTCGCGCGGCAGATCGCTCTTGGCGAGGCGGTCCTGCGGCGAGTCACCGGTCGTCGGATGCAGCGGGCCCAGGCCGGACGTCATGCGTCCCCCCACCCCCGGCCGGCTGGCTTCGCCCGCGTCGCCGGGTGGGCGTGAGCGGGTGGCTGGACCGAGGGCTCCCGTTGGGCGCGCAGCCTTCTCAGCGAGCACCCAACGGGAAGCGGGCCAGACAGGACCCGCGAGGGGGAGCACCGAGGCACGATCACGAGTGGATCGCCGCGCCGTGGGAGGCGTGGGCCGCTTCCATCACCGCCTCGGAGAGCGTCGGATGCGCGTGGATCGTGCGGAAGAGCTCCTCCGCCGTCATCTCGGCGCGCATGGCCGCACAGGCCTCGGCGATCAGGTCGGTGGCGTGCGGGCCGAGGATGTGGACGCCGAGGATCTCGTCGTACTTCTTGTCGCGCACGATCTTGACGAAGCCCTGCGCCTTGCCGAGGATGCGCGCCTTGCCGCTCGCCATGAAGCTGAACTTGCCGACCTGGACGTCGTAGCCCCGCTCCCGGGCCTTCGCTTCGCTCAGGCCGACGCTCCCCACTTCCGGCTCGCAGTAGGTGCAGGAGGGGGTGAGGTCGTAGTCGAGTGGACGGGCGTCGTGGCCCGCCATGTGCTCGACGGCCAGGATCCCCTCGGCGGAGGCGACGTGCGCCAGCCAGGGCGTCGGCACGACGTCGCCGATCGCGTAGACGTTGGGCACGCTGGTCTGCATCACGCCGTTGACCGGGATGTAGCCCCTCTCCGTCGCGATACCCAGGGCCTCGAGCCCGATCCCCTCGGTCACCGGCGCGCGACCGATCGCCACCAGGAGCATCTCGGCCTCGAGCGTCGAGCTCTTCTCGCCCTGCTTGAGGCCGAGGCGCACGCCGGACGCCGTCTTCTCGGCGGAGACCAGCTGCGTGCCGGTCATCACCTTGATGTCGCGCTTCCTGAGCTGCCGCTCGAGCTCCTTGGAGACCTCCTCGTCCTCGATCGGCAGGACGCGGGGCAGCATCTCCACCAGGGTCACCTCGGCGCCGAACGAGCGATAGACCGACGCGAACTCGGTCCCCACCGCGCCCGCGCCGAGCACCACGATCGACTTCGGCACGCGCTCCATCTCGAGCACGTGATCGGAGTTGACGATCGCCGCGCCGTCGGTCGGCGCGATGCGGATCTCGCGCGGCACCGAGCCGGTCGCCACCATCACGAAGCGGGTGGTGAGGGTGCGCTTGCCGCCGTCCGCGGCGGTCACCTCGACCGCGTTGGGCCCGGCGAGACGTCCGAAACCCTGGATCCCCTCGACCTTGTACTTCTTGAACAGCGAGACGATCCCGCTGGCGCTCTTGTCGACGATGCCCCGCTTGTAGGAGTGCACTTTCGCGATGTCGAGCGTCGGCTCGCCGACCCCGATGCCGAAATCGCCGGCGTGGCGGATCTGATCGAGCAGCTCCGCCGAATGGAGCAGCGCCTTGGTCGGAATGCAGCCGCGGTGGGTGCAGGTGCCGCCGAACTTGGGGTCCTTCTCGACGCAGGCGACCTTCAACCCGAGCTGGCCGGCGCGGATCGCCGCGACATAGCCGCCTGGACCGCTGCCCACGATCACCAGGTCGTAGTCGAACTGGCCGACTGGCGCCGCCGGCTTGGGCGCGGGGACCGCGGCGGCGACCGGCGGAGGAGGCGGCGTGGGAGTCGCCTTCGGGAGCTCGGCCGCCTTCGGCGGCGCCACCCCGGCCGCCCGGGCGGGCGCGGCCGGCGTTGCGGCCGGCTGCGCGCCGGCTTCGCCGGCCCCGCCGATCAGCGCCACCACCTGGT
>CAYZWR010000208.1:0-3689 GCA_964481735.1 uncultured Thermoanaerobaculia bacterium
GGCGAAGCCGCGGTCGCGCATCAGCGCGTCGATTCCCGCGTCGCGGCCCCGGAAGGCGCGATAGCCCTCCGCCGGATCGACCGTGTTGCCGACCGCGAAGACGTGCTCGCGGAGCCGCGCCGCCATCGCCCGGTCCCACGGACCGCCCGCTTCGAGAAAGCCCTCCCAGGCGTCGGCGGTCAGCGTGTCGGCCCACAGGTAGCTGTAGTAGCCCGCGGCGTAGCCGTCGCTCGAGAAGACGTGGCTGAAGTGCGGCGTGCGGTGCCGCATGACGATCTCGCGCGGCATGCCGAGCGCGGCGAGCGTCTCGCGCTCGAAGCGGTCGGGATCGATCTTCGCCTCGCCGGCCAGGTGGAGCTTCAGGTCGACCACCGCGCTCGCCAGGTACTCGAGGGTCGCGAAGCCCTGGTTGAACGTCGCGGCGCGCTCGATCCGGTCGCGCAGCGCGCGGGGCAGCGCCTCGCCGGTGCGGTAGTGCACGGCGAAGCGGTCGAGCACCTCCGGCGTCGACAGCCAATGCTCCAGCAGCTGCGACGGGAACTCCACGTAGTCGCGCGCCACCGCGGTGCCCGCCAGCGTCGGATAGCTGACGTTCGAGGCGAGCCCGTGCAGGGCGTGGCCGAACTCGTGGAACAGGGTCCGCGCGTCGTCCCAGCTGATCAGCACCGGCTCGCCCGGGGCCCCCTTCACGAAGTTCGAGTTGTTCGAGACGATGGTGGTCACCTCGTCGGCGAAGCGCTCCTGCGTGCGGTACGCGTTCATCCAGGCGCCGGAACGCTTGCCGGCGCGCGCGTAGGGGTCGAAGTACCAGAGCCCGACGTGCCGTCCGCTCGCGCCGTCGGTCACCTCCCAGACACGCACGTCGGGATGGACCACCGGCAGGCCGACCACCGGCGTGAAGCGAAACCCGAACAGCTCGCCGGCCACCCAGAACATCCCTTCGCGCAGCTTCTCGAGCTGGAGGAAGGGCTTGAGGGCGTCGGCATCGAGGTCGTACCTGGCCTGCCGCACCTTCTCCGCGTAGTAACGGTAGTCCCAGGGCTCGATGGTGACTTTCGCGCCCTCGCGATCGGCGATCGCCTGCATGTCGGCGACCTCCTCGCGGACGCGCGCGGCGGCCGGCTTCCATACCGCCTCGAGCAGCTCGAGCGCGCGCTCCGGTGTCTTCGCCATGGCGGTCTCCAGACGCCAATGGGCGTGTGTCGCGTAGCCCAGGAGCTTCGCCCGCTCGGCGCGCAGCGCGAGGATCTCGGGAATGATCGCGTTGTTGTCCTGTGCGTCGCCGTTGTCGCCGCGGTTGGTGAACGAGCGGAAGACCCGCTCGCGCAGGTCACGCCGCGCGGAGGAGACCAGGAAGGGCTCGACCGAGGAACGGGTGTTGAGGATGGCGTACTTGCCGGCCTGCCCCCGCTCCTCGGCCGCCGCCCGCGCCGCCGCGCGCTGCGGCTCGGGCAGCCCGGCGAGGTCCTTCTCCTCCAGGAAGAGCACCTCGTCGGTCTCGTCGGCGAGCACGTTCTGGCTGAACTGGGTGTAGAGCGAGGCCAGACGCTGGTTGATCTCGGAGAGGCGCTGCTTGGCCGGCGGCGCGAGCCGGGCCCCGGCCCGCACGAAGGTGTTGTGCACCCACCAGACGAGCCGCCGCTGCTCGGCGGTGAGCGCGGCGCTGTCGCGTCCCGAATAGACCGCATCGAGGCGCGCGAAGAGACGTTCGTTCTGGGTGATCCGGTCGGCGAAGGCGGCGAGCTTGGGTGCCATCTCGCGCTCGACCGCCTGGAACTCGCGGCGGTTCATCGTCGAGCTGAAGACGCCGTAGACCGCCTGCACCCGGTCGAGCGTGCGGCCGCAGCCCTCCAGGGCGGCGACCGTGTTGGCGAAGCTCGGGGCGTCCGGGTTGCCGGCAATCGCCTCGACCTCGGCGAGCTGTTCGGCCATCGCCTCCTCGAGGGCCGGCTGGAAGTGCTCGACGCGCACCTCATCGAACGGCGGAACCCCGCCGTAGGGTCCGCCCCAGGGGCGGAGCAGCGGATTCTGGGCCGGCACGGGCGCGGCCGCGAGCAGGGTCGCGACGCCCAGGCTGGGAAGCAGGGAAGGATTCATGTCGTCGGGCTCCATGGGAGATGGGCGGCGGACCCGGGCGCGCTCTGCCCGCTGCCGCTCGTTCGATCTTATTCGCTCGCCGGCCGGCGAAGTTTCCAGCGCCCGCTGGCGAACACCGCGCGGATGTCCTCCAGCACCTCGCGGTCGATCACCAGGGGCTCCCCGCTCGCCAGGTCGACCGCTTCGACCGGGGCGATCCGCACGTCGTAGTTCTCCCAGCCCATGAAGTCGATCAGCAGCTTCTGGAACCTGGCGTCCACCCGGCCGTCGAGCGGCCCGGCGTAGAAGCCTCGCCGGGTCCAGATCTCCTGCAGCTCGCGGGCGATCTCGGGGGTCACCGGCATCAGGTTCTCCGGCCGCGAGCGGGTGAAGTGCAGCCGGTTCAGACGGTAGAGCCGCTCGAGCTCGGCGATCGGCGTGGCGTGGTCGTAGATCGAGATGTCGACGAAGTTGTCCTGGCCGTCGTAGCCGGCCCCGGCGCGCACCACCAGCAAGGCCGCGCTCTGCTCGCCCCGCTGATCGCCCCCCGCCTTGCCTCCCGCCACCAGCGCCGCGAGCAGGCGGTCGGCGAGCTCGCCCGGGGTCGTCTCGAAGGTCCGTGCCATCGCCTCGACCGTCGCCGCCGAGACCAGGATGTTCCCCTGCACCGCGTAGCCCTGCCCGACGATCACCTCGCCCATTCCGCCGTCGACCGGCGGTCCGGAGAGCCGCCCCACCCGCCCGCCTCCCCAGGCGAAGCACTCGCGCCCGGTCCAGCTGGCGGCGTTGCCGCGCGCGTCGATCATCCCCACCTGGCGCTGCTCGCGCCCCGCGTCGCCGCGCAGCACGATGCGCAACGCCTCCTCGGCGCTGGCGCCGCGCGCCATCAGCTCGAGCCCGTCGACGCCGTAGTCGAGCTCGACGAAGCTCTGCGTCGCCACCGCCCCGACGCCGGCCCGCGCCCAGGGCACCACCGAACGGACGTTCGGGAACTTCGATTGCACCGCGACCCCGAGGTCCCCGTTCGCGGGATCGACCGCGACGATCGAGAAGGTCGCGACCAGGGGGTGGCGCCGCGCGACGAGATCACGCGGCAGCGCGAGCGCCGAAAGGAGCAGGACGAGCGCGGCGACGAGCGACAGCGGACGCGGGGCGAGGTACCGGCGCATGGGGGATCTCCTGGCGGCCGAGCGGGCGCGCCCCCGAACTCTACGCCACCCGCGAGGCCGCCCCCCCGCCCCGCGGCGCGGTGCGGCGGCCCTTCGCCCGGCCTACACTGCGACCGCCATGACCGCTCCGGCCGCCGCGCCGCGCGGCATCGCCACCCGTCAGGGGCTGATCGCCATCCTGGCGCTGGTCGCGATCGCGCTGCACCTGGTCCTGCGCTACGCCCTCCGCCTGGAGGGCGCGGCCTGGGGGTTCGCGCTGGCCGACTGGCCGCTGCTGGTGGCCCTCGCCCTGGGCGGCGCGCCGCTCGTCCTCGAGCTCGCCGGGAACCTGGTGCGGCGCGAGCTCTCGTCGGATCTGCTGGCCGGCATCTCGATCGTCACCTCGGTCGTGCTCGGCGAGTACCTCGCCGGGACGCTGGTCGTGCTGATGCTCTCCGGCGGGCA
>CAYZWR010000209.1:0-3682 GCA_964481735.1 uncultured Thermoanaerobaculia bacterium
GCGCCGGTCGAGCGGCACGACGGCGAGCTCCTGGCGGAGCTTGATCAGCGAGTCGGCGGGGTAGACGCCGGAGCGCAGCTGGACGCCGGTGTAGATCTGGCTGCGCGCTCCGACGATCGTCCCCGGATTGAGCACCGAGTTGCAGCCCACCGCGACGCCGTCGCCGAGGATGGCGCCGAGCTTGCGGCGGCCGGTCGCGAGCGGTCCGCCGGCGGCCGGGATCGTGATCTCCCGTCCGTCGTGGCGGAAGTTGGAGAGGATGACGCCGGCGCCCAGGTTCACCTCGCGCCCGAGGATCGAGTCGCCGACGTAGTTCAGGTGCGCGGCGTGCGCGCCGGGCAGGAGGATGGCGCGCTTCATCTCGACGTTGGCCCCGATCACGCAGCCGTCCCCCAGCCAGCAGCCGCCGCGCAAGTAAGCGCCCACGCGGACCTCCACGTCCTCGCCGATCCAGAGCGGGCCTTCGAGCACGGCGCCGGGGGCGACCCGGCTCCCCTTGCCGATCACGATCCGGTCGCCCAGGAGCTGGGCCCCGGGATGGACCCGGCCGGCGATGGACGAGGATGGGAGCGCCGCGAGCAGCTCCTCGAGCGGCGTGGCGAGCAACTCCCAGGGACGCGCCGCCTGCCAGGCCGCCGAGAAGGGGGCCGGCAGCTCGCGGAAGAGCTGCGGCAGGGGGCTCATCGCCGGGCGGCGCGCGCGCGATAGTAGGGCAGCGTCAGGTCGAGCCCCTGCTCCAGCCGGGTCTTCGGCGCGGCGCCCATGGCGCGTTCGAGCGCCGAGGCGTCGAGCGCATTGCGCCGCAGCTCGGCGGCGATCGGTGGCGCGTGCACCGGCCGGATCGTCGAGCCGAGGCGCGTGGCGACCATCTCGTAGAGCGCGTTGACCGTGGTCTCGCGGCCGGTGCCGAGGTTGTAGATCCCGCTCGTCCAGCGCTCGATGGCGGCGCGGTTGGCCGCCGCCACGTCGCCGACGAAGACGTAGTCGCGGGTCTGCTCGCCGTCGTCGAAGATGCGCGGTGTCTCGCCGGCCAGCAGCTTCTCGGCGAGGATGGCGACGATTCCCGCTTCGCCCTTGGGCTCCTGACGCGGTCCGTAGATGTTGGCGTAGCGCAGGACGATCGGGTCGAGGTCGCCCATCTCGCGGAAGGCGTCGAGATAGAGCTCGACCGAGAGCTTGGCGCAGCCGTAGGGGCTGGTCGGCCGCTTGGGGTGCTCCTCGTCGCAGGGGTAGACCCGCTGCGTGCCGTAGACCGTGCCGCCGGACGAGGCGAAGAGGAGCTGACGGATGCCGCAACGCTTGCAGGCCTGGATCAGCTCGAGGGTCGCCAGGATGTTGGCGCGCGCGTCGGCGGCCGGGTCCTCGAGCGAGACCCGGACGTTGACCTGCGCCGCGTGGTGGCTGACGACGTCGACGCGCTCGTCGGCCAGCAGCTCGGCGAGGCCGGGGTCGAGCAGGTCGCGCTGGTAGAACACCGCGCCGGCGGGAACGTTCTCTCGCCGGCCGGTGGAGAGGTTGTCGAGCACGACGGCGCGCTCGCCGTGGGCGAGCACGTCGTCGGCGATGTGGCTGCCGATGAAGCCGGCGCCACCGGTGATGAGGACGGTCCGTGCCATGGCGCGGATTATAGTGCTCGCGATGACGCGCTTCCGGCCGCTGCCCACCGCGTTCTTCCAGCGCTCGGCCGAGCTCGTGGCGCGCGACCTCCTGGGGCGCTACCTGGTGCGCGAGCTGGACGGCGCGCGGCTCGTCCTGCGGCTGGTCGAGACCGAGGCCTACCTCGGGGCGCCCGAC
This sequence comes from uncultured Thermoanaerobaculia bacterium, assembly GCA_964481735.1. Taxonomy (GTDB): domain Bacteria; phylum Acidobacteriota; class Thermoanaerobaculia; order Multivoradales; family JAGPDF01; genus JAGPDF01. The sequence continues at coordinate 1,795 of CAYZWR010000209.1, forward strand.
GCCGCGAGCCACGCGCGGGGCGGCCACCGCTCGGCGCGCAACGCGGCGATGTACCTCGCCGGGGGCCACGCCTACGTCTACTTCGTCTACGGCATGCACTGGTGCCTGAACGTGGTCTGCGCCGCGGCGGGGGAGCCGCACGCCGTGCTGCTGCGCGCCGGCGAGGCGGTCGAGGGTGCCGGCGTCATGGCGGAGCGGCGACGTTTGACGCGCGCGGCGCGACCGCGCGAGCTCGCCGGCGGCCCCGCCCGCCTCTGCCAGGCGCTCGCGGTCGATCGGCGTTTCGACGGTGCCGACCTGCGGCGCGGCGACCTGCGCCTGACCACGGGCGAGCCGGTGGCGGACGCCGAGGTGCTCCGCGCGCGGCGGGTCGGGGTCGACTACGCCGGCGAGGCGGCGGGCTGGCCACTCCGCTTCCTGGTGCGCGGGAGCCGCGAGGTGTCGAGCCGGGCCGGGACGGGCGGAGATCCGCGGGTCAGCGCTTCTCGAGCCGGATGTGTCCGGCCTTGATCAGCTTCCAGAAGGCGATCTCGGCGTCGAGCGGATGGAGCGCGCTGATCTTGATCAGCGACTGGATGTCGTAGCTGCCGTTGAGCCGCGTGAGGAGGAAGCCCTCCTGCGGCGAGATGTTCAGCTTGGTGAGCTCCTCCATGGTGCGGGCGAGCACCGGAACCGCTCCCGGGCCGAGACCGGAGCGCGCGATCTCGGACCTCAGCTGGTCCTCCACCTTCTGCGCCTCGGCAGAGAGTTTCTTGCTGTCCGGGTCGAGCGCTCGCGCCGCGCGAACGTGGCGCAACGCCCCTTCGAGCTCCCCCTTCTGCAGCAGCTGCTGGCCGGCGAGCAGCAGGGCGTCGGCGCTCACCAGGCCGGCGGCGGCCTCGGCTGGCGCCGGAGCCGGCGCCGCGGCGGCGCGCGGGCGGACGATCTTCAAGCGTCCGGCCTGCGCCTGGCGGAAGAGGATGCGGCAGACGTGGAACTCGCTCGAATGGGTGAGCTTGCAGATCTCGGCGACGGTCCGGTCGTCGTCGACCAGGCCGAGGATCTGCGGCGCTCCCTCGGTCAGCAGCGACTCGTCGAAGGCGCCGACCGCCACCGGGATCGAGGCGGCGTCCGGGATGAGCTCGCGGATCCGCCGCCATTCGTCGAGGCGCTGCATCCCCTCGAGCACCATGCCGGGGACGTCGAGGGCGATCGGCACCATGTTGCTGGCCGGGAGCTGCTGGTCGAGGAAGCGGAAGGCGCCCTCCGGCCAGTTGAAGACGTCGTAGATGCTCTCTTCGGCCTTGAGGCGCAGCATCCGGTGGAGCTCGGGCTCGGAGATCGCCCCGATGGTCACCAGGATCTTGCCGAGCAGCATCTTGTTGCTCTCCTGCATCAGCATCGCCTGGGTGAGCTCGCGGTCGGTGATGAATCCGTGGCTGACCAGGAAGGCGCCGAGATGCTCGCGCGGATCGGTCGAGGCGGACGAGATGATCATCCCGTCGCGGAAGAAGATCTGCTTCTGGACCTTGCCGTTCTCGACGACGAGCGTACCGGTCTTGGTGGATCCGGAGAGCCACTGGAGGAGCTCGGCGAGCTCCATGGTCTTGAGATTGCCCGTGATGCTCATCGTCGAGGTCGCGCCAAGCCATTATAGCGGCGCGATTTGCGGAAGCTCGCGAAGCGTGAGCCCGGATTCTCGGTCGCCGACGCTCCCCCGCCCACGGCCGTCGGGGGAAGGCTCCGTCGCGCTCCGGCTCGCAACGCTTTGCGAGGCGCGTCGCGTCTCCTCCGCCTTCCCCCGACGGCCTCTCCCCCAGTGTGCAATCGAGGGTGGGGGAAAGACGGCTTCCAGGGTGGGGGCACGGCCGGTCGGATCTCCCTGCAGAGCGGCCTCTGAGGCCGAGCA
>CAYZWR010000210.1:0-3644 GCA_964481735.1 uncultured Thermoanaerobaculia bacterium
GTCGGGCCGCTGGCGCGGATCAACGCCTGCGACTTCATCGACACGCCGGAGGCGGAGGCCGCGCGACGCGAGTTCCTCTCCCTCACCGGCGGGAAGCCCAACAACCTGACCATGGGCTATCACTGGGCGCGCATGATCGAGCTGCTGCACTCGGCCGAGGTCATCCAGCGCCTGCTCCACGACGCCGACCTGCAGGGCGACGACCTGGTGGCGCCGCCGGGCGAGCGGCGGGGCGAGTTCGTGGCGATGATCGAGGCGCCGCGCGGCACCCTCACCCACCACTACCGGGTCGACGAGAACGACCAGATCACCATGGCCAACCTGATCGTCTCGACCACCTGCAACAACGAGGCGATGAACCGCGCGGTGCGCAAGATCGCCGACGACCACCTCTCCGGCGTGCCCGAGATCACCGAGGGGCTGCTCAACCACATCGAGGTCGGCATCCGGGCCTACGATCCCTGCCTGTCGTGCGCCACCCACGCGCTCGGCCAGATGCCGCTCGAGGTCACGCTGGTGGACGCCGGCGGCCGCGAGCTCGGCCGCCGGACGAGGCCGCAATGAGCACCCTGGTCCTCGGCTGGGGGAACCCCGGCCGGCGGGACGACGGCCTCGGGCCGGCGCTGGTGGCCGAGCTCGCGGACGAAGCGCCGCCGGGGGTGACGCTCGCCTCCGACTATCAGCTCCAGGTCGAGGACGCCGCCGAGGTGGCGCGCCACGAGCGGGTGATCTTCGTCGACGCCGACCGCTCGGCCGGTGTCGAGCCCTTCTGGATCCGCCGGCTGGTCCCGGCCCCCGGCGGCCCGGGCTACACCACCCACGAGCTGGCGCCCGACCAGGTGCTCTCGCTCAGTCGCAACCTCTTCGGCCGCCAGCCCGAAGCGTGGCTGCTCGGCATCCGCGGCCGCGATTTCGACGAGTTCGGCGAGGAGCTCTCCACCCTGGCCCGCGCCAACCTCGCCTGCGCCGCCGCCTTCGTCCGCGAGCTGCTCGCGGCCGACGCCGGCCTGGCGGAAGAAGCCGCCCCCCGGCCGCAGGATCCAATCTCCAGAACGCGAGGATGAGCATGCCCGACCGCAAAGCGAAGATCCTCTGCATCGACGACGATCCGGACGTCCTCCACTTCCTGCAGATCGTGCTCGAAGGCGCCGGCTACCAGTTCGTCGGCGCCGACGGCGCGGAGGACGGCCTCGAGGCCTACCGGGCGCACCGCCCCGACGTGGTGATCGTCGACCTGATGATGGAGGAGGTCGATTCCGGCGCCGGTCTCGCCAAGGAGCTCCGGCTGATGGACAACCGCGCGCCGGTCTTCCTGCTGAGCTCGGTGGGCGACAACCTGAACCTGGCGACCGACACGGTGACGCTCGGCCTCGCGGGGGTCTTCCAGAAGCCGCTCGCCGCCGCGCACCTCCTGACGGTGATCGAAGCGACCCTCGCCGAGGCGCCGCCGACCTGACGCGCGCGGCCGCGCCCGCGGCCGGTCTAGGCGTTCTCTTCGACCAGCGCCTCGGGCGGCGGCGCCGGCTTGCCCACCCGGTGGACCGGGATCTCGATCGTCACCCGGGTGCCGCGCCCTTCGGCGCTCTCGAGCGCGATCGAGCCGTGGTGGCGCTCGACGGTCTGCTTGACCAGCGCGAGCCCCAGGCCGGTCCCCGCCGGGGAGTGCTTCTTGGCGTTCGAGGCGCGGAAGAACTCCCCGAAGAGCCTGCCCTGCTCCTTCTCGGGGATGCCGATGCCGGTGTCGCGCACCACGATGCGCACCTCGTCGGCGCCGGCCCGCTCGAAGCGCACCTCGACCTCGCCCCCTTCCGGCGTGTACTTGATCGCGTTCGAGACCAGGTTCTCCATCAGCTCCTTGAGCAGATCGACGCCGCTCTCGACGTCCGGCAGGCCGGGCTCGACCCGCACCGTGAAGCCCAGCCGCTTGGCCTCCGCCTCGGCGCGGAAGGTGCGCTCGGTGGTCGCGGCGAGCTCCTCCAGGTCGACCACCACGTCGGGGATCTCGCGCGAGAAGTCGCGCGCCTTGGCGATGGTGAGCAGCTGGCCGATCGCGCGGTCGAGCGCCCGCAGCCGGTCGTCGAGGCGCTGCAGCAGCGCCCCCTGCTCCGCCGTGACCTCGCCGAGCCGGCCGAGGCGCACCAGCTCGAGCATCCCCAGGCCGGCCGCGAGCGGCGCCCGCAGGTTGTGCGCCACCTTGAGCATGAACTGGGTGCGGTCGCGCATCAGGGTCTCGATCGCCTCGTTGGCGCGCGCGTTCTCGATCGCCAGCGCGACCAGCCGGGAGGCGAGCTCGAGGAGCTCGGAGTCGCGATCCCCGAAGCGGCCGGCGGCGTGCGCGTAGACGCCGAGGGTGCCGATCACCCGCTCCTCCACCTTGAGCGGCGCGAAGATGGCCGAGCGGAGGCCGAGCGCCGCGAGCTCGTCGCCGATCTGCAGCTCGTCGTCGCCGCCGATCCTCCCCTGCACCAGGGTCTCGCCCTCGATCACCCGGCGGTTGAGCGGGCTCTTGTCGAGCTCGATCACGGTGTCGCGCACCAGCTCCTCGGGCAGCCCGTGCGCCGCCACGTAGCGCAGGGTCTGGCCGTCCTCGGCGAGCAGCTTGACCGACACCGCGGGCACTTCGACCAGGCGCGCCAGCTCGCGGGTGACGGTCTCGAGGATCGGCGCCAGGCGGCGCTCGGCGCCGATCGCGCAGACCATGGTGTAGAGCCCGTTGAGCTCGCGGTTGAGCTCGGAGAGCTGCTCGGTCGCCGCGCCGAGCTCGTCCACCCCGCGGTGGAGCTGGCGCATGATGCGCGACACCAGCGCGGCGACGAGGAAGAAGGTCACCGAGAGGGCGAGCAGCACCATCGCCGAGTGCGCCGGCCGGTCGAGGAGGTGGAGCGGCTCGCCGCGGAAGGCGACCGGCAGGGCGACCAGCCCGCCCCGCACCTCGTCGAAGAGCAGCCCCCAGAGCCCGGCGCTCGCCAGGCCGGCGATCAGGTAGGCGGTGCCGGGGTTGAACTGGACCGCCCCCAGGACGACGTGGAAGAGCAGGAAGAAGGCCAGCGGATTGGCCGCCCCGCCGGTGAAGTGGAGGAGCAGCAGCATCGCCGCGTAGTCGGCCAGGATCTCGACGATGACGACCGCGCGGTCGAGCCCGGGGTCGGCCTCCAGGCGGCGCCACCAGCGGGCGTAGACCCAGGCGAAGAGGGCGTTGTAGAGCAGGCTCGCGAGCGCGATGGCGAGGATCGGCGGGGCGTGGAACTCGAAGCCGACGGCGCGCGCGACGAGGACGCCCGCGACCATCAGCGGCGCCACCGCCCAGCGCAGCTTGATCTGCCAGAAACCCCTGCGCCCCCAGAGCTTGGGCAGGCCGTTGTGCAGATGGCGAGCGGCCCGGGCGAGCGGCGGGGAATGCTTCGCGGGCATGGCGACCGGGCCCTCTCTCTCGGCGGAATGCTAGCATGCCCGGGCACGCTTCTTGCCGCAGTGCGGCCCCCTCTTGCCGCAACGCGGCAAGAGGCGCTAGACTCGCTCCGACAGCGCGGCCGGTGTCCTCGCCTTCAGGGACCATCCCCCCCGAGACCCCTGACGCCGCACGGCGACGATGCCGGCCGCGCTCCCGCCTACGCGAGAAAAAGAGGGACAGGCACGCATTTCCA
>CAYZWR010000211.1:0-3638 GCA_964481735.1 uncultured Thermoanaerobaculia bacterium
AGAGCAACTGCACCATGCTCTACGGCCACGTCGAGAAGCCCGAGCACCGGGTGGACCATCTCCTCCGGCTGCGCGCCCTGCAGGACGAGACCGGGGGTTTCAACGCCTTCATCCCGCTCGCCTACCACCCCGAGAACAACTACCTCGGGCTGAAGTACCACACCACCGGGCTCGAGGACCTGCGAACGCTCGCCACCTCACGCCTCGTGCTCGACAACGTGCCGCACCTCAAGGCCTACTGGGTGATGATCACGCCCAAGCTGGCGCAGGTGGCGCTCTCGTTCGGCGCCGACGATCTCGACGGCACCGTGGTGTCGGAGACGATCTACCACATGGCAGGTGCCGAGACCGCGCAGATGATGCCGCGCGGCGAGCTCGAGCGCGTGGTGCGCGAAGCCGGCTTCGTGCCGGTCGAGCGCGACACGCTCTACAACCCGGTCGCCCGGGTCGCCTGACGACCCGTCCGGCCCCCCGCGCGGCGGCTAGGCGCGTCCGGACGGTGCGCTCAGCAGCTCGCGCACCGCGGCAACCAACGTCACCGGCGCGAAAGGTTTGGCCAGGAAGGTGGACCCGGGTGCGGCCGCCGTGCGCGTCGAGCTCTCCTGGGGGTAGCCCGAGGTCAGCAGGATCCGCACGCCCGGGCGGCGATGGCGCAGCTCGCGCGCGAGCCCCTCGCCGTCGAGCTCGGGCATCATGACGTCGGAGACCAGGGCATCGATCCTCCCCGCGAAAGCGGACGCGACCTCGAGCGCCCGAGCTCCGTTGTTCGCGGCCAGCACCTGGTAGCCCGCCCGGGTCAGCACCTCGACCATGAGGCTGCGCACCTGATCCTCGTCCTCGGCGACCAGGACGACGCCGCCGTCGCTCACTCCGGCGGAGTCCGGCCGCGCGTCGACGATCACCGCGGGGGGCGCAGCGCTCGCCGGCAGGACGATCTCGACCGCGGTGCCGCGCCCGGGCTCGCTGTCGCAGCGGACCTGCCCGCCCGACTCCTCGACGATGCCGTAGACGATCGACAGGCCGAGCCCGGTGCCTTGGCCGGCCTCCTTGGTGGTGAAGAAGGGCTCGAACATCCGGGCGCTGGTGGCGGCGTCCATGCCCACGCCGGTGTCCTCGACGCGGAGGAGCACTCCGCCGCCGCTTCGTCCGGCGACGGTCGGCAGGTTGGCGGTCGAGAGCGTGAGCCGGCCGCCGTGCGGCATCGCGTCCCGGGCGTTGACCACCAGGTTCATCAGCACCTGGCTGAGCTGGCCCGGGTCGGCCAGCACCGCGGCGAGGTCGGGAGCGAGGTGAAGCACCACGTCGATCTGCTCGCCGATCAGCCGCCGGAGCATCGGCTCCATCTCCGCGACGACCGCATTGAGGTCGAGCACGCGTGGCGCGATCGCCTGCCGGCGGCCGAACGCGAGCAGTTGCTGGGTCAGCGCGGCGGCGCGATGGGCCGCGCGGCGGATCTGCTCGAGGTGTCCGAGAGGGGCGCCCTCGCTCCCCTCCAGGCGCTCGGCGAGGAGCTCCGAATAACCCAGGATCGCGTTGAGGAAGTTGTTGAAGTCGTGCGCGATGCCGCCGGCCAGGCGGCCCACCGCCTCGAGCTTCTGAGATTGCCGCAGCTGCTCCTCGAGGTGGCGTCGATCGGTGACGTCGTTGCAGAGCACCAGCAGGTTCTCGCTGCCGTCGTCACCGCGGAGCCTGGAGGTCGAGATCAGGACGGCGCGAACGCTGCCGTCCGCCCGGGTCACCTGAAAGGGCTCGGCGGCGAGGTCGACGCCCCGCGCCGCCTTGGCGAGCGCGGCGCGAAACCGCGTCCGTTCCTCGTCCACCGGGAAGAGCGCCTCCCAGCCGAGCCGCGAGATCTCCTCGTGGGAGCGGCCGGTGATCTGCGCCATCCGTTCGTTCCACACCGTGAACTGAGCGCCGGGGGGGCGCGGGACCTCGCGCGCCACGCACAGGCCCTCGGCGAGGCGCGAGATCATGGCTTGGCGAAAGGCGCTCTCCTCGGCGACCCGGCGCTCGGCGCGGGCGCGGCCGAGCGCGCTCGCCAGCAGCTCGCCGACGCTCTCCATCAAGCCGATCGATTCCGGAGGCCAGGCGTGGGGCGCGCGGACGTGGTCGATGCCGAGAAAGCCCGTGACCCCGCCGCCGCTCGTCATCGGCACGAGCAGGAGGGAGAGGATGCCCTCGAGCTCGAACTCCGCGCGCTCGGGTCCGTGCGGAAGCTCCCGCACGTTGGCCACCTGGATCGATCGGCCACTTCCGAGCAGGCGTCCGACCGACGGAAAATCGGCGACGGCGAGACCGACCAGCCGTTCGCGGTGCGGCGTGATCCCGGGTGCGCACCACTCGTGGGTGTTGTCCATGCTCCGCCGCGCGTCGTCGAACTGGAAGAGGTAGGCGCGGTCGCCGTCGAAGTACGAGCCGATCGCGGCGAGGGCGCGCTCGACCGCCGCGTCGATCTGCAGCGCCGGCAGGTCGACGAGCTCGGCGGCCAGGGTCGCGACGAGCCGCTCGAAACCGCGGCTGCGGCGCATCTCCTCCTCGAGACGGCGGCGCTCGCTGATGTCGCGATCGATCCCCCGGTAGCCGGCGAGCTCGCCCCGCTCGTCGAAGAAGGGGATCCCGCTCGTCTCGAGGACCACCGGGTGGCCGGCGCGGTGGAGGTTGACGTTCTCGAGCGCGGCGAAGGGTCGCCGGTGGGCGACGATCTCGGTGAAGACCGGCCGCAGCCGTTCGGCCTCGGCGGCCGGCATGAGGTCGAAGGGCGTGCGCCCGAGCAGCTCCTCGGGCCGGAAGCCGAGCAGCTCGGCCACCTTCGGGCTGGCGTAGGTGTAGCGACCGGCGGCGTCGGTCTCCCAGATCCAGTCCGAGCTCGTTTCGACGAGCGCCTTGAAACGCGCTTCCTCGTCGGCGCGTGGCCGGCTCTCGGGCTCCGGTGGTGTGCCCTCGCGGGCACCTACCCGCTCGGTCAACGGTCGCTCCTCGTTCGGTGCACTCTAGCGTAGGCGGCGGGCGAGCGGCAGGCCAGACCGGCCCGGGGTGTGACAGACTTCGGCGAGCGCACGGCATGTCCGAACAGCTTCCCTTCCGGTACTTGGCGGTCGACGGCCCGATCGGGGTCGGGAAGACCGTATTGGTCGACAAGCTGGTGCGCCGTTTCGAAGCGGTGAAGGTGCTCGAGGACGTCGAGAACCCGTTCCTCCCGGACTTCTATCGCGACCGCCCGGGGGCGGCGTTCCAGACCCAGATGTACTTCCTCCTGTCGCGCTACCGGCAGCAGCAGGAGGTGGTGCAGCAGGAGCTCTTCCACCGGCTGGTGATCTCCGATTACACCTTCCAGAAGGACCGCATCTTCGCCTATCTCACGCTGGGCGACGACGAGCTCGCGATCTACGACAAGCTCTACACCACGCTCGAGCCGCAGGTGCCGGCGCCCGATCTGGTGCTCTACCTGACCGCCGACGTCGACACCTGCATGACGCGGATCCGCAAGCGCGCGCGCAGCTTCGAGAAGGAGATCGCCGACGAGTACATGGCGGAGCTGATCGACGCCTACAACCACTACTTCCACTACTACAACCGCTCGCCGCTCCTGGTGGTCGATACCCGCAATCTCGACTTCCCCGGCAACAAGCACGATTTCG
>CAYZWR010000212.1:0-3516 GCA_964481735.1 uncultured Thermoanaerobaculia bacterium
GCGACCCCCGCGCCGAAGATCCAGACCGCCGATCCGGTCAAGGATGTCGGCAAGGTGGCGAAGGGCGAGAAGGTCAAGCTCGACTTCGAGCTGAAGAACGCCGGCACCGCCGAGCTGGTGATCCAGGAGGTGCGGCCGACCTGCGGCTGCACGGTCGCGAGCTTCGACGCCAAGATCGCCCCGGGCGCCACCGGCAAGATCCACGTCGAGGTCGACACGGTCGATTTCTCCGGTCCGATCGCCAAGTCGATCACCGTGCTCTCCAACGACCCCACCACTCCGCGGATGACCCTCACCGTCAAGGCGAAGGTCGAGCCGCAGGTCGCGCTGCACCCCGGCTACGCGCGCTACATCTACGTGCAGGGCCACGAGCCGGGCACGATCACGCAGTGGCTGTGGAGCGACAACTTCGCGGACTTCAAGGTGCTCAGCGTGACCTCGCCCTACAAGTTCCTCAGCGCGACCTTCCGCGAAGCGAAGCCGGAGGAGCGCCGCCCCGAGGTCCCGGGCGCCTGGAAGCAGTGGATCGTCGAATCCACCATCCAGCCCGACGCCGAGGTGGGGGCGCTGCGCGATTTCCTGGTCGTCAAGACGAACCACCCGAAGCAGGCCGAGGTCCGCATCCCGGTGACCGGTTTCGTCCGGCCGGTCATGTCGGTGACCCCCTACATCGCCGATTTCGGCACCGTCCAGACGGGCGAAGCCGCGCGCGACCTCAGCCTGATCCTGGTCAACTTCGGCGACGCCGCGGTCGAAGTGACCAAGGTGTCGACCAGCGTGCCGGGAGTCGAGGCGACGATCAAGCCGATCGAGGCGGGGCGACGCTACGAGATCCGGCTGGCGCTCACCCCGAAGATGCCGAAGGGCAAGGTCGACTCGATCCTCAGGATCGAGACCACCAGCACCAAGAAGCCGGTCGTCGAGGTGCCGCTGCGCGGCACGGTCTCCTGATCGAGAAGCTCCCCGCCGCCGGCTAGCCGCGCTGCGGGGGGCCCCAGAGTCCGCGTTCGTCCTTGGGCGCCGCCGTCGTGCGGCGCCCTTTCTGTTGCACCTCGGCGACCAGGTCGAGGCGCTCGCCCAGGGCGCGGCGCTGCGCCTCGGCGAGGCTGGCGACGCCGGCGAGCGCGAGGTCGAGCAGCCGGTCGAGCTCGGCGCGACTGAAGCTCCTCTGTTCGCCGGTGCCCTGCAGCTCCACGATGCGGCCGCTCGCGGTGGCGACCACGTTCATGTCCACCTCGGCGCGCTGATCCTCGCGATAGTCGAGATCGAGCAGCGGGATGCCGCCGACCAGCCCCACCGACACCGCCGCCACCTGCTCGGCCATCGGCCAGCGCGCGAGATCGCCGGCGAGGAAGAGCTTGGCGAGCGCCGCGGTCGCCGCCACCCAGGCGCCGGTGATCGCCGCGGTGCGGGTCCCGGCGTCGGCCTCGAGGACGTCGCAGTCGACGGTCAGGGTGCGTTCGCCGAGCGCCGCCAGGTCGACCGTGGCGCGCAGGCTCCGGCCGATCAGGCGTTGGATCTCGGCGGTGCGGCCCGAGGGCCGTCCCTGCTGCACCTCGCGCGGCGAGCGGGTGGCGGTGGCGCGCGGCAGCATGGCGTACTCGGCGGTGATCCAGCCTTTGCCGCTGCCGGCGAGAAAGGCGGGAACCCGGCTCTCCACGGTGGCGGCGATCAGGACCTTGGTGTCGCCGCAACGGATCAGGGCCGAGCCCTCGGGATGCTTCATGGCGTCGAGCTCGATCGCGACCGGACGGAGCTCGTCGGCTCGCCGCCCGTCGAGGCGCGTCGCGGGCGGAGCGGTGGAGGTCATGCGGGGCTCCCTTCTTGCGGCGGCACGAGGTCCACCAGCTCGAGGCGGACCGGCCGGCCGACGAACTCCTGCGCGATGCGCGCGAAGCGCTGCGAGGCGTCGGTGACGCAGTAGTGATCCTCGGCGACCGGCGCCGTGGCGAGCAGCCCGGCCGCGGCGAGCGCTGCCGCCACCCGTTCCGAGACCGCCGTGGCCGAGTCGACCAGGGCGACGCCGGGTCCGGCGATCCGGGCGAGCAGCGGGGCGAGCAGCGGATAGTGGGTGCAGCCCAGCATCAGCGTGTCGACCCCGGCGGCGAGCAGCGGCTCGACGTAGCGCCGCGCCACCAGCTCGGTCACCGGGTCGTCGAGCCAGCCCTCTTCCACCAGGGGAACGAAGAGCGGGCAGGCGCGCGACAGGACCTCGAGCTCGGGGCGCAGGCGCTTGAGCGCGCGGCCGTAGGCGTCGGAGAGCACGGTCGACTCGGTGGCGAGCACGCCGACCCGGCCCCGGGAGACCGCCGCCGCGCGCTCGGCGCCGGGCTCGATCACCCCCCAGTGCGGCAGCGGCGTGCGCAGCCGGTCGAGCGCCAGCGCGGAGGCGGTGTTGCAGGCGACCACCACCGCTTTCACCCCGCGGCCGGCCAGGAAGTCGACGTTCGCCTGGGTGTAGCGGGTGACCGTCCCGGGCGACTTGGTGCCGTAGGGCAGGCGCGCCGTGTCGCCGAGGTAGAGGATGCGCTCGTGGGGCAGCCGGTCGCGCAGCGCCACCGCGACGGTGAGGCCGCCCACCCCCGAGTCGAAGACGCCGATCGGCCGGGAGTCGTTCATCGCGCCTCGAGCTCGGGGCGCAGGCCGAGCGGATGCGCCGTGTCGACGTGACCGGCGAGCGAGGTGCGCTGGATCCCGTTCCAGAGCAGGACGACGCGGTGGATCTCCGGGACGTTGCGCAGCAGGGTGTGGACCGGCGAGTAGACGCGCAGCAGCTCGACGGTCGAGCCCGAATCGGGGGGGTCGCTCGAGCCCGCGGCGCGCAGGTCGACGTAGGCCGTGCCGTCCTCGGCGAGCAGCAGTTTGCCGAGCTCGACCGGGGTCGGGAAGAGCGGCTGGAGCGGCGCCTCGGGTCGCGCGGCGAGCAGGGCATCGAGCGCCGCGCGGGCGCGCTCCACCGCGCCGCCGCCGCTCTCCACCTCGTGCTCGAGCACCGCCAGGCGGTCGCCGGCGTCGGGCAGGAAGAGCCGCGCCATCCAGCGCTCGGTGGGCGGCGCCGCGAGTGGCGCCGCGGCGGGCGCCGCGACGGCCGGCGCGGCTGGCGTGCTCCGGGGCGGAGCCCGGCGCCAGAGCCAGATCGCCGCCGTCGTCGCGATCAGCAGGGCGCAGGCGACCGCGACGCCTGCCCAGCGGCGGTTCACGGCGCCGCCGAGGGGGCGCTCGCCCTCGGCTCGTATTCGGCCTTGAAGCGCCCGATGGCGCGCACCAGCGTCTCCACGAGCTCGGCGCGGTACTCCGGCGAGCGCAGTTTCTCCTCCTCCTCGCGGGTGCTGATGAAGCCGAGCTCGACCAGCACGGCCGGCATCGCCGCACCCATCAGCACCCGGAAAGGCGCCTGCTTGACGCCGCGGTCCTTGAGCTCGAGTTGGCGGTTGAGCTCCTCCTGGATGAGCGTCGCCAGGCGTTGGCTGGAGGCGAGGTGCTGGCTCTGGGCGAGGTCCCAGAGCAGCAGCTGGA
>CAYZWR010000213.1:0-3496 GCA_964481735.1 uncultured Thermoanaerobaculia bacterium
AGGCCTCGGGCTTCAAGCTGATGGGCTTCGGCCACCGGGTCTACAAGAACTTCGATCCGCGCGCCAAGATCCTCAAGAAGTCGGCCGACGCGGTGCTCAAGGAGATGGGCATCGCCGATCCGCTGCTCGAGATCGCCATGCAGCTCGAGGAGATCGCGCTCTCCGACTCGTTCTTCATCGAGCGCAAGCTCTACCCGAACGTCGACTTCTACAGCGGCATCATCTACCGGGCGATGGGCATCCCGACCGACATGTTCACCGTGCTCTTCGCGCTCGGTCGCATGCCGGGCTGGATCGCGCAGTGGAAGGAGATGCGCGAGGATCCGAAGGGACGCATCAGCCGGCCGCGGCAGATCTACGTCGGGCACCCGCAGCGCCCGTTCGTGCCGCTCGCCAAGCGCAAGGAGATGGAGAAGAGCGCCCCCGAGCTGATCCACGCCTGAGGCGGATTCGCAACGCAGCGCCGACGCCCATCCGCCCGGCCGGGCGGATGGGCGTCCGGCTTTCTAGAAGGCCTGGTCGGGGAACTCCATGAGCGCGGCGCTGCCGGCCATCAGGCTGGCGAACAGCGCGCTGTGGCGCGGCAGCAGGCGCTGCACGTAGAAGCGCGCGGTGGCGAGCTTCGCCTCGTAGAATTCCCGCTCGGCGCCGTCCCGCTTGGCGAGCGCGACCTTCGCCATCCGCGCCCACAGGTAGCCCAGGGCGACGTAGCCGAACAGGTGCAGATAGTCGGACGCCGCCGCGCCCGCCTGATCGGGGTTCTTCAGGCTCTCCTGGGCCAGCCACCCGGTCGCCCGCTGCAGCCGCTCGAAGGCCTTGGCCACCGGCGTGACGAACTCCTCCATCTCGGGCGTCGCCGCCTCCGCTTCGAGGAAGTCCTGCACGGGATGGAAGAAACGGCGCAGGTAGCGGCCGGTGTGGGCCGGCATCTTGCGGCCCACCAGGTCGAGGGCCTGGATGCCGTTCGTCCCTTCGTAGATCTGCGTGATCCGGCAGTCGCGCACGAGCTGCTCCATGCCGTAGTCGACGGTGTAGCCGTAGCCGCCGCAGACCTGGAGTCCGAAGTTGGTCATCTCGAAGCCGATGTCGGTCTGGAAGGCCTTGACGATCGGGGTCATCAACGACGCCATGTCGTCGCCCGCCTCGGCGCGCGCCGGATCGGGATCGCGCTCCGCGTGATCGATCTCGATCGCCGTCCAGGCGGTGAGGGCTCGCGCCCCCTCGGTGAAGGCGCGGATCGAGAGCAGCATCCGCCGCACGTCGGGGTGGACGAGGATCGGATCGGCCTCCTGGTCGGGGTATTTCGCGCCGCTGAGCGCCCGCCCCTGCAGCCGCTCGCGGGCGAACTGCACGGCGCCCTGGTAGGCGGCCTCGGCGAGCGCCAGCCCCTGCACGCCGACGTGCAACCGCGCCCCGTTCATGAAGGTGAACATCGCCTTCATCCCCTTGTGCGGCTCGCCCACCAGATAGCCCACCGCGCCGTCGAAGTTGATGACGCAGGTGGCCGAGGCCTTGATGCCCATCTTGTGTTCGATCGAGCCGCAGGTGACGCCGTTGGGCACCAGCCGGCCGTTCTCCTCGCGCAGCTTGGGCACCACGAACAGACTGATCCCCTTGATGCCGACCGGCGCGTCGGGCAGGCGGGCGAGCACCAGGTGCACGATGTTTTCGGTCAGGTCGTGCTCCCCGGCGGAGATGAAGATCTTGGTGCCCGAGAGGCGATAGGCGTCTCCGTCCGGTTCCGCCTTGGTGCGCACCAGGCCGAGATCGGTGCCGCTCTGCGGCTCGGTGAGGCACATCGTCCCCGCCCAGGTGCCGTCGATCAACCGGGGCAGGAACTTCTCCTTGAGCTCTTCGCTGGCGTGCTGCTCGAGGGCCGCGCAGGCACCGTGGGAGAGCGCGGTCGACATCGCGAACGAGAGATTGGCGCTGCACAGGATCTCGGTCACCATGGTGCCGACCGAGTAGGGCAGGCCCTGACCGCCGTACTTGGTGGGCGCGGTGAGCGCCGGCCAACCGCCCTGCTGGTAGATCGCGTAGGCCTCCTTGAAACCCTTCGGGGTGAACACCCGGCCTGCCTCGAAGCGGCAGCCCTCCTGGTCGCCGCTCCGGTTGAGCGGCTGCAGGGTCTGCTCGGCGAGGCGGGCGAGCTCGGCGACGATGTCCATCGCCAGGTCTGGCGTCGCCTCCTCGAACCCGGGCAGACGGGTGAGACCCTGGCCGTCGAACAGCTCGTAGTAGACGAAGCGCAGATCGCGCAAGGGAGCCTTGTAGTTGGGCATGCGCTAGTTCCTCAGGGGCTTGCCCGTGGCGAGCAGGTGCTCGATGCGGGCCAGGGTGGCCGGCGTCCGGAAGAGCTCGAGGAAGGCCGCGCGCTCGAGCTCGTAGAGCCGGTCTTCGGAAACGGTTTCGGTCGGATCGGTCTCGTCCCCGGTCACCACCACCGCGAGGCGCTTGGAGACCACCACGTCGTGCGCGGTCGCGGCGCCGCTGGCGCGGAAACCGTCGACCGCCATCTCGAGCGCCACCCTCCCGCTCGGCCCGGGCAGCGAGATCTCCACCGGCTGGGGTGGCTGGTAACCGGCTGCGACGAGCGCCAGGGCCTTCGCCTTGGCGTCCGCCAGCAGGCGGTCGCGATTCATGGTGACGCCGTCGCTCGCGCGCAGGAAGAGCAGCTCCCTGGCCTCGTCGGCGGAGGTCGAGACTTTGGCCGTACTGATCGTCTCGAAGGTCTTGGCGACACCGGGCATGGGTCCGCCGGGACGCTCCGGATGGGTGGCCCAGCGGGTCGAGAGCTCCTTGCACCCGCCCCAGCCCGGCACGACGCCGACGCCCACCTCGACCAGCCCCATGTAGAGCTCGGCGTGCGCCTGCACGGCGTCGCAATGGAGGAGGATCTCGCAGCCGCCGCCGAGCGCCATGTTGGCCGGCGCGCCGACCACCGGGAAGGGGGCGTACTTCATCGCCTTGAAGGTCTGCTGACCCTCGTGGACCGAGGCTTCGATCGCCATCCAGAGGCCGATGTTGGCGGCGAAGAGGGCGATGCCGAGATTGGCGCCCACCGAGAAGTTGCTGCCTTCGTTGTAGAGCACCAGCGCCTTGAAGGTCTTGCCGTCGACCAGCCCCATCGCCTTGCGCAGCTGGCGGACGATGCCGTCGTCGAGGGCGTTCATCTTGGTGGTGAACTCGAGGCAGAGCACGCCGTCGCCCAGGTCCCAGAGCGCCGCCGAGGAGTTCTTCGCGACCGGTTTGCCGGCCCGCTTGAGGTCGGCCAGCAGCAATACCCCTTCGGGACGGCGGACGGGGCGGTAGCCGCCGCCGGTGGCGAGCTGCTCGAGCCGTCCCCCCTCGACGCGATAGAAGCTCCCGGCGCCGACCGCCGCGAGCAGCGGCGGCACCGGTCGTCCCTCGTCGGCCAGCCGCTTGGCGAACCAGGCGGGGCCGATCTTGTCGAGCAGCTCGAAGGGACCCAGCTCCCAGCCGTAGCCGCAGCGCA
>CAYZWR010000214.1:0-3424 GCA_964481735.1 uncultured Thermoanaerobaculia bacterium
CACGCCACCTCTGGTACGCGTGGCGCGTGATCGAGTCCGCGACGAGTTCACCCCCACCGCCCCCACCGCCGTCACCGCCCCCACCGCCGTCACCGCCCCCACCGCCGTCACCGCCCCCACCGCCCCCACCGCCGTCACCGCCGTCACCGCCGTCACCGCCGCCCTCGCCTTCACCGCTGTCGCCGCCGTCACCGCGGCCGCCCGAGCGCACGCCCTCGCGTCGCACGGTGACGCGCTGGCGTGGGCGACTCGCGTCCAACGCGCGCGTGCTCGTGCAGGTCCTCGCTGCGTTCGCGACGCCACTCGTCGGCGACCTCGTGGCCTCGCTCGCGCATGGTCTCGACGCGACACGCGCGGAGCTCGTCGCCGCCTACGGTGAGGCGTTCCAGCTTCCGGAGCATGGGCGTCTGCGTGCGCTCGCGGGCCACATCCATCGTGCCGCGCGGGGGCTGCGTCTCATGTAATCCGCGGGAGCTCCACCGGCGACCGGGACACGCCGCGCGGAGATTTCGAATCCCACCCGAAGTGCCCATGGCAGGCGGGCGAAAACCCGGCCATGGACGACAAGACGAAACGGGCGATCGCGCACTGGCGCTTCGCCGTGCTCGGGCCGCTGGTGAGCGCGCGCCTGGAGCACGGCGACCGGGCCGCGTGGTTTCGCGCCGCCGCCGCGCGGCGCTACGAGCACCCCAGTGGCCGCCTGGTCACGCTCTCGGCGCGCACCATCGAGTCGTGGTTTCTCGACTTCCAGCGGGGCGGCATCGACGCGTTGCAACCGCAGACGCGCACGGACGCGGGGCGCTCGCGCGCAATCCGTGAGGAGCTCGCAGACCTCATCGTGCGGGCGAAGCGAGAGAAGCCGCGGCGCTCCATCCGCCGCATCATCCGCATGCTCGAGCGCGCGGGCCACGCGCGCGCCAGGGAGCTCTCTTGCTCCAGCGTCCATCGCTTCCTCCAGCGCCTGGACCTCTCGAGGCGCCCGCTGCGCGGCCCGGCCGACGAGCGCCGCTCCTTCCTCCACGCGCACGCGGGCGACCTCTGGGTCGGCGACGCGCTGCACGGTCCTCGGGTGGTCGCGCCCGATGGCCACCTGCGCAAGGCGTACATGATCTCGCTCCTGGACGGCGCCACGCGCTTCGTCCCGCACAGCCAGTTCATGCTCTCCGAGGGGGCGGTCGCGCACGAGCACATCCTCCAGCAGGCGCTGCGCAAGCATGGACGGCCGCGCGTCTACTACGTCGATCGCGGCTCGGCCTATCTCGCCGGGTCGCTCGGCGCCATCTGCACCGAGCTCGGCATCCGCCTGCTCCACACCGAGGCGCAGGACCCTGAGGCCAAGGGGGTCATCGAGCGCTGGCACCGCACGTGGCGCGAGGAGGTCGGCGACGAGCTGCCCGACGCGCCGCTGCCCCTCGCCGAGCTCAACGCGCGCCACTGGGCGTGGCTCGCCACCGAGTACCACGCGCGGCGGCACGAGACGACCGAGCGCATCCCGCGCGATCACTGGCTCGACGAGGCCCCGCACCTGCGCGCGCTCCCGCGCGACAAGAAGATCGACGAGGTCTTCCTGCATCGGGTCTCGCGCACCGTGCGCAAGGACGGCACCGTCCGCTTCGGCGGCGAGTACCTCGAAGTGCGCCACACGCTCGAGGCAGGGACCGAGGTCGAGCTGCGCTTCGATCCCCACGAAGACCCGCCCCGGCCGCGCGTCTTCGTCGGCGACGTCTTCGTCTGCGACACCGTCCCGCTCGACCGCCTGCGCAACGCGACGCGCGCGCGCAAGCGGGCGAGCGGCGCGCCCGACCCGCGCGCCGAGCCCACGGGCCTCGATCCGCTCGCGCTCCTTCAGCGCGACCACGACGCGCTCACCCGCCCCGGCGTCTTCGACGCGCTCGCAGACCACGACGACCACGACGACCACGACGACCACGACGACCACGACGACAAGGAGTAGAGACCATGTACCGACAGCGCTTCAGCCTCACCGGACACCCCTTCCCCAAGGATGCTCACGGCAAGACCTTCTTCGCCCAGGCCCCCGGATATCAGCGCTTCTTGCGCAGCTTCCGGTACGGCGCCACCGACCCGATGATTGGCGTCCTGACGGGCGACGCGGGCTTCGGCAAGACGGCAGGGATGCGCAACGCCGTCGCCGACCTCCCGAGCCCCGACTACCAGGTGATCTACCTCTGCGACACCGCCGTCTCGCCGCTCGACCTGTACCGCACCCTCGCGCTCGAGCTCGGCGTGCGCCCTTCCCACCGTCGCGCGCAGCTCTGGGCCGACCTCAAGAAGACCCTCGTCCACATGGTCGACGAGCGACACATCGCGCCCGTGCTCATCGTCGACGAGGCCCAGCACCTCTCGGACAAGTTTCTCCTCGACCTCTCGGGCTTCCTCAACTTCGCCTTCGACAGCCGCGACCTCTTCACCCTCTGGCTGGTGGGGCTGACCCCCTTCGCCCGCCGCCTGAGCCTCCAGATGCACGAGGGGCTGCGCACCCGCGTCTCGGTCTTCGAGCGCCTCGAGCCGCTCGATCGCGAGACCTTCGCCGCCTTCATCGACCACGGCCTGCGCGCCGTCGGCGCCACGCAGAAGCTCCTGAGTGATCCCGCCCTCGAGCAGCTCTTCCGCGCCTGTCGCGGCAACCCCCGCGTCGCCTCCAAGACCGTGCGCGCCGCGCTCCGCTGCGCCCACGAGCGCACTCAAAACTTCGTCGACGAGCGCGTCCTGGACGAGGCGCTCGCCACCCTGACCTCGTCGGTCAAGACCTGACACCCGGAGCGCCCTCATATGGACCTCACCGCACTCCCCATCGTGCGCGCGGTCGACCTCGCCGAGGCCGCCGCGAGCACGCCCTGGCTCGTCGAGGCGCTCTGGTCGCGCGCGGGCGTCGGCATCCTCGGCGGCGCACCCAAGTGCTGCAAGAGCTGGCTCGGGCTGGACCTCGCGCTCTCGGTCGCCAGCGGCACCCCGTGCCTGGACACCTTCGCCGTGCACGACCCGGGACCCGCGCTGATCTACCTCGCCGAGGACGCCGCCCCCGTCGTCAAACAACGCCTCCTCGGCCTCTGCGCGCATCGCGGACTCGGGCTCGCCGCACAGGCGATCCACGTCATCACGGCCGCCACGCTGCGGCTCGATGAGGCGCACGACCAACATCGCCTTCGCGACGCGGTCGGCGCCATTCGCCCGCGCCTCCTGCTGCTCGATCCCTTCGTCCGCATGCACCGCGTCGACGAGAACGACGCCGGCCAGGTCGCCGGGGTGCTGGGCTACCTCCGCGGGCTGCAACGCGAACACGACGCCGCCGTGCTCGTCGTGCATCACGCGCGCAAGGGCGCCGCGGGCCCCAACGCGATGGGGCAGTCGCTGCGCGGCTCGGGCGACCTGCACGCCTGGGGAGACTCCAACCTCTACCTGC
>CAYZWR010000215.1:0-3385 GCA_964481735.1 uncultured Thermoanaerobaculia bacterium
CCGGTGAAGCCGGTGCCGTGGAAGTAGCAGGCGAGGCCGAGGCCGCGGCGCTTCGTCTTCCGACGCCGGTTGAAGGTCGCGTGAGCGCGTTGCGTCGCGGTCCAGCGCGAGCGGGCGAGCACGGCTTCGAGCGCCTCGCGGCTGGCACCGGCGTCCGAGACCGCCTGGCCGGTGGCCGTCGTCTCGCCGTCGGCGAGCAGATTGCGCCGGCGCAGCTCGACCCGATCGATGCCGGCGGCGGCGGCCACGCGGTCGAGATGGCGCTCGAGCGCGAAGGCCGACTGCGGCACGCCGAAGCCGCGGAAAGCGCCGGCGGGCGGGGTGTTGGTCTTCACCACCCGGCCGGTGATGCGCACGTTCGCGCAGCGGTAGGGCCCGGCGGCGTGCAGCACGGATCGGGAGAGCACGACCGGCGAGAGGGTCGCGTAGGCGCCGCCGTCGAGCAGGACGTCGATCTCCTGGGCGAGCAGTCGACCGTCGCGATCGAGGCCGGTGCGATGCCGGACGCGCCCCGGATGCCGCTTGGTCGACGCCGCCATGTCCTCGGCGCGGTCGTAGAGCAGGCGCACCGGCCGGTTGCAGGCGTCGGCGAGCAGCGCGGCGTGCCCCGCGAGCACGTCGGGGAACTCCTCCTTGCCGCCGAAGCCGCCTCCGGTGGTGGTCTGCACGACGCGGATCGCCTCGGGCGGCTCGCCGAACAGGTGGGCGAGCGCTCCGACCGCGTAGAACGGGCACTGCAGCGAGCCGCGCACCTCGCGGATGCCGTTCGTCCGCGGCCAGGCGACCATGCCGTTGGGCTCGATGTAGACGTGCTCCTGGCCGCCGAAATAGTAGGTGCCCTCGACGATCGTCGCGGCCTCCGCGAAGCCGCGCGCGACGTCTCCCTTGTCGATCAGGTACTCCGCGAAGGGGTGCGGTGCGCGCTCGAAGTCGAGCTCGGGCGCGAGCGGCGCGTAGCGGATCCGGAGATGGGCCGCAGCCCGTTCGGCCTCCTCTCGGGTCGGCGCCGCGACCAGGGCGACCGGCTCCTCGGAGTGCTCGATCCGTTCGCCGGCGAGGAAGGGCTGGTCCTCCTGGATGAGGTGAACCACGTTGCTGCGGCCGGCGGCGGCCAGATCGGCCGCGGTGACCACCACGGCGCGCGACCAGTCGTAGGCGGGATCCCGTTCGATCGCGAGGAGCCGGGCCCGGGCATGCGGCGAGCGCACCGTCGTTCCCCACCAGGCCCCCGCGACCTCGAGGTCGGCCACGTAGAGCGCTTCGCCGGTGAGCTTCTCGCGTCCCTCCCGGCGCAAGACGTCGGTGCCGACGACGCGCTCGCGGCGCTCGCGGCGCTCGCGAACACGGGTCGACGCCTTCGCGGGACCGGGCACGATGATGAATCCTACCGCTTCGCCGGGGTCGGAACGGGCGCCCGCCGGGCTTCTCCGGGGGCGGGACGGCGTCGCGCCTGGGTTAGGATCGCGGCGAGATGAACCAGGCCGGGAAGCCCGGCGCCTACGCGGCGGCCGGCGTCGATATCGCAGCGCAGGAGAAGGGCCTGCGCGAGGTCGGCAAATTGGCGCGCGCGACGTTCACGCCCGGAGTGCTCTCCGAGATCGGTTCCTTTGGCGGGCTCTTCCGCCCGGACCTGTCCGGGATGTCCGATCCGGTACTGGTGGCCTCGGCGGACGGCGTCGGGACCAAGCTCGCCGTGGCCCGCATGGCCGGCGACTTCTCGACCGTGGGGCGCGACCTGGTCAACCACTGCGTCAACGACATCCTGGTCCAGGGCGCCAAGCCGCTCTTCTTTCTCGACTACGTCGGCGCCGGCAAGCTCGAACCGCGGGAGATGGTCAACTTGGTGCGCGGGGTGGCCGACGGTTGCCGCGCGAACGGCTGCGCGCTGCTGGGTGGCGAAACCGCCGAGATGCCCGGCTTCTATCAGGCTGGTGACTACGAGCTGGTGGGCTTCATCGTCGGGCTGGTCGATCGCCCGCGGCTGCTCGACGGCTCGCGGGTCCGGGCGGGCGACGTGCTGCTCGGTCTGCCGTCGGCCGGGCTGCACACCAACGGTTACTCGCTCGCCCGACGGATCTTCTTCGACACCATGAAGCTCTCCCTGCGCGACCGGATTCCGGGCGACCCGGAGAAGCGGAGGGTCGGCGAGTGGCTGCTCGCGCCGCATCTCTCCTATCTCGCGCCGCTCGCGCCGCTGCTCGCGAATCCCGGCTTGCACGCCCTCGCCCACATCACCGGCGGCGGGCTCACCGACAACCTGCCGCGGGTCCTGCCGCCAGGTCTGCGGGCGGAGATCAAGTTCGGCAGCTGGGAGGTCCCGCACCCCTACCGCGTGCTGCAGGAGCAGGGGGACGTCGAGCTCGAGGAGATGCTGCGCGTCTTCAACCTCGGCATCGGCATGGTGGCGCTGGTCGACCCGGCGCACCTGCCCGAGATCTCCAAGGCGTTCGTGGCGGCGAAGCAGCGGGCCCTGCCGATCGGCGTCGTGCGCCCCGGCGAAGGTGGCGTGGTCTACGACCTCGGACTGTTGCAGGACGACGGCCCGCTCGACCGCTGAGCCGGTCACCACTCCTCGAGATACGCCTCCCGGAAACCGCTCAGGCGATCCACCGCGACACGGAAGCGCTCCTGGATCTCTTCGACGCGCGCCCGCTCGGTGACGAAGGCGTGCACGCACTCGGGATCGAAGCGGTTTCCGGCCTGCTCCTCGAGGAAGGCGTAGGCGCGCTCGTTGCTCCACGCCTCCTTGTAGGGCCGCTCGGTCGTCAGGGCGTCGAACACGTCGGCGACGCTCACGATCCGCGCCTCCAGGGGAATCGCGCGGCCGGCGATGCCGTGCGGGTACCCGCTGCCGTCCCAGCACTCGTGGTGATAGCGCACGATGTTGTAGAGGATGTCGAGATGCTCGGCGCGGCCCAGACCGAAGGCGGAGGCCATCGACTGAATCAGCACGATGCCGCGCTCGACGTGCGTGCGCATGAGCTCGATCTCGCCTTGCGTCAGCCGGGTCGGCTTGAGGAGCACCTCCTCGGGGATGGCGATCTTGCCGATGTCGTGGAGCGGCGCGAAGAGCAGGACGAACTCGACGAACTCCTCGTTCCGGCCCTCGCGCCCGGCGACCGCGCTCGCCACCAGGCCGGAGTAGCGCGCCATGCGGTCCAGGTGCGCGCCGGTCTCGGAGTCGTGCAGATGAGTGAGCTCGCGCGCCACCTCGATGGCCGAGCGCAGGACGTTGGCCGGCGCGAGCGCTTCGAGGACGAGCAGCGACACCAGGTGCGCGTAGATGGCGAGGTGACGCACGATCGTGGGGGTGAAGAATCCGATCTCGCAGGCGTCGAAGAAGACGAAACCGCGCAGGCGGCCGTGCTCGTAGAACGGCAGGGTG
>CAYZWR010000216.1:0-3337 GCA_964481735.1 uncultured Thermoanaerobaculia bacterium
GCCGCGCGCGACGGCGTGCTGCTCGGCCTCGACGCGCTCTACGAGCTCGCCCCGGCGACCGCGGGCTCGATCGCCTACCTCGCGTCGTTCGCCGAGGCAACCGATCCGATCCCCTTCACCCTCGACGCCGCCGAGCCCGGCGACCTGGTCGCCCGGCTCACCCTGACGCTGGCGCCGAACGCACCCGCCGGACCGGTCAACCTCTTCCTCGACGCCGCCACCAGCGAGCTCGCCAATCAGGGCGGAACGCTCGGCGAGAACGTCGGCAACGGCAATCTGCAGATCGTCCACGCGCAGCTCTCGGTCGGCGTCAACTCGGCCTGGGACCTCGCCGCAACCGCCCTCTCGACGAGCTCGATCCACCTCACCTGGGCCGATCCCTGGGCCAACGAGATCGGCTTCCGCGTCGAGCGCTCCGAGGATGGCGCGAGCTGGACTCCGGTCGGCACCGCCGGACCGGACGACTGGCAGTTCCTCGACGGCTCCGGCCTCGCACCGGGGACGCTCTACTTCTACCGCTTGGTCACCCTGATCGCCCAGGGGGACTCGCAGGTCTCCAACCAGGCCGCGGCCTCGACCTTCCCCGCCCTCGCGGCCAAGGTCTGCTCGGCGCGGCTCTCGCCGCCGCGCTCCTGGGCGCGCTTCCCGAGCGTCGCCTGGAACGGCTCGAGCTGGTCGATCGCCTGGAACGGACGCGAGAGCGCCTTCCAGGAGGACGTCTACTTCCAGCGCTTCGACGCCACGACTTTGGCTCCGATCGATCTCGCCCCGCTACGGGTGACGGCGACCGACGCGAGCGCCGCGACGTTCAACTTCCGCGCGGGCCGCCCGACGCTGGTCTGGAACGGCACGCACCACGGCGTCGTCTGGTCCGAGTTCCTGCCGGGCGAGCCCGGGATCCCCAGCGAGCGCACGCTCTTCTTCGCGCTCCTCGACGCCGCCGGCAACAAGCTGCGCGGCGACGTGCGCGTTGCCACCGGAATCTCGCAGCACACCTTCGAAGCCGAGATGCCGCTCACCCTGGCCTGGGACGGCACGCACTGGGGCCTCTTCACGCTCGAGGTGGCTTCGCCGCCGCTGCTGGACCTGGTCTATCGCCGGTTGGACGCGGACGGCGACCTAGTGACCGGCCCGGTCGTCGTCGCGAGCTCCGCGCTCGGCAGCGTCTCCGACGTGCGCGTCGGCTGGAACGAGTCGACGAGCAAGTACGGCGTGGCCTGGCAGGAGATCCACGACACCACCAACGCGCTCTACTTCCAACCCGTCGAGGAGTCGGACGGGAGCGGAGCGGCCAGTCCGGTTCTGCTCAGCAGCTTCGAAGGGTTCTACGGCACCTACGGCCACAGCGTGGTCGCCGACGGCTTGGGCTGGGCGGTCGCCTGGAGCGAGCAGCTGCCCGACTATTCGGTCGCCGCCTTCCTCGTCCAGCTCGACTCGAACGGCACTCCCACCGGGCCGCCGGTGCGCCTCTCGGAGGATCCCCCCGCCGAACCCTCCGACGCCTCACCGCTGCTCGCCGCCAAGCCCGCCGGCGGCTTCGCCGTCTTCGTGAGCTGCGCCGCGACGGCGGGGGAGATCTGCCGCCTCGAGACCGACGCGTCCGGGAATCGCCTCGGGTCGCCGACCCTCATGACACCCGACGACAGCCTGCACTCGCGCTGGCCTGACCTGGCGTCGAACGGCAGCGACCTTTTCCTCGCCTGGAACGAGCAGAGCAGCGGCTCGCTCGAGCTCGCCGGGCTGCTCGTCGCGGCGAGCGACGCCGCGCCGCCGGGCCCGGTCGAGATCCTGACCACCGGTCACGATCCCGGCACGACGCCGGGCCTGCCGGCAATCTTCAACGCCTCCGTGGTCCCGCTCGCTTCGGGAGGGTTCGTCGCCGTCTGGCTCGACTCGATGACGGGCAGCAACCTCATCCAGGCGCGGATCTGGGACGCCTCCGGCAACGAGGTCGCGAACCTCGCGCCGCTCATCTCCGACCCCGCCTATCGCCCCGCCGTGGTCGCGGTCGGCGACGAGTTCGCGGTGGCCTGGAACAGCCGCACGACCTGGGACGTCCAGTTCATGCGCTTCGACGCCCTCGGCAATCCGATCGTCGGCCCGCTTTCGATCTCCACCGCTCCCGTGAGCTCAACTCCCGCGATGGCCTTCTCCGGCGACGCCTACGGCCTCGTCTGGGCGCGGAGCGGCGGACTGAACTTCCTGCGCGTGGCGCCGGACGGGACGCTGTTCGAGGGGGACATTTTCCTTCCCGTCGGCACCACTTTCGGCTCGCCCAGCCCGCAGCTGCAGTGGGCTGGGAATTGGGCGGTGGTCTGGGCCGGGGCGGGTCGCGACCTCCACTTCGGCCTCCTGCACGACCCAGGTCAGCTCCAAGTGCATACGGCCCTCGCCGCCAACGTGGAGAGCTTCAATCAGTTCCACCTCCTGTGGACCGGGCAGCAGCTCGGCCTCGCCTGGTCGGAGCGCCGCGGCTATCTCGATCCGCCACTCGAGGAGATCCGCTTCACGACGCTCGACATGAACGGCACCATGCTGCAGCCCGACCTGGTCGTCGTGAGCGGCCCGTCGCGAGACGTCAACCCCTGGCTCTACTGGGCGGACGGCACCTTCCACCTGCTACACAAGCTCGGCGGTGCCTCCGGCATCCGCGAGATCGAGATTCAGCCCGACGGCACGGTGCTCGCCGGCGAGCGCTACTGGGACCACCGCGGGCTCCTGCTGGGCGCGGCGCACAACGGCGTGACGTTGGGCCTGGCGTACTCGACCGAGAGCGACCACTTCTTCGAGACCGGCGCCTGTCTGGCGGATACCTCGCCGCCCTCCTGTCCGACGCTCTACGCCGCCTCGGTGAACAACCAGGTGCGCCTCACCTGGGATCCGGTCGGCGACCCCGAGTCCGGGATCTTCCGCTATCACCTCTACCGCGACGGGCTGGGGCTGGCAGAGATCTTCCCGCCGTCGACCCAGTTCGACGACGGGGGTTACGCGGTGGGCTTCACCCACGTCTACCAGGTGCGCGCGCTGAACGGAGCGTTCAACGAATCCGACGCCTGCCCGACGCTCAACTTCTCCACTACCGCGGGCGACGCCAACGGCGACGGCCTGCTCGATCCCGCCGACGTCTTCTACCTGATCAACTTCCTGCTCGCCGATGGCCCGCCCCCGGCGGGCGACGCCGACGCCAACGGCGACGGCGCGGTCACCGTCACCGACATCTTCTACCTCATCAACTTCCACTTCGCCGGCGGTCCGCCCCCCGTGCCGATCACCGGCGGCGGAGTCCTTCACGCCTCCGCGCCCGCCCCGCGAGCGGTCGAGGCCGACGCCGAGCTCG
>CAYZWR010000217.1:0-3315 GCA_964481735.1 uncultured Thermoanaerobaculia bacterium
GGGCCGGCGGATTCGGCGATGAAGAGCGCGGGCGCAGCACGAAAGCGCAGGCCGTGGCGCTCGAGATCGAGCTTGGCCGCCATGGCGCGGGTGGTCAGCGCCTCGTCGTGCAGGATGCCGGGGACGGCATAGCCCGGATGGAACTCCCGCCTTGCGGAGAGGCCTCCCGGCGCGGTTCGGCGCTCGAGGACGACGACCTTCTTCCCGTCCTTGGCGAGGCGGACGGCGGCCGCGAGCCCGTTGGGGCCGGCGCCGATCACCAGGATTTCGTGTCGCTCGCCCATCAGACGGCCCGCTTGTCGAGCATCCGGCGCGCGCAGAGCGCGCCCGGGGCGCCCATGATGCCGCCGCCGGGATGGGTACCCGAGGCGCACATCCAGAGATTCTCGACCGGTGTCGCGTAGCGGCTCCAGCCCGCCACCGGGCGCAGGAAGGCGAGTTGCTCGAGCGAGAGCTCGCCGTGGAAGATGTTGCCCTCGGTCAGCCCGTAGATCTGCTCGAGGTCCCAGGGGGTCAGCACCTGGCGATGCAGGATGCGGCTCTTCAGGTTGGGCAGGTACTCGCAGAGCGTGTCGATCACCGCGTCGCCGAAGGCCTCGCGCTGGTTCGGCCAGTCGGCGGCGCCCTCTTTCAGGTTGTACGGCGCGTACTGCACGAAGATCGACATGGTGTGCCTGCCCGGCGGCGCGACCGTGGGATCGGTGAGCGACGGGATCACGATGTCCATGAACGGCCGCCTGGAGAAGGCGCCGTACTTGGCGTCGTCGTAGGCCCGCTCGAGGTACTCGATCGACGGCGCGATGGTGATGTCACCGCGCAGCTGCGGCCCGAAGCCGGGCAGGCAGGCGAACTCCGGCAGCGCGTCGAGCGCCAGGTTCACCTTGCCCGAGGAGCCGCGCATCTTGAAGCGCTTGACCTGGCCGGCGAACTCGCGTGGCAGGTTCTCCTCGCCCACCAGCTTGAGGAAGGTGCGGTGCGGATCCAGCCCGGAGACCACGGCGCGGGCGCGGATCTCGTCGCCGTTGTCGAGCACCACGCCGCGCGCCACGCCGCGCTCGAGCAGCAGGCGGGCGACCGGCGCCTCGGTGCGGATCTCGACGCCCAGGGCGCGCGCCGAGCCGGCGATCGCCTGGGCGATCGCGCCGGTGCCCCCCTTGGGCAGCCCCCAGGCGCGATAGGAGCCGTCGATCTCCCCCATGTAGTGATGCAGCAGCACGTAGGCGGTGCCGGGCGAGCGCACTCCGAGGAACGTGCCGATGATTCCCGAGACCGACATCGGCGCGATCAACTGCTCGCACTCGAAGTACTCCGCGAGGAAGTCGACGGCGCTCATGGTCATCATCTTGAGGTTGCCGACCAGCCACTCGTCCCCCTGGCCCCGGATGCCCCGGGCGAGGCGGGCGAGGCGGAGGAGCTCGCGCGGGCTCCTCGACATCGGGTCGGGGGCGGGCTCGTCGATGACCGGCTTCACCAGCCGGCCGAGCTCGGCCATCTTCTGGCCGAACTGCTTGTAGACCTCGGCGTCGCGCTTGGAGAACTTGGCGATCGAGCGCTTGCTGCGCTCGGGATCGGAGTCGCGCAGGAGATAGCGGCCGTCGGGGAAGGGGGTGAAGGTCTCCTCGAGCGGCAGGATCTCGTAACCGAAGCGCGGCAGGTCGAGGTCGCGGATGATCCAGGGGCGGAGCAGCGAGACCACGTACGAGCAGCAGGAGTACTTGAAGCCGGGGTAGATCTCCTCGGTGGTGGTGGCTCCGCCGACCTGGTGCCGCCGCTCGAGCACCAGGACGCGGCGCCCCGCCTTGGCGAGGTAGGCCGCGCAGATCATGCCGTTGTGCCCGGCGCCGACGACGATTGCGTCGTAGGTGGAGGAGCTCGCTCCGCGGCTCACGGCTTGCGCTTCCGCTCGGGATCGAAGAACGGCGTGCGAACGACGGTCGCGGCGACCTTACGGCGCTCGAACTCGACGGTGTGCTCGATCTCGACCCGGGTTCCCGGCGCTTCGAAGCCGTGCTCGACGGTGGCGATCACCAGGTATTTCTTGAGGATCGGCGACCAGGTGTGACTGGTCGCCTTGCCCACCTGGCGCCCGTCGGCGGCGTAGATCGGCAGGCCGTCGCGGCGCGCCGTGGCCGGCAGGCTCGGGGGCAGGTGGTAGCTCTCGTAGAGGCGCTCGAGCTCTTCCCAGGAGACCTCGAGGCCGACCAGGTGCCAGGCGACGCCGCGCTTCCGTTCGGCGGCGATCGCCTCGCGGCCGATGAAGTTGCCCCGTTCGAGATCGACCATCCAGCCGAAGCCGAGCTCGTCGGGGGTCGACTTGCGCGCCTCGAGGACCACCTTGGGGGCGCTGTAGTAGTCGATGCCGAGGAGGATGAACCCGGCTTCGATGCGGGTGACGTCGAGCGCGTCGAGCCCGGCGGGCTCGATGCCGTAGGGCCGGCCGGCCGCGATCAGGGCATCCCAGACGGCGAGGGCGCGCGCGCTCTCCACCCAGATCTCGTAGCCCAGGTCGCCGGTGTAGCCGGTGCGGCTCACCTCGACCGGCACGCCGCCGAGCGTGGCCGGCATGACGCCGAAGAACCTGAGGGCGCCCAAGGCGCTGCCACCCGCCGCCTCGAGGATGGCGCGCGAGCTCGGCCCCTGCAGAGCGAGCGCGGCGAGCTCGTGGCTGACGTCCGCGATGCGCAGGTCGAAGCCCCGGCTCGCCGCCTGCAGCCAGTAGAAGGTCGGGTCGGCGGCGGTCACCCGGAAGCGATCCTCGGCGAGCCGCGCCACGGTGCCGTCGTCGATCACCTTGCCGGCGTCGTCGCACCAGGCGGTGTAGGCCATCCGGCCGATCTCGAGGTTGGAGACGTCGCGCACCATCAGGCGCGCGAGGAGCGCCGCGGCGCCGGGCCCGGAGAGCTCGTACTTGAAAAGCGGCGAGACGTCGAGCAGCCCCGCCGTCTCGCGAAAGGCGAAGTACTCGCGCTCGTGCGTGGTGTCGAACGAGCAGACCGCGGCGTACCCGGCCCAGTCCTTCCAGCGGAAACTGGTGCAGAGCGGCGCGGTCCGCGCGTGCAGAGGGGACGGAATCGGCATGCCAGGGCGCTTTCGAGCGCGGCGACATTACCACTTGCGGCCGCGTCGATCCGAGCGTCGGAGGAGCCCGGGGCGCGGTTGGCCGCCGTGAGCAGCGCGGCGAGGTCCACGGCGTGGGACGCGGCGGTCGGGAAGCGGAGCCGCGAGGCTTGCGACGCTAGCGAGCGACCGCGATGGACGCCGGCAGGCGAGTGATGCGTACGACCAAGAAGGGGTTGAGGCGCCCGCGGGCCAGCC
>CAYZWR010000218.1:0-3281 GCA_964481735.1 uncultured Thermoanaerobaculia bacterium
CGGCGGCGGTAACCTTCCCCCGCCGGTCCGGTATTGCTGGACGAGATGAGGCTCTCGTCGGCAGCCCCCACGACCTCGAGGAACGCGATGCCCGCGCCGCCCCCGCTGCAGGAGCCCTCCGACCGTGAGCTGATGGCGGCCGTCCAGGCGGGGGATCTCGCCCGTCTGGGAGACCTCTTCGAGCGCCACCAGGGCAAGCTGTTCAACTTCTTCCTCAAGCTCGCGCGTCACCGCGCGACGGCCGAGGACCTGGTGCAGGAGGTCTTCGTCCGCATGCTCAAGTACCGCCACACCTATCGCCCGGAGGCCGAGTTCTCCCCCTGGATGTTCACCCTGGCGCGCAACGCCGCGACCGATCTCTACCGCGCCCGGCCGAAGGAGCTCCCGGAGGATCCCGAGGCGCCGGAGCCGGCCGCCGACCTGCCGCATCCGATCGAGGGGCTGGAGAAGGCCGAGCAGGTGCGGCGGCTGCGCGCGGCGCTCGCCCGGCTCGCCCCGGAGAAGCGCGAGCTCCTGGTTTTCGCGCGCTTCTCGGAGCTGCGCTACGAAGAGATCGCCGACCTCCTCGGGGTGAGCCTCGGCGCGGTGAAGGTGCGCGTGCACCGGGCGCTCAAGGACCTCAAACAGGCCTACGTCGCGTGCGCAGGGGAGGAGATGGCATGAGCTGCGAAACGATGCAGGAACGGATCACCACGCGGCTCGCCGGCGAGCTCGCTCCGGCCGAGGCCGCGGAGCTCGAGCGGCACCTCGCCGAGTGCCCGGCGTGCGCCGGCGAAGCGGAGGCGCTCGCGGCGCTCTGGCTGGAGCTCGGCGACCTGCCCGAGGAGGCCCCGAGCGCGCGCTCGCGAGAGCGCTTCGACGGCTTCCTGGCGGCGGAGATCGCGCGCGCCGGGGGGCGGCCGGTGGCGGTCGGCGACCGCCGCGGCCCCGGCGACCCCTCGGAGGCCCCGCCGGTATCCCGCGCCTCCCGGACGTTTGCCTGGTACGGCCTGCCGGGTTTCGCCCTGGCGGCGACCCTGGTGCTCGGCCTGGGTCTCGGTTTTCTCCTGGCGCGCCGCGACGGCGGCGACGTGGCCGCGCTGCGCCGCGAAGTGGGCGACCTGCACGAGATGGTCGCACGCTCGCTGCTCGAGCAGCGCTCCGTTTCGGAGCGGCTGAAGGGGGTGGCCTACACCCGGGACCACTCTCCGGAGGACGAGCGGCTGACCGGCGTGCTGTTTTCCACCATGCTCGCCGACCCGAACGTCAACGTGCGGCTGGCGGCCCTCGAAGCGCTGAAGCCGCTCGCCGGGCGCCCCGCGGAGCGCAGCCGGCTGGTCGCCGCCGTCGAGCGCCAGGACTCGCCGCTCGTCCAACTCTCGCTGATCGATCTGCTGATCGAATCCGACAGCGCGGCGGCGCGTCGCGACCTCGCCGCGCTCGTCGACAACCCCAACCTCGACCCGACGGTGCGCGCCTACCTGCGCGACCGCCTCGGAAGGAGCGTCTGATGCGAACCCACGCCCTGCCGCGGCCGATCCTGGCCGCCCTCTGCCTGCTGGCCACGGCCGCCGCTCCCGCCCTCGCTAGCCGCGAAGCGAGCGAAACGGTGGAGCGGACCTTCACCCTCGCCGCCGTCGACGGGCATCGCAAGCTGCTGGTCGACAACGTGATGGGCGCGATCTCGATCGTCGCTGGCGACGGCGACACGGTGCGCCTGAGCCTCAGGCAGTCCTGGAGCGCCGACGACGCGGCGGAGCTCGCCCGCGCCCGCGAGGAGGTGAAGCTCGAGGTGCGCGAGCAGCCGGGCCGGCTCGAGCTCGTGCAGGGCGGACCCTGGCGCTGCCGGGACGAGCGGCGCGGCGATGGTCGCCGCGACTGCTGCTGCGACCACGACGACCGGGACTACGAAGCGCGTTTCGACTGGACGCTCACCGTGCCGGCCGACCTCGATCTCGAGGTGCGCAACGTCAACGACGGCACGATCCGCGTCTCCGGCGTCCGCGGCCGGCTCGAAGTGAAGCACGTCAACGACGACGTGACGCTCGAGAACGTCGCCGGAGAGGTGGACGCGGGGACGGTGAACGGCGAGCTCACGGTGGGATTCGCGGCGCTGCCCACCGGCGATCTCGAGTTCGCGACGGTCAACGGCGACATCGATCTCTCTTTTCCCAAGGGACTGGGTGCGGAGCTCACCTTCCACACGCTGAACGGCGAAGTGTTCACCGACTTCCCCTTCGCGCTGGCGGCGTTGCCGCCGACCAGCGAATGGAGCGGCCAAGGGGGACATGGCAAGCACCGCCATCAACTGGGTGGGCGCACGAAAGCCGTGCTCGGCGGGGGCGGCGTCGCTCTCGACTGCGACACGGTGAACGGCGACATCACGATCCGCGAGCGCCAGTGAGCGCCGCGAGCGAGGCGAACATGACGAACTGGACGAAGTGGGTGCTGGGCGGAGCGCTGGCGCTCCTCTCCGGCGCGACCGCGGGGACGGCCGAGAAGCTGACCGTGCCGCTCTCCGACCCGGCCAAGCCGGCCGAGATCGAGGTCTCGCTGGTGATGGGCTCGATCGAGGTGGTCGGCGCGGCGGTCAAGGAGGTCACCATCGAGGCGGTGTCGCGCGACGAGGACGACGACGAGCCGGCGATCGCCGGGAGCCGTGAGCGCGCGGGGATGAAGCGGATCCCGAACAACGCGCTCGGCCTCGAGGCCGAGGAGGAGGGCAACAAGGTGTCGATCTCGGCCGAGTCCTGGGCGCGGGCGATCGACCTCAAGATCACCGTGCCGATGGGCAGCTCGGCGACCCTCTCGACGGTGAACGACGGCGACATCGAAGTCGAAAACCTGGACGGCGAGCTCGATCTCCACAACACCAACGGCGAGATCCACGCCAAGGAGGTGAAGGGCCCGGTCTCGGCGGCGACGATCAACGGCGACGTCTCGATCACGCTCAAGCGGAGCGCCGCTCCCGCCCCGATGGCGTTCTCGACCTTGAACGGCGACATCGACGTGACCTTCCCGGCCGACTTCAAGGCCGACATCCGCCTGCGCTCGGACAACGGCGAGATCTACTCCGACTTCGAGGTCGCTCTGGGCTCGACCAAGCCGGAGATCGAGGAGAAGCGCGAGGGCGGGCGCTACCGCATGGTCGTGGCGCGCGAGATGACCGGCAAGATCAACGGCGGCGGCCCCGAGATCCGCCTGCAGACCTTCAACGGCGACCTCCTCCTGCGCCGCCCGAAGAACTGAAACCCGCCGCCTTCCGCAGCACCCCGGGCCAGGCGCCGTCAGGCGCCTGGCCC
>CAYZWR010000219.1:0-3276 GCA_964481735.1 uncultured Thermoanaerobaculia bacterium
CAGACCTCGTGGCGGGGGCGCTTCCAGATCTCGACCGAGAAGGCGTAGAGGGTGAGCACCTCGAGGCCGAGCCGCGCGGCGCTCTCGACTGTGTCGCGCACGGCGGCGACGCCGGCGCGATGTCCCTCGATCCGCGGCAGGCTGCGTTGCTTCGCCCAGCGGCCGTTGCCGTCCATGATGACCGCGACGTGGCGCGGCAGGCGCGCGAGATCGATCTGCCGCAGCAGCTGCTCCTCGAGCGAACCGGGGGCGGCCGGCAGCGTGGGCTGAGGCATCGCCCTCAAGTTACCACAGCGGCTCCCGGCGACCCCGGCGGCGCGGCGGGATAGTCGACCCGTTCGAGCACCAGCCCGCGGGCCGGAGCGGTCGGCCCGGCGGCGCCCCGTTCCCCGCCGGCGAGCAGGCGCGCGAAATCGGCCACGCTGCGTCGCCGGCGGGCCACCTCGAGCAGGGTGCCGGCGAGACTCCGTACCATGCCGCGCAGGAAACCGTCGCCCACCACCGAGAGCGCGAGCTCCGCCCCCGACTCCTCCCAGGCGGCGCGGTAGAGGGTGCGGAGGCTCGTCCGGTAGGTCGCTCCGGCCAGGGCGAAGGCGGAGAAGTCGTGCCGGCCGGGAAGATGGAGCGTTGCCGCGGCGAGGGCCTCCAGATCGAGCTCGGCCGAGACCAGGGTGACCCACGGGAGGAGCTCGGGCGGTGCTCGCCGGGCGCGATAGAAGCGGTAACGGTACTGCTTGGCGACCGCCGAGAACTGGGCGTGGAACCCGGGGGGCGCGAGCTCCGCGGCGAGCAGGCGGATCGTCTCCGGGAGGCGGAAGTTCCCTCCGAGGACGAGCCCCTCGGGCGGAAACGGACGGGCGAGGTCGAGGTGCGCGACCTGGCCGCGCGCATGGACCCCGGCGTCGGTGCGACCGGCGCCATGGAGCGTGACCCGCTCGCCGACCAGATCGCCGAGGGCCTCTTCGAGAGTCGCCTGGACGGAGGGCGCGTTCGTCTGCCGCTGCCAACCGGCGAAGGGGGTGCCGAGGTAGGCGAGGGTCAGGCGATAGCGAAAAGGGCGGTCCGGGGAGGGCGGGTGCTCCATCGTGAAACAGATCATCTCGCAGGCGGCGAGCTTGGGTAGGATTCTCCTCGATGGTGACCGACCGAGAGCCACGCCCGCGGCGGGTCGCGATCCGCCCGGCCGTGGCGAGCGACGCCCGGCTGCTCCACCGCTGGCGGTCGGAGCCTTCGGTGCGGCGTCACCAGCCGTTGCAGGAGGCGAGCCTCTCCGACCTCACCTCGGATCTCGCGCGGCAACGAATCGAAGACCTCTACTCCGGGCGCGGCGAGCGATTCCAGTGGATCGTGCTGGTGGACGGCGAGGAGGCCGGCTGGGTGACGCTCGCGATCCTCTCGTGGGAGCACTCGTTGGCCGAGATCGGTTACGCTCTCTCGACCGAGTACCAGAACCGGGGCGCGATGAGCGCCGCGCTGGCGCTGCTCCTGCCCGACCTGCTGCTCTCGGTCGGGCTCGAGCGCATCGAGGCCCGCTGCTCGGTCGACAACCTCGCTTCGCAGCGCGTCCTCGAAAACCTCGGCTTCGAACGCGAGGGGCGCCTGAAGAGCTACTTCCTCCTCCACGGCCGCCGGGTCGACAACTACCTCTACGCCCTCCTCCGGTCGAGCTATCTCCAGCGCCGGACGCGGTGAGCGGCCTGGACCGCAGGGTGCTGCGGCGTCACGATGCGCACTTGGGGTGGACGGAGGAAAAAGAGGGACAGGCACGCATTTCCGACACGTCCGAGAGTGCGGCCGCCCCGTCGTTTGGAAATGCGTGCCTGTCCCTCTTTTTTTCGGAATCGATCAGAGCAGCTCGAGGCTGGCGAAGCGGGCGATCAGCTTCTTCTTGCCGGCGCGCTCGAAGAAGATGGTGAGCTTGGCGTCGTCGCCCTCGCCGTCGATCTCGAGGACGACCCCCTGCCCCAGGGTCGGATGGCGGACCCGGCTGCCGCGGCGCGGGCCGCGATGGGGCGCCTCGGGAAGCGATTCCGCGGGACGCGGGCGGCCGTAGAACTCGTCGATGCCGCGGGTCCGCTCCGACTGGTAGAGGCGCGGGCTCTCGCTGACTTCGAGGAGCGCCTCGGGGAGCTCGGCGAGGAAGGGCGACTCGCGCTGATCCTGGTAGGCGCCGGCGATCCGTCGCCGCCGGCAACAGGAGAGGAGCAGCCGCTCGCGGGCCCGCGTCATGCCGACGTAGAACAGCCGGCGCTCCTCCTCCTGGTCCTCGCTGCGCCCCTGGACGTTGAAGTGCGGCAGCAGGCCGTCCTCGAGGCCGGCGACGAAGACCACCGGGAACTCGAGCCCCTTGGCGCTGTGCAGGGTCATCAGCGTGACGCCACGCTCCTCCTGCCAGGTGTCGAGGTCGGTCACCAGGGCGACGTGATCGAGGAAGGCGGTCAGGAGGTCCTCTTCCTGCCCCTCGCCGTAGCTCTTCGCCTCGGTGAAGCTCTGCGCCGCGGTGAGAAACTCGCGGAGGTTCTCGAGCCGCGCCTGGTCCTCCTCGTTGTCGCGGCGGAGGCTCTCGAGGTAGCCGGTCTTGGCGAGCAATTCGTCGAGCAGCGCGGGGAGCGGGAGCTCCACGGCGGCGCCGCGCAGGCCGGTGACGAGCTCGCGGAAGGCGCGCAACGCGGTCGCGGCGCGCGGCGGGAAGTTGCCCAGCGCGTCCTGCTCGAGCACCTCCCAGGCAGCGACCGCGAGCTCGCCGGCCCGCTCCTCGAGCAGCGCCACGGTGGTCTTGCCGATGCCGCGCGGCGGGACGTTGAGGATGCGGAGCAGGGAGAAGGAATCGCGCGGGTTGCGCAGCAGTCGCAGGTAGGCGACCAGGTCCTTGATCTCGGCGCGCTCGTAGAAGCGGACCCCGCCGACCATCGAGTAGGGGATCCGCCGGCGGAAGAACTCGTCCTCGAAGGCGCGCGTCTGGGCGTTGGTGCGCACCAGGATGGCCATCTCCGCGAGCGAGTTGCGGCCGCGCAGGCGCTCGAGCTGATCGACCACCCAGGCGGCCTCCTCGGCCTCGTCGCCGGCGCGATGGAGAGCGATCGGCTCGCCCCGGCCGGAGGAGGTCCAGAGGCGCTTGCCGCGGCGCAGCCGGTTGTGCGCCACGACGGCGTTGGCGGCCTCGAGGATGGTGGCCGTGGAGCGGTAGTTGCGCTCGAGCTTGCGCACCGTGGCGCCCGGGAAGTGGCGCTCGAACTCGAGGATGTTGGCGAGATCGGCGCCGCGCCAGCGGTAGAT
>CAYZWR010000220.1:0-3248 GCA_964481735.1 uncultured Thermoanaerobaculia bacterium
GCGAGGCGACGCGCAAGTCGATGAACGAGATCCAGAGCGCGCTGGTCGGCATCGGCCTCGTGCTGGCGGCGGTGTTCGGGCCGATGGCCTTCTTCCCCGGCTCGACCGGTGTCATCTACCGCCAGTTCTCGATCACCATGATCGCCTCGATGCTGCTGTCGGTGGTGGTGGCGTTGATCCTCTCGCCGGTGCTCTGCGCCTCGCTGCTGCGGCCGGTGGCCAAGGGCCACGAGGCGGCGGAGACCGGCTTCAGGCTCCTGCGCCCCTTCTTCCTCGCCTTCGACCGGTTCTTCTACCGCCTGCGCGACGGTTACGTCGGCGCGGTGGGCCACGTGCTCGGCCGGCGCCTGCGTTACGGCCTCGTCTATCTCGCGATCGTCGCCGGCATGGCGGTGCTCGGACTGCGCATGCCGACCGGATACCTCCCCGACGAGGACCAGGGGTCGCTGCTGGTCATGGGGCAGCTGCCGTCGGGGTCGACGCTCGAGCAGACCGACGCGGCGATGCGGCGCGTGCAGGCGCATCTCCGCGACCACGAGCAGGAGACGGTCGAGGCGAGCACGGCCGTGGTCGGCTTCGGTTTCGCGGGACGCGGCCAGAACCAGGCGATCGCGTTCGTCAAGCTGCGCGACTGGGACCTGCGCGACCGGCCCGACCTGCGGGTCAAGGCGCTCGCGGCCCGGACGGCCCCCGTGCTGGCCGCGATGCGCGAGGGGATGATCTTCGCCTTCCCGCCCCCGGCCGTCACCGAGCTCGGCGTCGCGACCGGCTTCGACCTGATGCTGCAGGACCGCGGCGGCCTGGGCCACGACCAGCTCATGGCGGCGCGCAACCAGCTGCTGGGCATGGCGATGCAGGACCGGCGCCTGGCGCGCGTCCGTCCCAACGGCATGTCGGACGTCGCCCAGTACAAGGTGGACATCGACTGGGAGAAGGCGGGCGCGCTGGGCGTGCCGATCTCCTCCGTCCAGCGCTACCTCTCGGCGGCGTTCGGCTCGACCTACGTCGGCGACTTCGTGCAGGGCGGCCGCGTCAAGCGCGTCTACGCGCAGGCCGACGCCCCCTTCCGGATGCAGCCGGAAGACCTCGACCGCCTACACGTGCCGAGCGCGCGCGGCGGCCTGGTGCCGCTCTCGGCTCTCGCCGCCGGGCGCTGGGTCTACGGCTCACCGCGGCTCGAGCGCTACAACGGCGTGCCCGCGATGAACATCCAGGGCGAGCCGGCGCCGGGCTACTCGACCGGCGAGGCGATGAACGCCATGGAGGAGCTGATCGCCAGGCTGCCGCGCGGGATCGATCACCAGTGGACCGGGCTCTCCTACCAGCAGCGGATGTCGGAGTCGCAGGCGCCGCTGCTCTACGCCTTCTCGGTGCTGGTGATCTTCCTGGTGCTGGCGGCGCTCTACGAGAGCTGGACGGTGCCGATCTCGATCGTGCTCGCGCTGCCGCTCGGCGTGCTCGGCGGCATCGTCGCCTCCTCGTCGCGCGGTCTGGCCAACGACGTCTACTTCCAGATCGGCCTGCTCGCTGTGCTCGGCCTGACCACCAAGAACGCGATCCTGATCGTGCAGTTCGCCAAGACCTACCTCGATGAGGGCATGGGGCTGGTCGAGGCGACGCTCACGGCGGCGAAGGTCCGGCTGCGGCCGATCGTGATGACCTCGCTCGCCTTCGGCTTCGGCGTGCTGCCCCTGACCCTCGCCTCCGGCGCCGGCGCCGGGGCGCAGGTTGCGATCGGCACCAGCGTGCTGGGCGGCATGCTTTCGGGCACCTTCCTCGCCGTGCTGCTGATCCCGCTGGGCTTCGTCGTCGTCGTCCAGCTCTTCGGTCGCAAGGGCCCCCAGGCCGCGTCTCCGCCGGATCCCGAGGCGACCGCGCCCGGCGTCCCGGTCGCCGCCGGAGAGGGGGTGGGACGATGAGAGCCTGGATCCCGCTCGCCGGCGCGCTCGCGCTCGCCGGCTGCACGATGATCCCGGAGTACGAGCGGCCGGCGCCGCCGGTGCCCGAGGCCTTCCCGGCCGCCGCGCCCGCCCCGGCCGCCGAGACGCCGGCCGCCGCGGCGCTCGACTGGCGCGACTTCCTGGTCGACGAGAGACTGCGCGCGGTCGTCGAGCAGGCGCTCGCCGGCAACCGCGACCTGCGCATGGCGTCGCTCAACGTCGACCGCGTCGCCGCCCTCTACCGGGTCCAGCGGTCCGTCCTCTCGCCCGGCTTCGGCGTCCAGGGCAGCGGGACCCGCGCGCGAATCCCCGAGCAGATGACCGACTCGGGCGAGGCCGAGATCTCGGAGCAGTACTCGGTCGACGTCGGCTTCCTCGCCTGGGAGATCGATCTGTTCGGGCGCCTGCGCAGCCTGTCGGCGAGCGCGTTCGAGCAATACCTCGCGACCGCGGAGGGGGAACGATCGGCGCGCTCGGCCCTCATCGCCGCGACCGCGGCGAGCTACCTGCGGCTCGCCGCCGACGCCGAGAGCCTGCGGCTCGCCGAGGCGACCATCGCGGCGCAGTCCGAGGCGCTCGACCTGATCCGCGCCAGCCGCGACGCCGGCATCGGCTCCGACCTCGAGGTGCGGCAGGCGGAGAGCCAGGTCGAGCAGGCCCGGGTCACCCGCGCGCAGTCGGCCGGGGCGCTCGCCGTCGACCGCCACGCGCTCGAGCTGCTGCTCGGCGGCCCGCTCGCCCCCGCGCTCGAGCCGGCCGGATTCGAGTCGATCGCGGCCACCGCCGAGATCGGCGCCGGCCTGCCTTCGGAGGTCCTGCTCGGCCGGCCCGACATCCTCGCCGCCGAGCACCGGCTGCGCGCCGCCAACGCCAACATCGGCGCCGCGCGGGCGGCGTTCTTCCCGCGCATCTCGCTGACCGCGGCCTTCGGCACGCTGTCGCCGGAGCTGTCGAGCCTGTTCGAGTCGGGAACCAGGCGCTGGACCTTCGCGCCGCTCGTCCAGATGCCGCTCTACGCCGGCGGCGGGCCGCGCGCGCAGTTGAAGGCGACCAAGATCGAGCGCGAGATGGCGGTGGCGGACTACGAGAAGGCGATCCAGACCGGTTTCGCCGAGGTCGCCGACGCGCTCGCCCTGGGCGAGACGCTCGCCGCGCAACGCGCGGCGCAGGACGCGCTGCTGCTCGCCCTCGAGGAGACGGTCCGGCTCTCCGAGACCCGCTTCCGCGCGGGCGTCGACGGCTATCTCGGGGTGCTGGTCGCGCAGCAGGCGCTCTACCGTGCCCAGCAGGCCAGCGTCGAGCTCCGGC
>CAYZWR010000221.1:0-3217 GCA_964481735.1 uncultured Thermoanaerobaculia bacterium
CCACCCGCTGCTGCTGGCCGCCCGAGAGCTGGGAGGGGAGGTGGTGCAGCCGCGAGGTGAGGCCCACGCGGGCGACCGCCGCCTCGATCCGGCGCCGGCGCTCGACGGCCGAGAGCCCGCGGTAGCGCAGCGGCACGTCGACGTTGTCGAACACGTCGAGGTCCGGTATCAGGTTGAAGCTCTGGAAGACGAAGCCGATCTTCTCGTTGCGGATCCGCGACTGCTCGCGATCGCCGAGCCGCGAGACGTCCCTGCCGTCGAGCAGGAAGGTCCCCGACTCGAAGCCGTCGAGCAGGCCGGTGACGTTGAGGAAGGTGGTCTTGCCCGAGCCGGAGGGGCCGGAGACCGCCACGAACTCGCCGTCCTCGACGGTCAGCGAGATGCGGTCGAGCGCCCGGGTCTCGACCAGGTCGGTGCGGTAGCTCTTGGTGACGTCGGTCATCTGCAGGGTCGGCATGGTGACTCCCTCGTCGGTCGGTTGGTTCAGTCGCGCAGCAGGACGGTTTCGGCGCCTTCGGCGGTGCCGAGGTCGGAGAGGACGATCTCCTCGCCTTCGGAGAGCCCCTCGAGGATCTCGACCTCGGTGACGGAGACGGTGCCGACGACGATCGCGCGCCGGCGCGCCAGGCCGTCGGAGACGACGTAGACGGCGCGCCCGCCGCCGGCCTCGAGGAACGGGCCGCGCGGCACCTTCAGCACGCCGCTCTTGTGATCGAGCAGGAGGCGCGCGCTCACCCGCTGGTTCTGGCGCAGCCCCTTCGGCGGGCCGGCGTCGAAGGCGATGCGGCCGGCGACCTGCGAGTTGCGCACTTCCGGAGCGACCCCGGTGAGCCGGCCGGGGATCTCGGCGGCATCCACCCGCACCAGCGCCGGCAGACCCGGGGCGACGTCGTCGGCATAGCTCTCGGGGATCGCGACTTCGATCTCGAGGTCCGCGAGGTCGACGATGCCGACCAGCGGCTGGCCGCGCACGACGGCGTCGGCGTCCTCGACGCTCACCGTCGCCACCATGCCGTCGAACGGCGCGCGGATCTCGAGCTCGCCGATCTGCCGCTCGGCGTCGGCGACCACCAGCCGCTGCCGGTCGGCGCGCGCACCGGCGTCGCGCACCTGGAACTCGAGCATCTCGCGCTCGATCTCGACCCGCTGGCGCGCCTGCTCGAGCTCGAGCCGGCGCACTGTGAGGGTGTCGTTGGCCTTCTCGAGCTCGATGCGGTTGATCAGTTTCTCGGCGGTGAGCCGCTCCATGCGCGCCACCTCGCGCTCGGCGGCGGCGAGCTCGACCTCGCCCAGGGCGACGCGCTGCTGGTTGGCCAGGTTCTGCTGGCGGGCCGCGAGCTCGAGCCGTCCGACTTCGGAGACCAGCCCTTCGCGGGTCGCGCGCTCCTGCTGCAGGCGGCTCTCCAGCTCGGGGCTCGCGACCACCGCGAGCACGTCGCCGGCGCGCACCTGCATCCCCTCGCGCACCCGCAGGGTGACGATCCCGGCCGCCGGACTGAACAGGGTGGGGCGCGAGGCGGCGACCACCCGCCCCTGGGCGGCGACGTCGTGCACCAGCTCGCCGCGCGTCACCTTGGCGAGCCGGAGCCGGTCGAGCTCGACCGACTGGTCGGCGGCCGCCCAGCGGCCCGCGAGCGGCCGCAGCACGAGGAAGAGCGCGAGCGCGCCAACGCCGCCCGCCAGGAGCCAGACGGCGAGCGGCCGACGGCGGCGCTCGATCGGCGTATCCATGTTCGAGGTGTCGCGAATCCCAGACGTCACAGCGCAGTCGAAGAGCAAGCTCCAGGCCAGTTTCCCGAGCACGTGTAATCAGCGACTTGCGCCGGCGCCGGCCGTCCGCTCCGGACACTCGTCCGCCCCTCAACCGGCCAGCTGTCCGCCCTTTTTCGTTTCCCCCCTTCTTACGGGTGGTGCGCCGCGCCCGGGGCGCGGGGATGATGAGCGGAACGGCGCTGTCCGGCTGGCGGCGTCGACTCGGGGGAGGGACGAATGCACGACCAGCGCAAGGGGATCCACACCACCGCCGTCCACGCGGGGTTCGACCCGGCCGAGCACCATGGCGCGGTTTCGGTGCCCATCTACCAGGCTTCGACCTTCGCCTTCCCCTCCGCCGAGGAGGGCGCCGCCCGCTTCGCCGGGTTGAGCTCCGGGCCGATCTACACGCGGCTCGGCAACCCGACCGTCGAGGCGCTCGAGCGCTGCGTCGCCGAGCTCGAGGGGGGCTGCGGCGCGGTGGGCACCGCCACCGGCATGGCCGCGGTGAGCACCGTGCTGCTCGCGCTGCTCAAGCAGGGGGATCACGTGGTCGCCACCCACCCGCTCTACGGACCGACCTCGAGCCTGCTCGAGCAGCGGCTGGCGGGCTTCGGCGTCACGACGACCTTCGTCGCGGCCGAGGATCCGGCGGCGCTCGCCGCCGCGGTGCGCCCCGAGACCCGCATGATCCTCACCGAGACCCCCGCCAATCCGACGCTGTCGCTGGTCGACCTCGAGGTGGCGGCCACGGTCGCGCGCGAGGCGGGGGTGCCGCTGGTGGTCGACAACACCTTCGCGGGTCCCTACCTCCAGCGGCCGCTCGAGCAGGGCGCGGAGATCGTCCTCCACTCGATGACCAAGTCGCTCAACGGCCACGCCGACGTGGTGGCGGGGGTCGTGGTCGCCCGCCGCCCGGGGCTGCTCTCCGCCTGCCGTGAAGCCGCCAAGCACTACGGCCTCACCATGGACCCGCACCAGGCGTGGCTCGTGCTGCGCGGCATCCGCACGCTGGGCATGCGCGTCGAGCGCGCGCAGCAGAACGCCCTGGCGCTCGCGGAGTGGCTCGAGAAGCGGCCGGAGATCGCCTGGGTGCGCTACCCGGGGCTGCCTTCGCACCCGCAGCACGAGCTCGCGCGCCGCCAGATGTCCGGTCCGGGCTCCGTCCTCGCCTTCGAGCTCGCCGGCGGCGTCGAGGCCGGCCGGCGGCTGATGAACTCCGTCCGCTTGATCACCCTCGCGGTCTCGCTGGGCGGCGTCGAGTCGCTGATCGAGCACCCGGCCTCGATGACCCACAAGAGCGTTTCCGCGGCGGAACAGCTCCGTCAGGGAATCACCCCCGGCCTGGTCCGCCTGGCGGTGGGCTGCGAGGAGCTCGCGGACCTGCGCGCCGATCTCGCCGACGCGTTGGCCCACCTCCAAGTCGCCGAGCCCGCGCTCACCGCGCGCTGAGGGGGTTCCGCGC
>CAYZWR010000222.1:0-3180 GCA_964481735.1 uncultured Thermoanaerobaculia bacterium
CGGGTCACGGCGCGGGCTGCCGGAGCCCGGCGAGGTCGGCATCCTCCGCCGCCTGGCGGGCGAGCTTGGGATTGAGCTCCAGGGCGCGGTCGAGCGCGCGGCGTGCGCCAACCGAATCGCCGTTGGCGAGCCGGATCACCGCGGTGTCGTAGAGCACTTCGGGGAGGACCTCGGCGCGAATCGCCTCGGCGCGCGCCAGCGTCGCCTCCTGCCACTTCAGATCCTCGCCGCGCCGGCCGTTGCGAAACGCCGCCCAGCCCCGGTTCCACAGATCGTTGACCTGGGCGAGGCCGACCAGGCGGCCGAGCTCGACGATCGGGTCGGGGTGGTCGTCGACCCGCACGTCGATCGCGCGATCGTCGAAGCCGCCGTAGCCACCGCCGGCGCGGGACACCATCAACGCCGCCGACTGCCTGCCGCGGCTGTCGCCGCCGGCGGCGTCGCCCGCCGCGAGCGCCGCGTAGAGCCGCGCGGCGAGCGGCTGGCCGGCGCTGGCGAGGAACGCGCGCTCCATCTCGACGACCACCGCCTCGCCGGTCAGGATGTTGCCCTGCACCGCGTAGCCGGGGCCGCTGCGGCCCCCTGCCCAGGCGTTGCAGCCCGGTCCGGTGAACGTCGCCGAGCCGCCGTTCGCGGCGACCACTCCCGCCTGGCGATGCCCCCGGTCGGCGTCGGCGCGGGTCAGCAGGGTGAGCGCTTCGGAAGGTTCCGCGCCACGCGCCAGCAGCTCGAGCGCACCCGGACCGTAGGTCGTGTTGGCCGAGGCCTGGGTCGCGACCGCGCCGACGCCGGCGCGGGCGTAAGGCACCACCGAGCCGACCGCGAAGAAGCGGCTGGCCACCGCCACCCCGACCTCGCCCGCCGCGGGATCGGCCGCGACGATCGAGAAGGTCGACGGTCCGGGAGGCTCGGCGAAGGCGGCGAAGGCCGAGCAGGCTCCGATCCAGGCGAGCGCCAAGCGATGCGGGCGGCGGAGGATGGCGAACATGGCACGCTCCTTTCGAGCCGACGCCGGCGAGCCTAACCGAAGCGGCATGGCCGCGGCCGGCCGCGTGGCGTGCGCTCTCCGCGCTCAGTCACCTCCCCAGGCAGAGGTGCTACCGCGCTCGAAGCCGTCGGTAAAGACCAGGGCGCTCGCGGTCCGCACGACGGCGAAGGCTCTCGGCAGGGACTCGCCCTCGGCATAGCCGGCGGCGACCAGTCGGCCGCCCGAGAGGGCGAGCGCCAGGGCGCCGTCCACCGCGTTCGGGGTGCGATCGAACTCGACCCGCTTGACGCCGTTGCCGTCGAAGCTCGGATCGAGCGTGCCGTCAGCCAGGGCGCGTGCCAGGAAGAAGCCCCCGGC
The DNA here is from genome assembly GCA_964481735.1 of uncultured Thermoanaerobaculia bacterium. GTDB lineage: Bacteria > Acidobacteriota > Thermoanaerobaculia > Multivoradales > JAGPDF01 > JAGPDF01. Next base: position 1,346 of record CAYZWR010000222.1, read on the forward strand.
CTGGGTGCCATTGGCGTCGATCTCGCCCGCCGCGACGACGCGTCCGTCGCTCTGGAACCTCACCGCCTCGATCCAGGCTCCCTCCTCGAGATCGAGATCGAGCAGTCCATTGGTACCGAAGTCGGTGTCGAGCGCTCCCGCCCCGGTCACTCCGACCAGCCCACCGCCACCTGCCGGGAAGACCCTGTTGGAGACCGCGAGCACGATCGCGCCGGTGTCGGGGTCGACGGCGAGGTCGGTGGGCACGCGGGGCGCGTAGTTCGGCGGGTACATCACCCCGTCGCCGCCGCCGAACGTCGAATCGAGCGCGCCCGCCGCGGTGAGCCTGGCGACCCAGATCTGCTCCCCGGGCAGGTCTGAGTCACCCCAGCCCGCGATCGTGACGGCGCCGGAGTCGGACACCGCGACGGCCGTCGGCACGAGGCTGGTGAACCCGGCCAACGCGAACGCCTGCCAACCGTCGCCCGAGAAAGCCGGATCGGGCAGGCCGCTCGGCAGCGTGCGCAGCACGAAGAAGCCGTCCTGCCCGGCCGCCGGGCAGTCGCCACAGGCGCCGACGACCACGACCACGCCGTCGCTCGCGATGTGCGCCGCCTCGACCGGATCGAGGTCCCAGCCCGCCGGCACGGCGGTCACCATCTCGAGGCCGTCGCCGCTGAAGGTCCCGTCGAGCGCGCCGGTCGAGGTGAGGCGCGCCAGGCCCAACCGGTAGTTCGAGCTCGCGTCCTGGATGTCGCCGGCGAGGACGACGCGCCCGGCGGCGTCGACTCGGGCGGCCAACACGCTGTTGGTGTCGATGGCGCCCGTCGCCGTGAAATCGAACGGCTCGAAGGCCAGGGCCCAACCGGCGTCGAGAGCTCCTCCGGCGGTCAGCCGGGTGACCGCCCATTCGTCCACCATCTTCCCAGCGACCACCAGCCTGCCATCCGGCGCGGCAGCCATGGCCTCGCCCCACGCCGAGCTGCCCCAGTCGACGACGACCTTGCCGTCGCCGGAGAAGGACGGATCGAGGTCGCCGTCGGCCGCACGCAGTGCCTGGGCGGCCGGGATCAGAAGCAGCGCGAGCACCCCCGCCTTCACGGCCCGACCCGCCACGCGCCGTCCTCCAGCTCGAAGCCGAACGAGGTCGACGACGAGGTCGAGGTGATGCTGCCGTCGGGGTTCTTCACGGTCTCGGCGGTGACCACGGCGAGCTGGGCCTTGTCGCCGAAGAAGTGGAGCCTGCCGCCCTCGCGGATCTCGGCGGCGAGCCGCTTCGCCGGCGGCGTGGTCGTGCGCCGGTAGGCGTCGCTCTCCTTGCGCTCCGCGGGCGACGCGGTAGCGCGCGCCGCGCGCGCCGCGCCGGAGAGCAGCTCGGCGACGGCGTCCATCCTGCCGGCCTCCAGCCGCCGCGCGTACTCGAGGGCGAGCTTGCCGATCTCGTGCTCGAGGATCGCCGCCCCTTCGAGCGGCGGCGCCGTCTCGACCGGCGCCGGCTCGAAAGTCATCGGGCCGCCGGTGACCTTCCACTTTCCCCCTTCGAGCGCCAGGAACGCCATGGCCGTGACGTCGGCACCGTCGGGCGTCGGCAGGCGCAGTGTCGCCGTCTCGCCGTAGAGCGTGAGAACTCCGCTGCGCGCGACCTCGGCCTCGAAGGTCGCGGGATCGGGCGCCCGTTCGCGAGCGCGCTCGGCCTCCTCCTTCCGCTCGGCGGCCGACAGCGCCGCCCACTCGTCCCGCACCTCCTTGACGCTCCTCTGCTTCACCTCGTCGAGCCGGCCGGCGTGCAGCAGCCTGGCGGCCTCCACCACGGCCTTCCCCGCAGGATGCGCCAGGGCCGCCTTGCCGCTGATCTC
>CAYZWR010000223.1:0-3171 GCA_964481735.1 uncultured Thermoanaerobaculia bacterium
GCGCGCCGCTCGAGCTCCGCGAAAAGCGCGGCCTCGGTCGCCCGCGGGCCGGCGGCGACGAGAACGCGGCGCGGGAAGGAGGCCATCTGGGTCAAGATACGGAGCGCGATGGGGAGCGGTCAACTGCAGGGGTACCTGGACGGCCTGGCGGCGCTCGGCGGCGTGGCGAGCGCGCTCGAGGCGATCGTCGCCGACGACGGCCGGATCCTCTTCCGTCACGCCGCCGGTTTCCGCGTCGGCGGCGAGCCGCTCGTGGCGGCGAGCGGGGCGCGCTTCGACGTCGCCTCGCTCACCAAACCCTGGATGGCGACGCTCGCCCTCTGCCTCGACCGCGAGGGCAGCCTGCCGCTCGCGACGCGCGTCGGGGACCTCGCGCCCACCGCCTGCGCGGCGGCGGGGGAGGCCACGCTGGAGGAGCTGCTGCGCCATCGCTCGGGCATCTCGCCCTGGACGCCACTCTGGGTCCGGACCGGCGGCCGGCTCGACCGCCGTACCCTGGAGTCCTTTCTCGTCGCGGAGAGCCCGTGGGCGAACCGTGGTGGCCGCCCGGTCTACAGCGATCTCGGCTACCTCCTCTGGGGCCTGCTGACGGAGCGCGCAGTGGGCCGCTCGCTCGCCGAGCTGCTCGACGCCTGCGTCGCCGGACCGCTCGGCCTGCCGCCGGTGGGCGCCTTGGCCGCGGCGCCGCCGTTGCCGGTCGAGTGCCGGCTCGACAATGGCCGCGAAGTGGAGCTGGCGCGCGAGCAGGAGATCGAGATCGCCCGCCAGGCGCCCTTCCTGCTCGGCCGGCCCCAGGACGGCAACGCGCGCCGGCTGGGCCACCTCGCTGCCCATGCCGGCCTCTTTCTCACCGCCGACGAGCTCCTCGCGCTGGGCCGCGAATGGCTCGCTCCCGGCCGGCTGCTCGCCGCGCCCGAAGTCGAACGCGCGCTCGCGGGCGACGGCGAATACGCCCTCGGCTGGGCGCGCCAGGACGCGAACGGTTCGAGCGGCCCCGCGCTCTCGCCGGACGCCTTCGGCCATACCGGGTTCACCGGCGGCAGTCTGTGGATCGACCGATCGGCCAGGCGCGTCCATCTCCTGCTCGCGCACCGTCTCAGCTCGCGTCAGGAGCTCAACGCGATCCGGCGCGAGTTCCACCGCCTGGCCGCGGCGCTCTGACGCCGCGCCGTTCCCGGCGGCGCGCCGGATGCGATAGCCTCGACGCATGCAGATTCGTGATCTGGTTCTCGTCGACGGCGTGCGGACGCCGATGGCGGAGGTGGGCGGACCGTTCGCCGACTGTTCGGCGCTCGAGCTCGGTGCGCACGCCGCACGGGCCCTCTTCGCCCGCACCGGCATCGATCCGGCGGCGGTCGACCACGCGGTGGTCGGCAATGCCCTGCAGACCTCGGGCGACGCCATCTACGGCGCCCGCCACGTGGCGCTCAAGGCGGGGGTGCCGAAGGAGGTCCCGGCGCTCACCGTCAACCGGCTCTGCGGCTCGGGCATCCAGGCGATCATCTCCGGCGCGCACCTGATCCTGGCCGGCGAGGCGACCACCTGCCTGGTCGGCGGCATGGAGAACATGACCCAGGCGCCGCACGTCCTGCGCGGCGCGCGCAAGGGGCTGCGGCTCGGCCACGCGCAGCTCGACGACCTCCTCATGGTCGCCCTGCTCGACACCTACTGCGGCTTCTACATGGCGCAGACTTCGAACAACCTGGCGCGCGAGTACGGCATCAGCCGGCTCGATCAGGACGAGTACGCGGTGCGCAGCCAGGACCGTGCCGCCGCGGCGATCGCCGCCGGACGGCTGGCCGAGGAGATCGCGCCGGTGACGGTGGGGGAGGGCAAGCGCGCGGTCACCGTCGAGCGCGACGAGCATCCGCGCGCCGGCACCACCGTGGAGGGCCTCGCCAAGCTCCCCACCGCCTTCGACAAGGACGGTTTCGTCACCGGCGGCAACGCTTCGGGAATCGTCGACGGGGCCGCGATGCTCCTGCTCACCAGCGAGCGACGGGCGGCCGAGCTGGGCAAGCCGCCGCTCGGCCGGATCCTCTCCTGGGCGGTCGTCGGCGTCGATCCGGCGCGCATGGGAATCGGGCCCGCGCCGGCCATCGCGATGGCGCTCGCCAAGGCCGGAATGAAGCTCGCCGACCTCGATCTCTTCGAGATCAACGAAGCCTTCGCCGGGCAGATCCTGGCGGTCGTCCGGCAGATGAAACTCGACGAAGCGAAGCTCAACGTCAACGGCGGGGCGATCGCCCTCGGCCATCCGCTCGGCGCCACCGGCGCGCGCATCACCCTGACGCTGATGAAGGAGCTCCGACGGCGGGGCGGGGGGCGGGGGGTCGCGTCGGCCTGCATCGGCGGCGGGCAGGGCATCGCGCTCGTCGTGGAGGTGTGAAGCGATGATCGATCTGAACGGACTGCACGTGCTGGTGACCGGCGGCAGCCGGGGCATCGGCGCGGCCGCCTGCCGTCTCTTCGCGCAGGCCGGGGCGACGGTGCTGGTGCACTACCGGGAGCGCGAGGCGGAGGCGGCGGCGCTGGTCGAGGAGCTCTTCGCCATGTCCGGGCGCGAGCACCGGCGATTCCCCTGCGATTTCATGCAGCCCTCGGAGATCGTCGAGCTCTTCCAGTTCGTCGGCTCGGAGTGGGGGAAGCTCGACTGCCTGGTCAACAACGCCGGGGTCTGGCAGCACAATCCGATGTCGCAGTTCGACGAGGAGACCTACATCGAGACGATGCGCATCAACGTGCGCGGCCCCTTCCTCTGTCTCGCCGCGGCGTTGCCGTTCCTCCGCTTGTCGAAGAACGCCAGCGTGGTCAACCTCTCCTCGACCGCCGGCCAGCGGGGCGAGGCGTTCTACAGCCCGTACGCCGCCTCGAAGGGAGCGATCATCTCGGCCACCAAGGCGTGGGCGACCGAGCTCGCGCCGGAGATCCGGGTGAACTGCGTGGCGCCGGGATGGGTGGACACCGACATGTCCGCGGGCGCTCTGCGCGACGATCTCGACAGCCGCGGCGCGATCGAAGCGGGCATTCCGTTGCAGCGCGTCGCGGTCGCCGAGGACGTCGCGGGTCCGATCGTCTTCCTCGCCTCGCCGCTCGCCCGGCACATCACCGGCGAGGTGCTCAACGTCAACGGCGGGAGCGTGCTGGTCGGCTGAGCTATCGGCTTTCGAC
>CAYZWR010000224.1:0-3169 GCA_964481735.1 uncultured Thermoanaerobaculia bacterium
CGATGGCGGGCGGCGCCCACGAAGAGTGTAAGATGCGGCGGCGAGAACCTGGAGGGAAATCCCCGTGTCCCGACTGCCCCGTGCCCACGAGTACCTGAAGACCGGATTCACCGCCGAGGCCGCCGCCGCGGCCCGCTTCCGCGCCTCCGCCGCCCGCGCCGAGCGGGACGGCCAGCCCAACCTCGCGCGCGCCTGGCGGGAGCTGGCGACCGCCAAGGACGAGCTCGCGCGCGTGCAGCTCGAGGCCTCGGGCCAGCTGCGCGCCGACACCCAGGAGCTCTCGGCCGCCCTGGCCGAGGAGCGCTACGAGAACGACTCGCTCTACCCGCGGATGATGCGCGAGGTGGACGGCGAGACCGCGAAGATCTTCGCCTCGGTGGTCGCCAAGCAGCAGGAGCACCTGGCGCGGCTCGAATCGCTGCTCGACGCGCTCACGCGCTCGCCCGGCGACCTTCCCGGGTGAGCCGAGCGGACGCCCGGCGCGTCCGCTTTCGCTTGTTGCCCCGTATCCCTTCAAGTAGGATGCACTGGCTCCCGCGGCCTCGCCGGGAGCCCGCGGAGGTGGCATGGAAGTCCAAGGCGAATCCTGGCTGACGACCCGTCTCGACACCGTGGCCGAGTGGGCTCAACGCCACTCGTTCTGGCCGCTGCCGTTCGGCACCGCTTGCTGCGCCATCGAGTTCATGAGCGTCGTCTCGAGCCATTACGACATGGCCCGGTTCGGCTACGAAGTCGTGCGGTTCTCGCCCCGCCAGGCCGACCTGTTGCTGGTGGCCGGGACGATCACCGACAAGATGGCGCCGGTGCTCAAGCGGATCTACGACCAGATGCCCGACCCGAAATGGGTCGTCTCGATGGGCGCCTGCGCCTGCTCGGGGGGCTTCTACCGCGCCTACCACGTGATGCAGGGGATCGACGAGATCATCCCGGTCGACGTCTACGTCCCGGGTTGCCCGCCGTCCCCGGAAGGACTGCTCTACGGCATCCTGCAGCTCAAGGAGAAGGTGGAGCGCGAACGCAAGGCCAAGAACCGGAAGGGGAGAGCCCAGGGTGCTGGTGGAAGCTCCGCCGCTGCTTAGCAAGTTTCCCGAGGGAAGCGTGATCCCCCAGGACGGCCTCGATCAGCCGACCTGGATCGTCCGCCGCGAGGTCCTCGCGGACCTGGCGCGCGAGCTGCGCGATGATCCCGAGTCCCGTTTCGACATGCTGCTCGATCTCTGCGGAGTCGACTATCCGCAGCGCGAGGAGCGATTCGAGGCCGTCTACCACCTCTATTCGATGCCGCGCGGCGAGCGCCTGCGCCTCAAGGTGCCGGTCACCGAGGCCGATCCGGTGCTGCCGTCGCTGGTCCCGGTCTGGAAGGCCGCCGACTGGTTCGAGCGCGAGGCCTACGACATGTTCGGCCTCCGCTTCACCGGCCACCCGAACCTGCGGCGCATCCTCACCCACGACGCCTTCCAGGGGCACGCGCTGCGCAAGGACTACGACCCGGCGCGCCGCTGGATCCTCACCGAGGACAAGATCTACACCCCGAAGCTCGAGGCGCCGGAGACGGGCGACTCGATGTTCGAGCGGATGACCATGAACATCGGGCCCTCCCACCCCGCGATGCACGGCACGTTCCGCTTCGTGGCGATGGTGGACGGCGAGAAGATCGTGGCCTCCGAGGTCGAGATCGGTTACCTCCACCGCTGCATGGAGAAGATGTCGGAGACCCACACCTGGCAGCAGGTGATCCCCTACACCGACCGGCTCAACTACTGCTCGTCGTTCATCAACAACGTCGCCTACTGCAAGACGGTCGAGGACCTGCTCGGCATCGCGGCGCCGCCGAAGGCGGTCTGGGCGCGCACCATCCTGTCCGAGTTCTCGCGCGTCATGGACCACTGCGTCGCCAACGGCTCGACGCTGGTCGACTGCGGCGGTCTCACCAGCTTCTGGTACTTCTTCCAGGTGCGCGAGGAGATCTACGGGCTGCTCGAGTCGCTGTGCGGCGCGCGCCTGACGGTCTCGGCCTGTCGCATCGGCGGCCTGTTGCACGATCTGCCGCCCGACTTCGTGGCGCGCTGCAACCGCCTGCTCGAGTTCATTCCGCCGCTGGTGCACGACGTCGAGGTGCTGGTGGACAAGAACCGGATCTTCCTCGACCGGGCGGTCGGGATCGCCGCGATCTCGGGCGAGGACGCGGTCAACTGGGGCTGGACCGGACCCTGTCTGCGCGCCGCGGGAGTGGGCTACGACGTCCGGCGGGCGCATCCCTACGACCTCTACGACACCGTCGACTGGGAGGTCCCGGTGCTCCAGGGGGGAGACGTCTACGACCGGTACCGGGTCCGCATGCTGGAGATCTGGCAGTCGCTGAAGATCATCCGGCAGCTGCTCGAGCGTGGCGTGCCGGAAGGCCCGCACGTGATCGACGATCCGCACATCGCGCTGCCGCCGAAGGACGCCTGCTACAACCAGATGGAGTCGATGATCTATCACTTCAAGCTGATCATGGACGGCATCCAGGTGCCGCCGGGCGAGCGCTACTCGATGATCGAGGGGGCCAACGGCGAGCTCGGCTTCTACATCGTCTCGGACGGCTCCGGGAAGCCCTACCGCCTGAAGGTCCGTCCGCCCTGCTTCCCGATCTTCTCGACCTTCTCCCAACTGATGCAGGGGCACACGGTGTCGGACGCGATCGCCACCCTGGGCGGCCTCAACGTGATCGCCGGGGAGCTCGAGCGATGAAGCTGAATCCGAAGGCTCTCGACATGCGCGGTGTGCAGCGCCATCCGAGCGAGATCGAGCCGCGGCGGATGACCTGGCCGGAACGGCTCTACCTGCCGCTGGTGCCCGGCCTGCTGGTCACCATCAAGCACTTCCTGGGCAACCTGCTGCGCTTCCGGCGCGTGGCGACCATCGAGTACCCCGAGGTCCGCCGGCAGTATTCGCACCGCTATCGCGGGCACCACATCCTGACCACCCGCCCCGACGGCTCGGTGCGCTGCGTCGCCTGCTTCCTCTGCGCCACCAACTGTCCGGCCGACTGCATCCACATCGAGGCGGCGGAGCAGCCGGACGTCAACATCGAGAAGTACCCGGCGGTCTACGAGATCGACCTGCTGCGCTGCGTCTTCTGCGGCTACTGCGTCGACGCCTGCCCGGAAGAGGCGATCATCATGTC
>CAYZWR010000225.1:0-3072 GCA_964481735.1 uncultured Thermoanaerobaculia bacterium
TCAACATCTTCGGCGGCATCGCGCGCACCGACCGGATCGCCAGCGGCGTGGTCGAGGCGCTGCGCGAGCTGGGCGGCGTGAAGCTGCCGGTGGTGGTGCGGCTGGAGGGTACCAACGTCGAGCAGGGGCGCGCGATCCTGCGCGAGAGCGAATTCCACTTCCAGGTTGCCGAGACGATGGCCGACGCGGCCGAGAAGGTAGTCGCGGCCGTGAAAGGAGGCGCGTGATGGCCATCTGGCTGACCAAGGAGACCCGGCTGGTGGTGCAGGGGATCACCGGCAAGGAGGGCAAGTTCCACGCGCTCGGCTGCCGGGACTACGGCACCAACGTGGTGGCCGGCGTGACGCCGGGCAAGGGCGGTGACACGGTCGAGGGCATCCCGGTCTTCGATTCGGTGCAGGAGGCGCGCGAGGCGACCGGGGCGAACGCCTCGATGATCTTCGTCCCGCCGCCGTTCGCGGCCGACGCGATCATGGAGGCCGCCGACGCCGGGGTCGAGCTGATCGTGGGGATCACCGAAGGCGTTCCGGTCAACGACATGATCCGGGTGAAGGCGTTCCTCGCCGGGCGCAAGGTGCGGCTGATCGGTCCGAACTGCCCGGGGATCATCTCGCCCGGGCAGGCGAAGATCGGCATCATGCCGGGCCACATCCACCGGCCCGGCCGGGTCGGCGTCGTGTCGCGCTCGGGCACGCTCACCTACGAGGCGGTCTGGCAGCTCACCTGCCTGGGGCTCGGCCAGTCGACCTGCGTCGGCATCGGCGGGGACCCGATCAACGGCACCAACTTCGTCGACGTCCTCAAGGCGTTCGCCGCGGACAAGGACACCGACGCGGTGATCCTGATCGGCGAGATCGGGGGCCAGGCCGAGGAGGACGCGGCGACCTGGATCCAGGCGAACTACGACCGGCCGGTGATCGGCTTCATCGCCGGCCGCACCGCCCCGCCGGGGCGGCGCATGGGTCACGCGGGAGCGATCGTCGCCGGCGGCAAGGGGACGGCGGCCGCCAAGATGGAGGCGATGCGGGCCGCGGGCATCCGGGTCTGCGAGTCGCCGGCCGACCTCGGGGCGAGCGCGGCCCAGGCGCTCGGGCGCTAGGCGGAACGGATGGCGCGCGAGGGCATGGGCCTGGGCGGGGTTCTCTGGCGGATCGCGGTGGCGATGGCGCTGGTGCTCCTCACCTACAACCCGAGCGGCTACTCGTACCACCACTGGGTGTTCGGCGGCGGGGGGCTCGGCGAGGGAGGCTTCGACGCGTCGAAGGCCTTCCTCGGCGCGCTCCTGCTCTGTTCTTGGGTGGTCTATCTGCGCGCGGCGATCGCCTCGTTGGGCTGGCTCGGCGTCATGCTGAGCGGGCTGGTGATCGCCTCCGCGGTCTGGCTGCTCGCGCAGCAAGGGTGGCTCGATCCCAGCCGCCCGAAGACCGCGGCCTGGATCGCGCTCATCGCGCTCGGCCTGGTGCTCGGCATCGGCCTCGGCTGGTCGAGCTGGCGGCGCCGGCTCACCGGCCAGGTCGACGTCGACGAGCTCGACCGCTGACCGGCGCCGTGCCCGCGGAGGAGGAGAATCGATGCGACTCGCCGATCTGCTCACCGAGCGGCGCCAAGCGGTGCTCGCCCACGCCACCACCGCGCTCGAGCGGGCGCACCTCGCGCACTACGAGGCGGCCGGCGCCGCGGTCCGGCGCGAGCGGCTGGAGCGGCTGTACGACCTGATGGCCGGCGCCGTCGCCGAGCGCAATCTCACCCAACTCGGCAAGGAGGCGGAGCGGATCGCGCACGAGCGCTTCGCGGCCGGCTTCGACCTCGCCGAGGTGCTCTCGGCGTTCAACGTGCTGGAAGAGGCGACCTGGACGATGTTGGTCGCCGAGCTCCCCGCCAACGCGCTGCCGGAGGCCCTCGGACTGGTGGCGACGGCGCTCGGCGCCGGCAAGGACCGCCTGGCCGCGAGCTACGTCGAGCTCGCCTCGCGATCGCATACCCCGACGCTCGATCTGCGCGCCCTGTTCGAGGGCGTGGCAGGGGTCTGACGCGCGGCGGGCGCCGAGACGGGACAGAATGGCCGCATGACCGACCAGCCAATCCACCGCGGCGGCTGCCTCGCCCTGCTGGGCGGCGGCGAATTCACCTTCGGCGAGACCGAAGCGGTCGATCAGGTCTGGCTCGAGCGCTGCCCTCCGGGACCGATCGGATTCGTTCCCGCGGCCTCGGGCTCGGTCGACTACGGACGCCACTTCGCCGACTACCTGGGACGCGTCTTCGAACGCCCGATGGAGCTCATTCCGATCTATCGCGAGCGCGACGCGCGCCGCGGGCGCAACGCCGAGCGGATCCTCGGCTGTGCCGCGGTCTACCTGGGCGGAGGCGTCGCCGAGCAGTTGCTCGACGCGCTGGCCGAGTCGCCGGCCGCCCAGGCACTGGCCACGAAGCTCGCCGGGGGGGGCGTGGTGGTGGCCATCGCCGCGGCGGCGCAGGCCTGCGGCGTCGCGGCCCGCTCGGTCGCCGGCGATCGCGTGCTGCCGGGTCTGCGCCTGATGCCCGAGGGGGTCATCGAGCCCAACTTCGACCCGGGGCACGATCGCCGTCTGCGGCGCCTACTCGGCGCTTCGGGGGCGAAGTTCGGCCTCGGTCTGCCCGCCGGATCGGCGCTCCTGCTCGGCGCGGGAGGGGAGTTCGAGGCGGTGGGCACGGTCTTCCGGCTGACCGACGGGGACGCCGATCTCGAGCCCTTGATCGAGGAGGGGGCCGCAGGCTAAGGCCGAACGTCGCGCGCCGCCGTAGATCCATCAGGACCCATGCCCTGGAGGAGCACCATGAGCCGTCGTGGAATCGCCTCTCTCGCCACCGTCGCCTTTCTCGGAGGACTCACGATGTTCAGCTTCGGTTCGAAAGCCGCAGAGCTCGCTGACGGCGCGCCGCTCCCGGCGGTCACGGTCAACGACCAGGATGGCCGCCCGGTGGATCTCGCGACGGCGGGGGGCAAGGGTTTCACCCTGGTCTACTTCTATCCCAAGGCCGACACGCCGGGCTGCACCAAGCAGGCCTGCAGCCTGCGCGACGCCTACGCCAAGC
>CAYZWR010000226.1:0-3060 GCA_964481735.1 uncultured Thermoanaerobaculia bacterium
CCGCACCCGCTCTTCGCCGGTCTCGGGCCGGTCGAGCCGGTCTGGATGAGCCACTACGACTCGGTGGTCGCGCTGGGGCCCGGCTTCGAGGAGCTCGGCCACACCATGCTCGGCGCCGGCTCGGCGCCACACCGCTTCGCGGCCATCGGTTCGGACGCGCTGCGCCGTTACGGTGTCCAGTTCCATCCCGAGGTCGACGACACGCTGCACGGCGACGAGATGATCGCCAACTTCGTGCTGCGCATCTGCGGCTGCGCGCCGTCGTGGACGATGGAGCGGTTCCTCGACGAAGAGATCGCCCGCCTGCGGGTCGCGGTCGGTGACCGCTCGGTCTTCCTGCTCGCCTCGGGCGGCGTCGACTCGACCGTCGCGGCCAAGCTCCTGGCGCTCGCCCTGGGCCCCGAGCGCCTGCGCCTGCTGCACGTCGACAACGGCCTGATGCGCAAGGACGAGAGCCGGCAGGTGATCGCCCTGCTCGAGGAGCTCGGCCTCGGCTCGAGCCTCGAGTTCGTCGACGCGTCCGCGGACTTCCTCGCCGCGCTCGCGGGGCTGGTCGATCCCGAGCCGAAGCGGCGCGCGATCGGCGACACCTTCATCCGGGTCTTCGAGCGCGAGGCCGGGAGGCTCGGCCTCGCCGGACACCTGCTCGCCCAGGGGACGATCTACCCCGACACCATCGAGACCGGCGGCACCCGGCGCGCCGACACCATCAAGACGCACCACAACCGGGTGCCGGTGATCCAGCAGATGATCGCCGAGGGCCGGGTCGTCGAGCCGCTCGCCGAGCTCTACAAGGTCGAGGTGCGCGAGCTCGGGGAGCGGCTCGGCGTGCCGCGTGAGGCGATCTGGCGCCACCCGTTTCCCGGGCCGGGGCTCGGGGTGCGGCTGCTTTGCTCGCGCGGCGAGCCCGACCTCACCCACTTCGCCGAGATCGAGAGCCGCCTCGCCGAGGTCGCCCGCCGCGACGGCGTCACGGCGCGCGCGCTGCCGATCCGTTCGGTCGGCGTCAAGGCCGACCTGCGCGCCTACGAGCACCCCGTGATGCTCGCCGGGGAGCTCCCCTGGAGCGAGCTGCTCGAGCTCGCGGGGACGATCTACAAGGAGGTGCCGCACGTCAACCGCTGCCTCTGGTGGCGCGGCGAGGGCGCCCCGGGGGAGCTGCGGCCGCGCGCCGCGACGGTCACCCGCCAGCGGCTCGACCTGCTGCGCGAAGCCGACGCGCGGGTCATGGAGGGGCTCCGCCGCCACGGCCTCTACGACCGGATCTGGCAGTGCCCCACCGTGCTCGTCCCGGCGACCCTCGACGGGCGTGGCGAGGAGCTGGTGATCGTCCGTCCGGTCCGCTCGGAGCGCGGCATGACGGCGACGCCGGCCGAGCTCCCGACGGCGCTGGTCGAGGAGCTCGCCGCGCAGCTGCTGGCCCTGCCCGGCGTCAACGGCCTGGCGCTCGACCTCACCACCAAGCCCCCGGGCACGATCGAGTGGGAATAGCGCGAACAACCCCAGGGGGTGGTGAAAGAAGCGGCGGTTGGGACCATGATTCGACAATGGACCGGCGCCCAGCGAAGCTGTCGGTAGTCCTCCTCTCCCTCCTCTCGTGCCTGCTGTTCGCCGCATCCCGGAGCGCCGCGGGCGACCAGGGTTGCCTCGCCGCCGGCTGCCACCCCTCGCTCCTCGCGGCCAAGACCGTGCACGCGGCCACCGAGAGCTGCGACAACTGCCACGAGGCCACGGCGCCCGGGCATCCGCAGCCGGGGCAGAAGACCTTCCGGCTGACCGCCGCCGAGCCCGAGCTCTGTCAGAACTGTCACGACCCCTTCGCCAGGAAAGTGGTGCACTCGCCGGCGGCCGACGGAAGCTGCTCGACCTGTCACTCGCCGCACGCCTCGAACGTCGCCAAGCTGTTGCTCAAGCCGCAGGGCGAGCTCTGCGCCGAGTGTCACTCGGAGCCGGGCGAGGCCAAGGTGCCGCACGGCCCGGTCGCCTCCGGAGAGTGCACCGCCTGCCACGCGCCCCACGAGTCCGACCTCCCCAAGCTGCTGGTCCGGGCGGGCGACGCGCTCTGTGCCGACTGCCACGGCGACGTCACCGACCTGGTGAAGGCGAAGCCGGTGAAGCACGCGGCGCTCGACGACGGCTGCACGACCTGTCACGCGGCGCACGGCTCGGCGCATCCCAAGCTCCTCGCCGAGGAGGGGCAGGCGCTCTGCTTCCAGTGTCACGACGACGTCGGCAAACAGGTCACCCAGGCGAAGGTCGCTCACGCCGCGGTCGACTCCGACGCCGGCTGCGCCAACTGCCATTCGCCGCACGCCGCCGACCAGGCGAAGCTCCTCCTCCGGCCCGAGAAGGAGACCTGCCTCGCCTGCCACGCCGAGGTCCTCGACCCGAAGATGACGGTGCTCCACGGACCGATCGCCGACGGCTCCTGCGTCTCCTGCCATCGCCCGCACGGCGGCGAGGAGGGGAAGCTGCTCCTCGCCGCCTTCCCGTCCGGGGGCTACGCGGCCTACAGCGACACGACCTACGCGCTCTGCTTCGAGTGCCACGACAGCGCGGCGGTGCGGTATCCCGACACCTCGTTCGCCACCGGCTTCCGGGACGGCGAGCGGAATCTGCACTACCTGCACGTCAACGACCCGCAGAAGGGGCGCAGCTGCGCGCTCTGCCACGGCCTGCACGGCGCGCCCAACCCGGCGCTGATCGCCGATCGGGTGCCGTTCGGCAAGTGGCACCTGCCGATCAAGTTCGTGAAGACCGAGACCGGCGGCAGCTGCGCGCCCGGCTGTCACCAGCCGGTGGCCTACGACCGCCAGACCCCGGTGGGTCCGACCTTCACCCAGAGGAGCACCGCGCCGAACTGAATCGACTCCGGCCTGGGCCGTCGTCGACCCGCCAGGAAATCAGCGCTCTTCGCGGGGCGCGCTCGGCGGCGCGTCGCGCGGACCGGCAGCGCGGGAACGGGCGCCGCGACCGCGGCTCAGGGATAGCTGGCGTCGTCGTGCGTCACGCCGTGGCAGACCAGCGAGCAGCTGCCGGAGAAGACCCCGGTGTCCCGGA
>CAYZWR010000227.1:0-2928 GCA_964481735.1 uncultured Thermoanaerobaculia bacterium
CCGATCTTGTCGAGCAGCTCGAAGGGACCCAGCTCCCAGCCGTAGCCGCAGCGCATCGCCTCGTCGACCGCGAAGATCTCGTCGGCGATCGCCGGTACCAACGAAACGGCATAGGCCAGCGTCTGCGACAGCATGCGCCAGCCGTACTGCCCGCCGCGGTCGGGGTGCGCGAGCAGGGCCCGCGGTCCGCCGCTCTTCGCCGCGGCGACGCTGGCGAGGAGGGGCGTCCGCTCGGCGCGGTACTCCCCGGTCGCGAGATCGATCACCTGCTTGACCTTGCCGCCGCCACTCTTGTCGATGCGGTAGAAACCGCCTTTCCCCTTGCGCCCGGTGAGGCCCGCCGCGATCATCTTGCGCACCAGCTCGCGGTCCTCGTGGAGCGCACGGTAGGCGTCGTCGGGAGGCAGCGTCGCGAGCAGCGAAGCGGCGATGTGCGGCCCGAGGTCGATGCCGACCAGGTCCATCAGCCCGAAGACGCCGGTCTTGGGGAAGCCGAAGGGCTTGCCCGCCACCGCGTCGGCCTCCTCGACCGCCAGGCCGAGCGCGATCGCTTCGCGTGTCGCCGCCTCGATCCAGAAGGTGCCGATGCGATTGGCGATGAACCCGGGCGTGTCCTTGCAGTCGACCACGCTCTTGCCCAGCTGGTGGTCGCAGAAGGCGCGCACGGCAGCCGCCGCGTCGGGCCGGGTGGCCGGACCGACGACCAGCTCGAGCAGCCGCATGTAGCGCGGCGGGTTGAAGAAGTGAGTCACCAGGAAGTCGCGCGCGAATCCCGCCGGAAGCCCGTCGACGAGCTTGCCGAGCGGGATGGTCGAGGTGTTGGTGGAGACGATCGAGCCCGCCTTGCGCACCGCGTCGACCGCCCGGTAGACCTTCTGCTTGACGTCGATGCGCTCGATCACCGCCTCGATGATCCAGTCGCAGTCGGCGAGCAGGGCGAGGTGGTCCTCGAGGTTGCCGGGCGTGACCAGCTTCGCGCGGGACGCCGAGAAGAAGGCCGCCGGCTTCGCCTTCAGGAGCTTCTCGATCGCCCCCCGGGCGAGCGTGCTGCGGTCGGCCGCGCCCTCGGGGACGATGTCGAGCAGGACGACCGGGAAGCCGGCGTTGGCGATGTGCGCAGCGATTCCGGCGCCCATCACGCCGGCGCCGAGGACGCCGACTTTCCGGATGCCGCCAGTCTCGGTGCCGGACATGGTCAGATCGCCTCGAGCACGGTGGCGATGCCCTGGCCGCCGCCGATGCATTGGGTGGCGACCGCGTAGCGCTTGCCTTCGCGGGCGAGCAGCGCGGCCGCTTTGCCGGCGATGCGCGCGCCGGTGGCGCCGAGTGGATGGCCGAGCGCCAGCGCGCCGCCGTCGAGGTTGATCTTCGCCGGGTCGAGCCCGAGCTCGTCGATGCAGGCGAGCGATTGCGAGGCGAACGCCTCGTTGAGCTCCCAGATGTCGATGTCGGCGATCTTCAGCCCGGCCCGCTCGAGCGCCTTGCGGCTCGAGGCGACCGGGCCGATGCCCATGATCTCGGGCGCGCAGCCGCTCACCGCGAAGCTCTTGATGCGGGCGAGCGGCTTCCAGCCCTGCCGGCGCGCGTAGTCCTCGGAGCAAACCAGCGTGGCCGCGGCGCCGTCGGTCACCGGCGACGAGGTTCCCGCCGTGACCGTGCCCTTCTCGTCGAAGGCCAGCTTGAGTCCGGCGAGCCCTTCGCGGGTGGTCTCCGGCCGCGGGCAGCCGTCCTGGCTCACCGTGCCGCCCTTCCAGGTGATCGGCACGATCTCGTCGGCGAAGTGTCCGGCGGCGAGCGCGGCGGCGGTCTTCTGCTGCGAGGCGAGCGCGAACTCCTCCTGCCGGGCGCGCCCGATGCCGCGCTGCTTGGCGAGGTTCTCCGCGGTCTCCCCCATGCTCGCGAAGGCCTGCGGATAGCGCTTGACGAGCGCCGGGCTGGGCAGCGGATTGAAACCGCCCATCGGCACCCGGGTCATCGACTCGACGCCGGCGCAGAGAAAGACCTCGCCGGCGTTCCACTGGATGGCTCCGGCGGCGGTGTGGATCGCCTGCATCGACGAGCCGCAGAAGCGGTTGATCGTGGCCCCGGCGACGGTGAGCGGCAGCTCGGCGAGGAAGCCGGCGATGCGGGCGACGTTGAAGCCCTGCTCGCCCTCCGGGAAGGCGCAACCGACCAGGAGGTCCTCGAGGTCGGTCGGCTCGACGCCGGTCTTCGCGACGAGGCCGCGGATCGTCTGGGCCAGCAGCTCGTCGGGACGCACCTTGGCGAGCTCACCCTTCTTGGCGGGAGTGAACGGAGACCGGACATAGCCGGCGATGACGACGTTCCTCATGGCGTGCTCCACCTCCATCGGGGATTGGTGTACGGCAGCGTTCGGGGGGCCCGGTCGCGCATCGTCGTCCGGACCTATTGGGCTCCGCCGCGCCCGGGCGGTTCTTCACCCAGGCGCCGCATGGCGTCGAGACAGAGCTGCTCGATCTCGTGCAGCTCCTCGATCGTCAGGTCGAGGTCGAGGCGCTGCCCCTCGAGCTCGCCGATGCGTTGCCGCGCCCCGGCGAGCAGGTGCTGGATCTGCGTCTTGTGCGTCGGATCGGCGTCGTAGAGGTCGAGGTACTTCTTGACCAGGGCGAGCGAGAATCCGAGCCGCTTGCCGCGCAGGATGATGAGCAGGCGCGCCCGGTCGCGATGGCTGTAGACCCGGTTCGCCCCCGCGCGCTGCGGCGCGAGCAGCCCCTTCGCCTCGTAGAAACGGATCGCCCGTGGGGTCACCGCGAGGTCTTCCGCGAGCTCGGTGATCGTGTAGAGGCGGTTCGGGTCGGCCTGTGCCGTCATGCCTTGGGCGCTCCTCGAAGTCGGGCGCACCCTAGCGCTACTTTACCTTAACGTCAACTACCTCACCTATACGCCACGCCGCACCGCGGCGGGGGC
>CAYZWR010000228.1:0-2891 GCA_964481735.1 uncultured Thermoanaerobaculia bacterium
CTCGAGGTCGATGTTGCCCTTGAACGGCGCCGGCACGCCGAGCTCATGGCTCTCGCGGCAGGGGAGGTCGACCGCCCTGGCGCCCACCGCCTCGATGTTGGCGCGCGTCGTGTCGAAGTGGGTGTTGTTGGGGACGATGTCGCCCGGAGCGAGCATGGTGGCGGCGAGGATGCGCTCGGCGGCCCGTCCCTGATGGGTCGGGATGACGTGGCGGAAGCCGAAGATGTCCTGGACCGCGCTCTCGAAGCGCCGGAAGCTGGGGCTGCCGGCGTAGGACTCGTCGCCCTGCATCACCGCGGCCCATTGCGCGGCGCTCATCGCGCCGGTGCCGCTGTCGGTCAGCAGATCGATGAGGATCGCATCCGAAGGCAGGCGGAAGAGGTTGTAGCCGGCCGCGGCGAGGTGCGCTTCGCGCTCGGCCGGCGTGGTGGCCCGGATCGGTTCGATCGACTTGATCCGGAACGGCTCGATGATGGTCCGCATGGCTTCGAGCGTAGCCCAGGACCCACCGCCCCGCCCCGCCCGGGCGGGGGGGAGCTTGCCTAGCCCGCGAGCTCGGGGGTGAAGGAGCCGACGCGGCCGAGCAACTCCTGCAGCACGCGGCCGGCCACCAGCCGGCGGTAGTCGGCGCTCGAACGGAGGTCGTCGATCGGGCGGATGTCGGCGCCGAGCAGGGCCGCGGCCGCCGCGGACGCGGCCGTCGCGTCGCAGGCGCGCCCGACCAGCGCGGCCTCGGCGGCGTGGGCGCGGAGCGGGATCGGCGCCACGCTGCCGAATGCGATCCGGGCGGCGCGAGTGCGCCGCGGCCGGCCGCCGGTCTCGAGCCCGACCGCCGCCACCACCTTGGAGATGGCCTGCGCCTGGCGGGTCCCGACCTTGCGATAGGCGTAACGCCAGCCGTCGAGCGCTCGCGCCGGGAGGAGCAGGCCGACGATCAGCTCCTCGGGCAGGGCGGCGGTCCGACGGTAGTCGACGAAGAAGCGCTCGATCGGGACCCGGCGAAATTCGATGCCGCGACCGTCGCGGCGGGCCAGCTCGACCTGGCTGTCGAGCGCGAGGAGCACCGGGGCCGGGTCGCTCGCCGGCGAGGCGTTGCCGAGGCTGCCGCCGAGCGTGCCGCGATTCTGGATGGCGAGCGCGCCGACGCTCGCCGCCATCTCGGCGAGCACCGGCGCCAGGCGCCCGACGCGCCGCGAGCGGCGCAGCTCGGTGTAGGTCGTCCGCGCGCCCAGCCAGAGCCCCTCCGGGCGGCTCGCGATACCGCAGAGCTCGTCGAGGCGCGACAGGTCGAGGTAGCGCAACGCCGGCGACTGGCCGGCGTTGAGCGCGACGTAGAGATCGGTGCCGCCGGCGATCGGCTGCGGTCGCGGCGCCTCGGCCAGGGCGGCGAGCGCCTCGGCCAGCCGGCGCGGGCGGAGCACCTCGAGCGGGACGAGGTCGCCTCTCACCGGCGCGCCTTCTTCCCGAGGCGGCGCCGCGGCGGCCGCGCGGCGGCGGCGACGGCGTCGACGATCTTGACGTAGCCGGTGCAGCGGCAGAGGTTGCCGGCGAGCGCCTGGCGGATCTCGGCTTCGCTCGGCCGCCGCCGTCGCTCGAGCAGCGCGACCGCGGCGAGCAGCATCCCCGGCGTGCAGATGCCGCACTGCGCGCCCCCGTGCTCCCAGAACGCCTGTTGCACCGGATGCAGCGCGCCGTCCGCGCCGGCCAGCCCCTCGACGGTGCGCACCGCGCGGCCATCGGCCTGGCAGGCGGGGACCAGGCAGGAGTTGACCAGCTCGCCGTCGAGCAGCACCGCGCAGGCGCCGCACTCCCCTTCGCCGCACCCCTCCTTGGTGCCGGTGAGCCCGAGGTCCTCGCGCAGGACATCGAGCAGTCGCTTCATCGGCGGCACCTCGGTCGCGCGCCGGCGGCCGTTGACCGTGCAACGGAGCTTCACCGGCGGCTCCTGGCGTGGGCGGCGCCCCAGGCAGTGGCGATCCGCTCGGGAGTCGCCGGGATCCGGTCGAGGTCGATGCCGAGCGCGGCGGCGACCGCATTGACCGCCGCCGGCGCGCCGCCGTCCATCGGCAACTCGCCGATCCCCTTGGCGCCGTAGGGTCCATGCGCGAACGGCCGCTCGAGCAGCACCAGGTCGATCGGCGGCGTCTCGATCGCTGTGGGGATGATGTAGTTGGTGAGCTGGGCGTTGGCCATCCGGCCGTCGCGCATCACGACCTCCTCGAAGAGGCCCCAGCCGATCGCCTGCGCGAGGCCTCCCTCGAGCTGTCCTTCGGCGAGCCGCGGGTGGATCGCGCGTCCGACGTCTTGCGCGCTCACCACCCGCAGGACTTTCACCTCGAAAGTGACCAGGTCGACCTCGACCTCCACCACCGTGGCCGCCCAGGCATAGGCCGCGTAAGCGTCGCCGCGATAGAGCCGGTCGTCGAAGCGCTGGTTGGCCGGGTTGGAGAAGCGTGCCGCGAAACGGCGCGGGCCCCCGGCCGCGAGGTGGAGTCGGGCGGCACGCGCCAGCTCGCGTTCGCTCCACGGCTGGCCGGCCGGGCGGCCGAGGCGCGCGGCCAGTGCCCGGTCGAGCTCGCGGGCCGCGTCGGCCACGATGCGTCCGACCACCGCCACCGTGCGCGAGGCGACGGTCGGGCCGGAGTCGGGCACCCGGGCCGTGTCCGGGTCGATCGTCTCGACCGCCTCGTAGGGCAGCCCGAGCACCTCGGCGACGATCTGCGCGAAGACGGTCCGGGTGCCCTGGCCGATCTCGGTCGAGGAGGCGAGCACGCGGACCCGACCGCCGCCCGCGAGCTCGACCGCGGCGACCGAGCCGAGGCGGATCTCGCCATTGCCGGTGAAGCCGGTGCCGTGGAAGTAGCAGGCGAGGCCGAGGCCGCGGCGCTTCG
>CAYZWR010000229.1:0-2866 GCA_964481735.1 uncultured Thermoanaerobaculia bacterium
CTACACCCACATCCACCAGGAGCGGCTGCGCGGTCTCTATGACCGTTTCCACCCGCGCGCGTAGGAGAATAGGCCCCCGATGCGCGCCCGCCGCCGACTCCTCCTCGCCCTCGCCTTGGCCGGCCTCCTGCCGGCGTCGCTGGCGGCCGAGCTGGTCATCCTCACCGACGGCTCGGTCCTCAAGGTGGCCGGGTTCGTGGCGCGCGACGGCGACGCCGTGCTGACCTTCGCCAAGGGCGGTCAGATGACGCTCCCGATGCTGCGCGTCGAGCGGGTGCTGGACGACGAGATCGTGCCCGAGCCGGAGGCGGCGGTCGAGCAGATGGAGGACGGCGCGGCGGATTTCCGGCTGCGCTTCAGCGCCGACCACAAACCGCCGGCGACGCGCTACGGCGAGCTCATCTTCGCCGCCGCCAAGCGGCACGAGCTGAATCCCGACCTGGTCGCGGCGGTGGTGCGCGCCGAGTCGGCCTTCGACCCCGAGGCCCGCTCGCGCAAGGGCGCTCGCGGGCTGATGCAGCTCATGCCGGCGACCGCGAAGCGCTACGGCGTCCGGCCGTCGGAGCTCTTCGAGCCGGAGCGCAACGTCGAGGCCGGCGTCCGCTACCTGCGCTTCCTCGCCGACCGCTTCGCCGACGACCTGCCCAAGGTGCTCGCCGGCTACAACGCCGGCGAGGGCTCGGTCGACCGCTACGGCGGCGTGCCGCCCTATCGCGAGACGCAGGGCTACGTGCGGCGGGTGATGGGCTACCTCGGCCTCGAGCCGGCGACCGCCTCGCGGTAGAGCATCACCACCAGGGTGCGATCGTCCTCCGGCGGGCGTTCGCCGGCGTGGGCGCGCACCGCGGCGAGCAGCTGGTCGCGCACCGATTCGGCGCTCCGCGGCGGGCCGGACAGGGCGCGCCGGATCGCCTCGTAACCGAAGAGCTCGCCCGCTTCGCTGCGGCTCTCGATCAGGCCGTCCGAGAGCCAGACCACGGCATCCCCGGGGGAGAGCTCGCGGCGCGCCTCGCCCGGCGCGCCGGCCATCGCGCCGAGAGGCACTCCGGGCGCCTGCACCTCCTCCACGCTGCCGTCGCCGCGCACCAGGTAGGCCGGCGGGTGGGCGGCGTTGGTCAGCGCGAGCAGGCCGGTCGCCGGGTCGAAGAGCGAGAGGCTCGCGGTCACGAAGCCGCGGTCGCCGGTGCGGTTCTTGAGCAGGCGGTGGAGGCGGGCGAAGGCCTGCGGCGGCGGCACCAGGTCCTCGACCAGCAGGGTGAGCGCCGACTTGACCAGCGCCATGCGCAGCCCGGCCGGCAGGCCGTGACCGGCCACGTCGGCGATCACCACGGCGACCTTGCCGCCGCCGGCGTCGAGCAGGTCGAAGTAGTCGCCGCCGATCGCCGCGCTCGGCTCGAAGTAGGTCGAGAAGTCGACCCCGGGCCGGGCGTCGATCGCCGCCGGGAGCAGGTTCTGCTGCACCTCCCGCGCCATGGCGAGCTCCTTGTCGAGCACTTCCTTCTGCGCGGCGGTCTGGACGAGCTCCTCGAGGTGCTCGGACATGTCGTTGAAGGAGCGTTGCAGGTCGCCCAGCTGGTCCCTGCGGCGCACCGGAATGCGGGTGGAGAAGTCGCCCCGGCCGATCGCCTCGGTCGCCCGGGAGAGCCGGTTCACGGCGCTCGACAGGCCGAAGATCATGAACAGGGCGATCGCGGCGGCGACGAGGTAGATCTCGGCGAACAGCACGCTGACGCCCAGCAGGGCGACCCAGGAGGAGGAGTCGACCTCGGCTGAGGTCGAGAGGAGCGCCTGGAAGAGCCCGGTGGGGCTCGCCGCCATCGAGGCGCCGACGCTCTCGGCGGCGCTCGCGCCGTCGGCCAGGCGCGGCAGCTCGCCGGTGGACTCCATCCAGACGATGGTCGGGCGCTCCCAGAAGGCGGGCTCGGCGCCCTTCGGCGGGCTCAGCCGGTAGTACTCGGCGCTCTGTTCGCTGCTGCGATCGAACCAGAGCCCGCGCAGGCGGATCTCCTGGTTGAACACCTGCAGCCGGGTGCTGGTCTTGCGCCGCGGGTCGTCGGAGCGCAGCAGCTGCAGCCAGACCCGCGTCCGCTCGCGCAGCGCCCGGTCGAGGTCGCCGTCGAACCAGACCACCACCCCCCGGCGCCCGGCGCGCGCCGCGGCGGCGGCGGTGACCCGGCCGTCCGCGAGAGCGACGAAGGGACGGCGTTCGAGCCCCCGTCCGTGCGCCGCGGGACCCTCCTGCAGCGCCTCGAGCCAGGCCGGCCAGCCCGCCGGAGCCTCCGCGGAGCCCTGGACGCGCCGGCCGTCCCGGTACTCGGCGAAGCGGAGCGCGCCCGTCGTCTCCGGCAGCTCGCCGCGCCGCGCGTCGAGGTCGGCGAGCCGGGTGTCGGCGGCGGTGATCAGCTCGTCGCCCAGATCGTCGAGCGCGTCGCGGTAGAGATGGCCGAGCAGGAAACCGCCGAGCAGGTAGGCGGTGAGCAGGAAGATCAGCGCCAGGAGGGCGATCGGCAGGACGCCGACCAGGAAGTAGGAGAAGGCGAGGCGCCGTCCGACGCGCCAGAGAAAGCGCCGCCAGGCCACCCGGAACGCCCAGATGAGGGCGACCAGCACGCAGCAGGCGAGCGCCAGCGAGGCGAGGTAGCGGAGGATCTCGGAATCGACGAGCCGGGCCACGACCTCGAGGACGACGAAGAGGAGCGCCGTCGCCAGCAGGATGGTCTTGGTGAGTGTGCGCGCGCCGCGGTTCACGATGACGGGGCGGGGCCCCTGGCAAGTCTACGCCCGGAGCGGGGGCGGGTTTCGCCGCGCTCGCGATGGCGGGCGGCGCCCACGAAGAGTGTAAGATGCGGCGGCGAGAACCTGGAGG
>CAYZWR010000230.1:0-2859 GCA_964481735.1 uncultured Thermoanaerobaculia bacterium
GCACCGGGGGGTCCGGAACTTGCAGGCGAGGAGGAGAAGGAAAGGAGAGCGAGCATGCGTCACGGTTCTCTCTTGGCCTTCGGTCCGCTGATTCTCCTCCTCCCACTCCCCGCCCTGAGCCAGTCGACGCGCTTCGAGGTCTCGGCCTTCTTCGAGCCGGGGGGCTCCTACTCCGAGTCGGAGGGTTTCGACTACGACAACGGGCTGGGGGTCGGTCTGGGCCTGCGCGTCTCGCCGGCCTGGACGGTGGACGCCCGAGCGCTCTTCCACGACGAAGGAGCCGCCGAGGACCGGACCTACCAGCTCGGCCTGCGCTACGCCTTCGGCCGCGAGGAGGCGCGCGGCCTGCCCTACGTCGTCGGCGGGCTGCACCATCGCGAGGACCAGGCGCGCTACCCGGTCGAATGCGTGGTGGCCCCCTGCCCGGATCGCGAGGTGGAGAGCGAGGTCACCGGGGCGTTCGCCGGCGGCGGAATCGACTACCAGGCGAGGCCCTGGTTCTCCATCCGCTTCGATGGGCGCCTGGCGGCCTACCAGTCGGACGTCACCGACCACTTCGAGCACGAAGTCGATCTGACGCTCGGCGTGGCGTTCAAGTTCTGACCCGCAGGCGGGGGCGGTAGGATCTCCGCCAGGAGGTCCCCCATGGTCCAGCTTCGCGTCTCGCGATGGCTCCGTCGCGCCGCTCTGCCGGCAGTCATCTTCGTCCTTTGCGTCCACCCCACGACGCTCCGCGCCGACGACGTCAAGCATTTCAACCTCTCCTCCGGCGTCGACATGGCCTACGTCGATCGCGGGGGCGGGGCGCCGGCGCTGGTGTTCATCCACTGCGGCAACTGCCAGATGGGGATCTGGACGGAGACCCTCGACGCCTTCGCGCCGACGCACCGGGTGGTGGCGATGGATCTCGCCGGGCACGGCAAGAGCTCGGCGAAACGGTCGAGCTGGTCGCTCGAGGCGATGGGCGCGGACGTCGCCGAGCTGATGAGGTTCCTGAAGCTCGGCAAGGTGATCCTGATCGGCAACTCGCTCGGCGGCCCCACCGCCCTCGAGGCCGCCAGGATCCTCGGGCCGGGACAGGTGCTTGGCGTGGTCGCCGTCGATACCCTGCAGAACGTCGAGATGGTCTGGCCGGAGGAGGGTTTCAACCAGATGCTCGCCGCCTACCAGGCCGACTTCGCCAAGGCCTGCGACGCCGCGATGCTGCAGATCGTGGCCCCCACCGCGGCGCAGCAGGTCAAGGACCGCATCCGCGCCGAGACCTGCGACAACGACCCCACGGCGTTTCTCGCCCTCTTCCCGACGCTGCGCACCTACGACCAGGCCAAGGCGCTCGCGGCGGTCGGCGTCCCGGTGCGGGCGATCAACGGCTCGCTCTTCCCCACCGCGGTCGAGATCAACCGCAAGCACGCCCCGGGCTTCAGCGCGGTGATCCTCGACGGGGTCGGGCACTACCCACAGGTCGAGCGCCCGGCGGAGTTCCAGAGCGCGCTGCGCAAGATCGTCGGCGAGCTCGGCGCGAAGCCGTAGCGACGCCCGCGCGGCGCGATTGACGGGCGCTCACGGCGGCTGCTAGAAAGCCGGACATGCCGAGCCTCGCCACCAATTTCGGGCTCCTGCCGCCCGAGCTGTCCGATCCCGAGAAGAGTCCGGTCGTCGTCCTGCCGGTGCCCTTCGAGCGCACCACCTCGTACGGCAAGGGGACCTCCGCCGGCCCGGCGGCGATCCTCCGCGCCTCGCAGTCGATGGAGCTCTACGACGAGGAGCTCGCCTCGGAGCCCTGCGAGATCGGCATCGCGACCGAGCCCCCCTTCGCGCCCGAAGCCTTCGACATGCGCGAGGCGATGGCCGAGCTCGAGACCGAGTGCCGCCGCCACATGGCGGCGGGCAAGCTCCTGCTCGTCCTGGGCGGCGAGCACAGCCTGACCATCGCACCGGTGCGCGCCGCCAAGCGCGTGTTCGGCCCGATCGGCATCGTGCAGTTCGACGCCCACGCCGACCTGCGCGCCGAGTTCGAGGGGACGCCTTACAGCCACGCGAGCGTCATGCGCCGCGTGCACGACGAAGGGATCCCGTCGCTGCCGATCGGCATCCGCTCGCTCTCGGCGCCCGAGGCGGCGTTCGCGCGCGAGGCCAGGATCCCGATCGTCTGGGGGCACGAGCTCGACGGGCTCGAGTCCCGCCTCGACGCCCTCCTCGACCTGCTGCCCGATCAGATCTACCTGACCTTCGACATCGACTACTTCGACCCGGCGCTGGTGCCGGCGACCGGCACGCCCGAGCCGGGCGGCGGCGCCTGGTACCCCACGCTGCGTCTCCTGCGCCGCCTGTTCGAGAGGAAGAGCGTGGTCGCGATGGACGTGGTCGAGCTCGCCCCGCTCGGCGGCCAGCCGACCTCCGACTTCGTCGCCGCCAAACTCGCCTACAAGATGATCGGATACTGGGCCGCGGCCCGCTAGCCGGTCCCGCTCACTGCGACGCCGGGTTGAGGTCGACCTGGAGCGTGAGGGTGTCGCCACCGCGGATCAGGTCGAGCCGCACGCGCCGGCCCGCCAGCGCCGTGATGCGCGCGGGCAGGGCGCGGAAGTCGGCGATCGGTTCTCCCTCGATCGCGACCAGCACGTCGCCCGGAACGATCCCGGCGGCGGCGGCCGGCGAGCCGTTCGCCACGCTCTCGATCAACGCCCCGCCGGCACGTCCGAGCCGCCGCTCCTCCTCGGCGGAGAGGGGCCGCGAGACGATGCCCAGGATCGGCGGCCGAGTCCGGCCCCAATAGACCGCCGCCTGATCGTTCGCGCCCAGCCCGGTCACCAGGGGCTCGGGCGGTACCGCCCCCGCCGCAGGCGGCCGCGGCCGATA
>CAYZWR010000231.1:0-2834 GCA_964481735.1 uncultured Thermoanaerobaculia bacterium
TCTCGGCCGACGGCGAGCACGATCCCGACATCCTGGCGATCAACGGCGCCTCGACCGCCTTGGTGCTCTCCGAGGTCCCCTTCTACCATCCGGTCGGCGCGGTGCGCGTCGGTCTGATCGACGGCCAGGTGGTCTTCAACCCGACCAACAGCCAACGTGACGTCGCCGATCTCGACCTGGTGGTCGTCGGCACGGAAGAGGCCGTGGTCATGGTCGAGGCGGGCGCCAACCAGCTCTCCGAGCAGACCCTGCTCGATTGCATCTGGGCGGGTCACGCCGAGATCCAGAAGATCATCCAGGCGCAGATCGCGATGTTCCGCGAGCGCGGGCTCTCCAAGCCGGCGTGGAACGCTCCGGAGCCCTACTCGCAGGAGCTCTACCACGAGGTGCGGGGCGCGCTGCACGCCCAGCTCAAGGCGGCGCTGCACACCAAGGGCAAGTTCGAGCGCAAGCAGGCGGTCTCCGACGTGGTGAAGAGCTACGTCGCTGCGATCCCCGAGGATGAGGCCGAGAAGCGCAGCCTGGTCAAGAAGGTCATCGAGACGCTCGAAGAGGAGATCCTCTACGACTCCGTGCTCGACGATCGCAACCGCTTCGACTCCCGCCGGCTCGACGAGATCCGGCCCATCGACCTCGAGGTCGGGCTGTTGCCGCGGACCCACGGCTCGGCGCTCTTCACCCGCGGCGAGACCCAGGCGCTCTGCTCGGTCACCTTGGGCACCCAGCGCGACGCCCAGATCATCGAGGAGTACGAGGGCGAAACCAAGCAGAAGTTCCTGCTGCACTACAACTTCCCGCCCTTCTCGGTGGGCGAGGTCAAGTTCATGCGCTCGGCCGGCCGGCGCGAGATCGGGCACGGCGTGCTCGCGCGCCGCGCCCTCCTGCCGGTGCTCCCTCACGAGGAGGACTTCCCCTACACCATCCGGGTGGTCTCCGACATCCTCGAGTCGAACGGCTCGTCGTCGATGGCCACGGTCTGCGGCGGCTCGCTGGCGCTGTTCGACGCCGGCGTGCCGATGCTCGCCCCGGTCGCCGGCGTGGCGATGGGACTGGTGATGAAGAACGGCCGCTTCGCGGTGCTCACCGACATCGCAGGTCAGGAGGACCACTACGGCGACATGGACTTCAAGGTCGCCGGCACGCGCCAGGGCATCACGGCGCTGCAGATGGACCTCAAGCTCGCCGGTGTGACCCGCGAGATCATGGAGGTCGCCCTCGCCCAGGCCAAGGTCGGCCGGATGCACATCCTCGAGCTGATGGAGCGTACGCTCGGCGCGCCGCGCACCGATCTCTCGGCCTATGCGCCGCGTCTCTACACCCTGCAGATCCCCAAGGAGAAGATCCGCGACGTCATCGGACCCGGTGGCAAGACCATCCGCTCGATCGTCGAGGAGACCGGTTGCGAAGTGGAGGTGGAGAACGACGGCCGCGTGATCATCGCCTCGCCCGACGGCGAGGCGGCGAAGCGCGCCATCGCGATGATCGAACGCCTCACCGAAGTGGCCGAGATCGGCAAGGTCTACAAGGGCACCGTGCGCCGCGTCGAGGCCTACGGCTGCTTCGTCGAGATCCTGCCCGGCCAGGACGGTCTGGTGCACATCAGCGAGCTCGCCCCCTACCGGGTGCGCGAGACCTCCGACATCGTCAAGGAGGGCGACGAGCTCGAGGTCAAGGTGATCGACATCGACGACACCGGGCGCGTGCGGCTCTCCCGCAAGGCGGTCATCATGGAGGCCCCGGACTACGATCCGGCGCAGTACGCCGGCATGGGGATGTCCGACGACGAGCGTCCGCCGCGCACCGAGCGCGGTGACCGCCCCGAGCGCGGTGGCGACCGCGGCGGGCGGGGCGACCGCGGTGGTCGGGGCGGCGCGAGCCGCTTCGGACGCGGCGGCCGCGGCCGCTGAGCCGAGCTCTCCGACCACGGTAACATCCGGGCCGGATCCCTCGTGGGTCCGGCCCTTTCTCCATCCGCAAGGAGCTTGCGATGGCGCACGGTGAGCTCACCCCGCAGGACCTGGCCGAGCACCTCGACCAACTGCTCGACGCCAGCCGCGACAAGGACTTCGGACCGAATGGCCTGCAGGTCGACGGGCGGCGGCCGATTCGCCGCATCGCCACCGGCGTCTCGGCCTGCGCCGAGCTCTTCGAGCGCGCCCGCGACGCCGGCGCGGACGCCGTGTTGGTCCACCACGGCCTCTTCTGGGAGGGCCTGCCCCGCCAGCTCACCGGCGCCCAGTATCGCCGGGTCGCGATCCTGATCGACGCCGGGATGGCCCTCTTCGCCTACCACCTGCCGCTCGATCGCCACGCCGAGTTGGGCAACAATGTCCTCGCCGCCAAGCGGCTCGGCCTCTACTCGCTCGAGCCCTTCGGGCTCTACCAAGGGATCCCGATCGGCTTCCGCGGCCGGTATCCGGAGCCCCTCGCGAGCAGCGAGCTGGTGGATCGCCTGCGCCTCACCTTCGAGCGCGAGCCCCTCGCCTTCCTCTCCGGCCCCGACCCGATCTCGACCGTAGGGATCATCTCGGGAGGCGCCCAGGGCGAGCTCTACCAGGCGATCGCCGCCGGGCTCGACGCCTATGTCACCGGCGAGGCGAGCGAGTGGGTGATGAACGTCGCGCGCGAGAACCACATCCACTTCTTCGCCTGCGGCCACTACGCCACCGAGCGGCTCGGCATCCGCGCCCTCGGCGAGCACCTGGCCGCACGATTCGGGCTGGCGCACGACTTCATCGACGTGCCGAATCCGGTCTAGGGCTCGGTCGCTCGCTCCTGGGTCGAGCGCGGTCCCAAACCCGCGTGTAGACATCGCTCCCCCGCCCGCGGCCGTC
>CAYZWR010000232.1:0-2827 GCA_964481735.1 uncultured Thermoanaerobaculia bacterium
GCGGGCGCCTCCAACTTACTTCAAACGTCGGAAGGTGCGGCGGGTTTCAGATCAGTCCTCCCCGCAGCGCCTTGCCCACCGCCTCGGAGCGGGTGTGGACCTCGAGCTTCTCGTAGAGGTTGCGGATGTGCTTGCGCACCGTGTTGACGCTGATCCCCAGCGCCTCGCCGGCGCTCTGATAGCCGTGCCCCTCGGCGAGCAGGGCGAGCAAGCGGCGCTCCTGCGGCGTCAACTCGTCCCCGCCCGCGGACCCCGGGCCCGGACGCCGCGGTCCGCCCGGGCGCTGGAAGAGGGCGACCACCCGGCGGGCGATCTCCGGCGACATCGGAGAGCCACCCTCCATCGCCTCGCCGATCGCCTCGAGGATGCGCGCCGGCGGGGTGCGCTTCAGGATGTAGCCGACGGCACCGTTGGAGAGCGCTTCGATCACCGTGCCCTCGTCCTCGAGCGAGGTGAGCATGAGGACGAGGGCTCCCGGCCAGCGCGCACGCAGCTGCGGCAGCGCCTCGGGCCCGGAGAGGCCGGGGAGCCGGACATCGAGCAGCAGCACGTCGGGCGCGACGCTCCGGCCGCTGGCGCGCGCCTCCTCGACCGAGCCCCAAGCGGCGAGGCAGGCGAAACCGGGAGTCGCGGAGAGCAGCAGGCGCATCCCCTCGCGCGTCCCCCGATCGTCCTCGATCACGGCCACCTGGATCACGCGCTCGGCCATCGTCGCGCCGCCCCCCTCGGAAATCCCGTCCGGACACACCGCGGCGAGCTCGCTCACGGCCCCCCCACGATGCTACTCCAGCCGGTCGGAGCGCCCGCCTCGAAGTCGTCGGCGAAGATGTAGTTGGTGCCGCCGCCGTCGTCGTCGAGGATGCGGCCGTCGCCGAGACCGTCCCAGACCACCCCGTTGCCCAGCGCGTAGAGGTGCACGTAGAGGCTCTCGTCCACCTCGAGTGCCGTGTCGCCGAGCACCGGCACACTGATCGTCTTGGCGCCGTCGCCGGGATGGAAGAGCAGCTGGCCGGTGGTCTCCACGTAGTCCTCGCCGGCGACCGCGGTGCCGTCCGAAGTCCAGAAATCGATCGGCAGATCGTGATCGGACGGCGAGAGGGTCACGGTGAAGACGAGCTGGCGTGTGCCGTCGTCCCCCTCGACGATCTCGGCGTCGCCGATCGAATACATCGGCCACGCGAGGGTCGCGTCGAACAGCCAGGCGAGGACGTCGTGGTTGGCGCCCAGCACCGCGCCCCCTTGCGGATTCGCGAGCTCGAGGCGCCAGGTCTCGTCGCCTTCCTGGAGGGCGTCGGTGACCACCGGCACGAAGACCGACTTCATCGTCTCGCCGGGCTGGAAGGTGAGCGTCGCCTGGACCGCGCCGTAGTCGTTGGGCGCCTCGGCGGTGCCGTCGACCGTGGCGACGTCGACCGCGACCGTGCCGGCGACGCCGTGCGAGCGCACGATCGTCACGGCGATTCCCGGCGTCCCCTCGTAGGAGAGCAGCAGGTCGCGCCAGATCTGCAGCTCGCCCGGCTGCGGCGCGCCGACCGCGATCGCCGGCGAGAACTCCGAGGTGTCGAAGCTCGGACCGGTCGCGGTGGCGGTGACGAAGGCATCGCTCCCCGCCGCCGGCAGGGTGGTCGCGAAGGTCGCGTGGCCCGTGGCGTCGGTGGTCACCAGCACCGCGCCGAGGTAGTTCTCCCCTTCGCCCACCCCGGTCGGATCGAAGTCCGGGCTCGAGAAGAGCTCGACCCGGTACTCGGTCGCCGGGTGAGCATCGAGGAAGCCCTCGATCTCGAGCTCCCCGCCGCTCGCCAGCGCGCTGGTCACCACCGGGAAGTTCTGCCCGAGGTTGGCGCCGGCGTCCCAGTCACCCGGGTCGTTGGCCACCGGCCCCTGCGGCTCGAGCTCGATGCCCAGCAGCACGTTGTCGTGGATCGAGTTGCCGAGGATCGCGTTGCCCTCGCCGCTCCAGACGTAGATCCCGAGATAGCCGTTGTGCGCTATGACGTTTCCGGCGCCCGCCGCGGTGCCGCCGATCGTGTTGCCCGAGGCCTCGCTGATCGTGATCCCGCAATAGGCGTTGCCGAGCCCCGGCGTCCCCGCAAGGTTGGTGCCGATGAAGTTGCCGGTGAGGACGTTGCCGGTCGCCCCGGCGCCGGTGATCCAGACGCCGTAGGAGGCGTTCCCGGCGATGACGTTGCCCTCGCCCGGCTGCGTGCCGCCGATCTGGTGATCGGGGCTCGAGATGTCGAGGCCACTGCTGTCGTTCTCGAGCTTGGCGTTCATCGCGGCGTTGAGGCCGACGACGTTGCCCTGGACGATGTAGGCCGCCGCGTCGAACTCGAGCGAGAAAGCGCGGCCGTTGCCCGAGATGAGGTTGCCGCGCACCAGGTTGCCGCTGCCGGCGACGGCGCGGATGCCGTAGCCCGCGTTGCCGAGCGCCGCCGTGCCCGCGGCGTTGGTGCCGATCCGGTTGCCGAGAATCTGGTTGTCGTCGGCGCTCGCTCCGGTGATGCCGATGCCGTTGAAATCATTGCCCGAGATCAGGTTGCCGGCGCCCGCCGCCTCGCCGCCCAGGGTATTCGCGGAGCCGGAGAGCCCGATCCCCCCGCCGCCGTTGGCGAGCGCCGCGTTGCCCGCGAGGTCGGTGCCGATCCGGTTGCCCTGCACGGTGTTGCCCGTCGCCGCCGTGGCGAGCGTCAGCCCGAGGTTCCCGTTGCCCGAGATGAGGTTGCCCTCCCCCGCCGCGGCGCCGCCGACCGTGGTGTCGTCGCCGGCGATCGCGAGCCCTATCGCGTCGTTGCCCAGCGCCGCCGTGCCCGCCGCGTTGGTGCCGATC
>CAYZWR010000233.1:0-2814 GCA_964481735.1 uncultured Thermoanaerobaculia bacterium
CGGGCGACAGCGGCCGGCGCAGCCAGTCGGTCCGGGTCTGGTGCTTCGGCAGCTCGAAGGCGAAGAGCTCGCGGACCAGCGCGGCGTAGGCGATCGACGGACCGAAGCCGGCGAAGGCCGCGGCGATCTGGGTGTCGAAGAGCGGCCGCGGCGAGGCACCGGTCGCGCGCTTGAGGATCGGCACATCGCCCGAGCCCGAGTGCACGATCTTCCGCACGTCTGCCGCCGAGAGCAGCGCCGCGAGCGGCGAGAGGTCGCCGATCCGGACGGCGTCGACCAACGCGATCTCGCCGCCGGCTGCGACCTGGATCAGACCGAGGCGGGGCCGGAAGGTGCGCTCGAAGACGAACTCGGTGTCGAGCGCGATGCCGCCGACGAGGCCCGCGGCGCGCCAGCGCTCGACCCCCGCGGCGAGCTGCTCGGGCCGGTCGATCCAGAGGGCTTCCTTCATGCGGGGGGCTCACGGCGGGGCGTTCGCATCGGTACAGCCTAGCTGCTCGAGCGGCAGAGCTTCAGCCCGCGGCGTCAAGGGCAGACGGTGACGACCACGAAAAGAGGGACAGGCACGCATTTCCACTGGCCTCGCCGGCTTGATCGGCGCGAGGGGAAAAGCGTGCCTGTCCCTCTTTTCGGGCTGGCGCCCTCCCCGGCCGCTAGGGCTGCGCGGCGCCGGAGGCGCGGGTCGTCGGCGGCAGCTCGCGGGCGACGAGGGCGCCGATGGCGCGGCCCATCGCTTCGCCGACTTCGGTGGAGGTGCGGAAGTGGATGCCGCCCCAGATGCGCGCCTGGTTGACCTCGGTGACGTAGTCGGCGAGGCGCGTCCAGCGATGCGTCACGCCCGGGGCGGCCACGCTCGTCATCGCGATCGGCGCCACCTCGCCCTTGCCGAACTCCGCCTCCAGCACCTCGGCCACCGCTCCGGCGGTGATGCAGTGCGCGCAGGGGTACTCCGGATGCAGCGGCGTTTCGAGCAGCGGCACCCAGCTCGGGTCCACTTCGGTCGCGTCGTTGTCGTCCAGGTCGCCGTTGCGGATCGCCGTGATCGGACGCCAGAAGCCGTAGTGATACTTGGCCTCGAAGACCGCGATGAAGGCGTCCGCCGCGGCCATGCTCACCAGGGCGAAGAGTCGCGCGTTGTCGACCAGGGATGCCGGCCGCGTAGCGACGAGCGCCCGCACGACCGGGTTCCAGGCCACTGGTCCGGTGATGGTCCAGAATCGCGCCGTTTCCGTCTGCGCCGGCGTTCGCGCCGCGCTCCCCCGCCCACCGAGGGTCTTCACCTCCTCGTAGTCGCGCGCCCAGGCTGCGCTGCCGAGCGCCGGCGGCGGACCCGGCCGGAGCCGGGCACCGTCGGCGAGGAACCAGGGTTTCACGCCCCCCCACCGCGAGTTCACCGGCAGCGTGGTCGGGACGTAGACGCCCGGCAGCGTCCGCGGCCGGTAACTCTCCCCGGACTCCGAGCCGTCGCCCTCCCGGCGCGCGAGGCAGGCCTGGCCGGCCGCCGCTCCGAGGGCGATCCCGGCCGACTTCGAGTCGTCGTCGGAGACGCGCGCGGTGGCGGCCGCGTAGGCGGCTTCGATCGCCTCCCGCCGTTCCGGCAGGAGCCGGACGAGCACCGTGCGCGCGGCGGCGGCCGCCGCGGCCTCCGCCGAGGCTCCCGCGGGGGCGCTGCCGTCGAAGGCGTAGGGCGCGTAGCGCCGGTCGAGCGCGTTGAGCGCGTCGAAGATCGCGACGTGCAGCATCGCCATCGTCCGGGCTCCCTCCGGGGGGAGCTGCCTGGCCGCCACCACCTGGGCGAGAGCGACGTCGTTCCAGTCGCCGACTGCGTCGGCCAAGCCGGCGGTCGCGAACAGAAAGAGGGCGGTCGCGAGGAGAAGAGTGGAGACGGTTCGATGCGCTGTCATGGTGACCTCCGGGTGGCGCGCGGCCGCGGCCTCCGGATCGATTCCGGAGACGCCGCGATCCTGCGCGCCAGCTGACATCTCGTCCAGTGTAGAAAATAAACTTGCTCTAGGGGAGGATCTTCCGCTACCTTGCCCGCATGGCCTCCGGATTCGGACAGTTCTGCCCGGTAGCCGTCGCGAGCGAGGTCTTCGCGGGCCGCTGGACGCCGATCATCCTGCGCGAGCTCCTCGCCGGCGCGCAGCAGTTCAACGAGATCCACCGCGGCCTGCCGCTGATCTCCAGGCCGCTCCTGGCGCGCCGACTGCGGGAGCTCGAGGCGGCGGGCGTCATCACGATGGAGGCGCTCGCGAACGCTCGCGGCCATCGCTACCGGCTGACTCGGGCCGGCGAGGAGTTCCGCCCGGTCATCGAAGGGCTCGCCGCCTGGGGCCAGCGCTGGGCGACGCGCGTCGAGCGCAAGAACCTCGATCCCGGGCTCCTGATGTGGAACCTGCGGCGCCGCGTGGCGCTCGATCGCCTGCCGCCGCGGCGGGTGGTCCTGCGCTTCCGCTTCCGCGGCCTGGCGCCGGCCTATCGCGGCCCCCGCACGTTCTGGCTGATCCTCGAGCGGCCGGAGGTCGATCTCTGCGTCGCGGATCCGGGCTTCGAGGTCGACCTCGACGTCGACGCCGACCTCGGCGCGATGGCGAAGGCTTGGCTCGGCGACGTCTCGCTCGAAAGCGTGTTGCGCTCCAAGGAGGTGCAGCTGCTCGGGCCAAGCGTCCTGGCGAGGGCGTTCCCCTCCTGGTGGCTGCTCAGCCCCTATGCCGCCGTACCCCGCCCCGCGGCCGGCGCCCGGCCCGTGCCCGGCCCGGCCCGTCCGGCGGGGGACTAGGGCCCGCTGCAGCGCGGTCGTCAGCTATCCGTCCC
>CAYZWR010000234.1:0-2790 GCA_964481735.1 uncultured Thermoanaerobaculia bacterium
CGGTGCGCAGGTCGAAGCGCCGGATCTGCGACGGCGAGACGTAGATGTCGTCGGGACCCGGGAGGTAGTTGTACTCCGGGGCGCGCAGGAAGCCGAAGCCGTCGGGCAGGCACTCGAGCACCCCCTCGGCGAAGATCAGCCCCGAGGACTTGGTCTGCGCCTCCAGGATCTTGAAGATCAGCTCCTGCTTGCGCAGGCCGGCAGCGCCCTCGACGCCGAGGTCCTTGGCGACCTGGGTGAGCTCGGCGATGTTCATCTCCTTGAGCGCGCGGATGTCGAGCGTCTGCTTGCCCGAGCCGTTGCCGTTGGGAGGCGGCGGCTCGGACATGACGTCGAGCGGCAACTCGGGATCGGTGATCTTAGGCATGGGATTGCTCTTCCTTCCTCGTCTTCCGCGCCGCGACTTGGGCCGCGGGAAGTTCTGCGATGGGTTCCCACTGTTCGATGGATTTCCAGAGTTCACGGACGCCCTCCCCTGATTCCGCCGAGACGGCCAGCAGCGCCACCCGGTTCTCGAGTTTCAACGCTTCGGCGATCGACTGCAGCTGGCGTGCCCGTGCGCCGCGCTTGACGCCGTCGATCTTGGTCGCCACGACCAGCCGGTCCAGGCGCTGCGCGGCGAAGTAGGCCGCCGCCTCGACGTCCAGGTCGGTCGCGCCCACCCGGGCGTCCACCAGCTGGATCAGCAACCGGTTCCCCGGCCGCTCGAGGTAGGCGCTGATCACCTCGGCCCACCGTTGCCTCTCGTCACGCCCCACCCTCGCCCAGCCGTAACCCGGCAGATCGACGAAGTAGAGCCCTTCCGCCAGCCGGAAGTAGTTCACGGTCTGCGTCCGGCCCGGCGTCCGACTCGTGCGCGCCAACGGCTTGCCGAGCAGACGGTTCAGCAGGCTGGACTTTCCGACGTTGGAGCGACCCGCGAAGGCGACCTCCACGGCATCCTCTGCGAGCAGATCCGCGACGCTGCCCGCCGCTCGAACGAACTCCGCCTTGTCGCTCCTCATCGCACGCTCCGCGGCGCCGCTTGAACGTGTCCCCGACGGCCGACCGGAGTCCGGCGAGTACGTCGAGGTTCGAATGTCTTGCTGGAAATCGCCGCCGGCTTCTAGGCGCGGCGCCGGCGAGCGCCGGGAGCTAGTGTGCCAACGAACCGGACCCCGGCGGGGGCTCCGGAGGCGTCGCCTCGAATTCTCCCTCATTTCGGTGCTGCCAGGCAAGCTCCCCGACCAGGGAGAGCGCCAGGACTTCGTCCATCGATTCGACGAAGTGAACGCGCAGGAGCTGACGGACTTCGGCCGGGATGTCGTCGAGGTCCTTCTCGTTCTCCCGCGGCAGGATCACCTCGTGGATCCCCGCGCGAAACGCCGCCAGGGCCTTGTCCTTGATCCCGCCCACCGGCAGCACCTTGCCGCGCAGCGTGATCTCCCCGGTCATGGCGAGGTCGTTGCGCACCGGCTTGCGGGTCAACGCGGAGACCAGCGCCGTCGCCATGGTGATGCCGGCCGACGGACCGTCCTTGGGGATGGCGCCTTCGGGAACGTGGATGTGCAGATCGTACTTCTCGCTGAACTCGGGGTCGATGCCGAACAGGTCCGCGCGGCTGCGCAGGTACGAGACCGCGGCGCGCGCCGACTCCTGCATCACTTCGCCGAGCTTCCCGGTCAGGATGAGCTTCCCGCTGCCCTTCATCAGCCCGACCTCGGTCTCGAGCAGCTCACCGCCCACCTCGGTCCAGGCGAGCCCGGTGGTGACGCCGATCTCGTTCTCCTGGCCTCGCTTCCAGGGCCGGAACTTCGGCTTGCCCAGCAGGTCGCCGACCCGCGTCGCGGAGACCGCCAGGTCGGCCTGCTGCCCTTCGGCCACCACCCGGCGCGCGAGCTTGCGACAGATCGAGGCGATCTCGCGCTCCAGGTTGCGCACGCCCGCCTCGCGGGTGTGATTCTCGATCACCTGGCGGAGCGCTTCGTCGTCGAGGCTCACCGCGGTGGACTGCAGACCGTGCGCCTTGATCTGCTTCGGCGCCAGGAACTGCCGGGCGATCGCCAGCTTCTCGGTCAGCGTGTAGCCCGAGAGCTGGATCACCTCCATGCGGTCCTTGAGCGCCGCCGGGATCGGGTGGAGCACGTTCGCGGTGGCGATGAACATCACCTTCGAGAGGTCGTACTCGACGTCCAGGTAGTGGTCGACGAAGGCGTGGTTCTGCGCCGGATCGAGGACTTCGAGCAGCGCCGCCGACGGATCGCCGCGGAAGTCCATGGACATCTTGTCGACTTCGTCGAGCAGGAAGACGGGATTGACCGTGCCCGCCTTCTTCATCATCTGGATGATCTGACCCGGGAACGCGCCGATGTAGGTGCGCCGGTGTCCGCGGACCTCCGCCTCGTCGCGCACCCCGCCGAGCGACAGGCGGACGAACTTGCGGCCGGTGGCCCTGGCGATCGAGGCCGCGAGCGACGACTTGCCGACGCCCGGCGGGCCCACGAAGCAGAGGATGGACGATTGCGTCTCGGTGGTGAGCTGGCGGACCGCCAGGAACTCGAGGATGCGTTCCTTGATCTTCTCCAGGCCGTAGTGATCCGAGTTGAGGATCTGCTCGGCCTTCTTGAGGTCCTTGAGCTCGCGGCTCGCCTTCTTCCAGGGCACCGAAACCAGCCACTCGATGTAGTTGCGCGACACCGTGGCCTCGGCCGACACCGGCGGCATGGACTCCAGCCGCTTGAGCTCCTGCTCGGCCTTCTCGGCGACCGCCTTGGGCAGACCCGATTTCTCGATCCGCTCCTTGAGCTCCGC
>CAYZWR010000235.1:0-2781 GCA_964481735.1 uncultured Thermoanaerobaculia bacterium
TCGAGCCGCGCGAGGTCATGTTGACGTCGCGCGCGCTGGTCTGCGAGACGTTGAGCCCCGGGACGTTGCGCAGCAGGTCGCCGTAGTCGTCGGCGGGGATCGACTCGATGTCCTTGGCGGTGAGCACCGAGATCGCGGCCGGCGCCTCGTTGATCGGCTGCTCGGTGCGCGAGGCGGTGACGACGATGACCTCCTCCACCTGCTCCTGCGGCTCCTCGGCCGGCGGCGTGTCCTGCGCCGCGGCGGGCCAAGCGGCGAGCGCCAGGACGGCGCCGGCGATGCACCACATGCGGTTCTGCATCATGAATGCCTCCCTCATCTCAAGTTCAGGGACGCGACGGGCGACCCGTGGTGTGCCGAAAAGAAGTGCCGCGAATGGTAACCCAGACTGGATCGTTCTGCTACCATGATTTTCGGCATGGAGACACCCGTCGCTTCGCCCATCGTCGTGGGCTACGACGGCTCGCCCGGCGGCCGCCGGGCCGCCGCCTGGGCGGGCGCGGTCGCCGCCGCGCGACCGGGCAGCGTGGTGCACCTGGTGCACGCCCTCGCGTTGCCGCCGCTGCTCTCCCACTCCTGGGAACGCACCGCCGAGGAGATCCTGGCCGATGCCGAGAGAGCGGCGCGCAGCGACCTCGAAACGGCGAGCGGCGCGCTCGCGGCCCGCGGCGTGGAGGTACGGATCCACCTGCGCCGCTGGTTGCCGATCGACACCCTGCTCGAGGCGGCGCGCGACCTCGGCGCCGGCCTGTTGGTGGTCGGTCAGCACGGACACCGCGCGACTCGCGTGCTGCTCGGCTCGACCAGCGGCGCCGTGTCGCGGGTCGCCGAGATCCCCGTCGTGGTGGCGCGCGGCGCGGAGCGCAATCGGCCGCCCGAGCGCGTCCTGCTCGCCATCGACGGCTCGCCCGCCTGCCGCCGCGCGGCGCTCGCCGCCGCGGCCTGGTTCCCGGACGCGGAGTTCGTCGGTGCGAGCTTCCGATCGGGCGGCGAGGGACTCGACGAATCGGCGCTGGAGCAGTTCCTGCGGGGTCTCCTCCCTCCCGCCGCCCGCTTCCGGCGGACGTGTGCGGAGGGCGATCCGGCCGAAGGGCTGCTCGCCCTCGTCGCGAGCGAATCGATCGACCTGATCGCCGCGGGCCGCCGCGGCCACGGCCTGTTGCGCGAGCTCCTGGTCGGCAGCGTTTCCGAGAAGCTGCTGCAGCTCGCCGACTGCCCGGTCCTGCTCGCTCACTGAGCCGCCGACGGGCCGCCGCCGCCGAGCTCGGCATCGACGGACTCGCACGGTTGGACTATTGTTGGCGCATGGCGCTGCCGCATCGGACTCGACTCCTCGTCTTCCTCCTCGTCGCGCCCTGGTGCGCCGCCACGCTCGGCGCGCAGGCTCCCGGCGAGACGCCGCCCTTCGCCGAGACGATCGAGGTGCGCGAGGTCGAAGTCCGCTTCGACCTCTCGTCGCTGCCGCCCTTCGAGTCGCTCGGCAAGAAGGGACGCGAGGACTTCAAGGTCTTCGAGGACGGCGTGGAACGCCCGTTGACCCAGTTCGCGCCCGGCGAACCGGGAGACTGGACCTACCTCCTCTACTTCGACGCCCAGCTCGCCGGTCCGGAGACGCGGGCCGCCGCGGCCAGCGCGCTCGCCGATCAGGCGGCGCGGCTGACCGCCGGCGGCCGGGCCGAGATCCTGGTGGCCGACCCACTCCCCCGCACGCGGCTGGTGACCGGGCTCCCCGAGGTCCTGAGCACCGCGCTGAACGACCTCGCCAGCGAGGCGCGGCGGTCGCCGGCCCTCAAGGCGAAACCGCCCGCCCAGGTGGTCTCGGCACGCCTCGAGCAGCTCGACCGTCTGACCGTCGAGCTCGCCTCGCGGGGGGGCGGCGGCGCCCGGGCGCTGCTCGTCGCCTGCGACAGCTGGCCGCTCGACGCCGACGCCGCGGACCGCCTGGCGCGCAATCGCCGGCGCGAGAACGGCGAAGCGCCCGCCCTGTCGTCGCTCGACGAGGCCACGCGCGCCCTCGCCGGCTATGGCTGGGTGGTCTATCCGCTCACCATCGGCCCGCGCCCGGAGGCGCCGGGTCCGAAGGACCGCGGCGTGCAAGTGAGCGTCGGCGGCGGCGGGGACCAGCGGGTCAGCGCGCCGATCCTGAACCTGCCCGGCGGCACGCCTTCCAGCCCCACCGAGGAGCGCCAGATGGACGCTCACCTCGATATCGGGCTCACCCCCCTCGCACGGCTGGCCCGCGCCACCTCTGGATCGCTGATCGCCGACCCGGCCCGGCTCGGTCCCGAGCTCGCGCAACTCGGCGGCCGGCAGCGGCTCGCCTTCCGCTCGCCGGAGCCCCGGCCGGGGACGCTGCTGCCGCTCGAGGTGCGCTGGACCGGAGGGGACGGACGGGCGCTGCAGTTACCCCCCTGGGTCCGCGCCTCGACCCCGCCGGAGGTCGCGGCGGCGCGACTGCGCGGCCTGTTGCGCGGCGATCCGGCTCCCCCGGGCGGCGGCTTCGAGCTCAGCGCCACGCCCGGCACCAACGGCGCCGTATGGCGACTCGTCGCCTGCATTCCGGCCGACGGCGCGGACCGCCCGGTGCGCGCCTCCTTCGCGCGCGCCGAGCGCGAGCAGACGACGGTGCGGGTGGGCGAATCGCAGCTCCTGACGCCGAGCGAGCGCGGCCTCTGCACCCAGCTCGAGCTCGCCGCGGGTCCCCCCGGCTCGCGCTTGGCGGTGGTCGTCGAAGACCTCTCCAACGAGACCTGGACCGGCTGGGTCAGCCCGACGGGCTGA
>CAYZWR010000236.1:0-2728 GCA_964481735.1 uncultured Thermoanaerobaculia bacterium
CGGGCTCCTTCTTCCCGGTCGGCACGACCACGGTGACCTGCACCGAGCCGACCGGCGGCACGAGCGCCACGTTCACCGTCACGGTCAACGACACCCAGCCGCCCACGGTCGACACGCCGGATCTCGTCGTGCCCAACGATCCGGGCCTCTGTTCGGCAGTGGTCGCCTACGGCGCCGTGGTCAGCGACAATTGCCCGGGTGTCCTTCCGGCGACCTGCGTGCCGCCGTCGGGGTCGATCTTCCCGGTCGGGGTCACGCCGACCAGTTGCAGCACCACCGACGCCGCGGGCAACGGCGCGAGCGACCCCGGCTCGGTGACGGTCAACGACGTCGAGCCGCCGACGATCACCTGTCCGGCGGACATCGAGCTCGACCTGCCGCCGGCCTCGCCGGGGCAGAACGTCGACTACGACCCGCCGGCGACGGGCGACAACTGCTCCGCGATCTACGACTGCCAGCCGCCGTCGGGGGATTGGTTCCCGGCGGGTCAGACGCCGGTCACCTGCACGGCGACCGATCCGACGGGCAACAGCGCGCAGTGCACCTTCAACGTGATCCTCGGGGCGGTGACGGTGCTCGAGGTGCCGACCGTCTCGACGCTCGGCCTCTTGGCGCTCGGCCTGCTGCTCGCCGCGGCCGCCTTCGTGGTCCTGCGCCGCCACGGCTGATCGACGGCGGTTCGCTAGCTTCACCCACGGCCCTCTCCGCCCCGCACGGGACGGGGAGGGCCGTTTCGTTTTCCGACGGACGTTGCTTGGTTCCTCGGTAGCCCTGGTTCCCCCTGGCCAGTCGGATCTCCCTGCGCCGCGACCGGCGGGCGCCTGTCGTAAGCCAACAAGGGGCGCCCGCCTCCGGCTTCGGCCTCGCCGATCGCTTTCGTAAGCCTTGGCTTACCTGTGCTCGGCCTCAGAGGCCGCTCTGCAGGGAGTTCCGACCGGCCGCGCCCCCACCCCAGAGTCGCCTGCTTTCCCCCACCCTTGAGTGCACTCTGGGGGAGAGGCCGGCCGGGGAAAGCGGAGGAGACGCGACGCGCCTCGCAAGGCGTTGCGAGCCGGAGCGCGACGGAGCTTTCACCGGACGGCCGGGGGCGGCGGAACTTCGGCCACCGAGAAACCGAGCTTGCGGCGCGGGAAGATCCGACTGGCCAGGGGGAACCACCACCACCGAGGAACCAAGAACCCCGCCGCGGGAGAATCGGACCGGACGCGAGGAGGGGCCGCCGGGCCTCCGACTCCGGGCCGCCAGACTCCCGCTTGACGGAGGACGCCAACGGGCGCAGAATCCGCCGCCAATACGCTATCCGAGGGGGGCTTTGAGATGACCAGGTTCGGCACGCGCTCGTCCGTTCTCCTGTCCGCCGCGCTGCTCGTCGCGACACCCGCGCTCGCGGGCCGCAAGGAGGTTCGCCTCCAGCAGATGACGTCGCTCGCGCAGCTGATGCTGCAGCTGAAGGCGAACGGCCAGGCGGGCTCGAGTCAGTACCTGGCCGCCGAGGCGCAGTACCTCCAGTACTCGACCGCCCTCGGCGGCGACGATCCGGGGCGCTGGCTGGCCCAACCTCAGGAGCTCGGGGACGCCGCCGAGGGTACCGTCCCGGCAGCGCCGCCCAACTGCCAGTCGGCGACCACCAACGGCGCGAACAACACGCCGCAGGCGATCCCGGACAACACTCCCGCGGGGATCACCTCGATCATCAACATCGCGGGCGCCGGAACTTACCTCTGGGACCTGAATCTGACGACCTTCATCACCCACACCTTCTCCGGCGACCTCGACTTCACCTTGACCTCGCCGGCCGGCACGGTGGCGACGATCTCCACCGACAACGGCGGCAGCAACGACAACGTCTACAACGGGACGCTGTGGATCAACAACGCTGGCGCGACCAATCCCCCGGGAGCCGTCGGCGACAACACCTACGCCAACCTCGTGGTGGAGACCCCGCTCGCACCGGAGGAGTCCCTGGCGGCGTTCCGGGGTGAGAACCCGAACGGCAACTGGACGCTCACCGTCGCCGACGACGCCGGGGCCGACACGGGGACGCTCAACTCCTGGGCGCTCAGCCTGACGACGCTGCCCGCGGCTCCGGTTTCCGATCCGGCGGTCAACGGCGCCAACAACACGCCGCAGGCCATCCCGGACAACACCCCCGCGGGAATCACCTCGGTGATCAATCTGGCGGGAGCGGGTTACCTCTGCGACGTCAACCTGACGACCGCCATCACGCACACCTTCGCGGGCGACCTCGACTTCACCTTGACCTCGCCGGCGGGAACGGTGGTCACGCTCTCGACGGACAATGGCGGCAGCAACGACAACGTGTACAACGGCACGCTCTGGGACGACTCGGCGGGCGCGACGAATCCGCCGGGGCCGGTCAACGACAACACTTACGCCAACCTCGTGGTAGAGACCCCGCTCGTGCCGGAGGAGGCGTTCGCCGCGCTCCAGGGGGAGAGCCCGAACGGCAACTGGACGCTCACCGTCGCCGACGACGCCGGCGCCGACACCGGGACACTCAATTCCTGGTCGCTCTCCGCCACGACCTGCGGCTGCGCCGGGGCGTGCACCGACTACAACGTGACGACCTCGGCCGGCCAGGCAATCGTTCCGGGCACCGCCCTGGTCGCCGGCAGCAACTGCGACGACTGCTCGGTCGCCATCGCCCTGCCTTTCCCGTTCTCCTTCTACGGCACACCGTTCAACGCGGTCAACGCGATCAGCAACG
>CAYZWR010000237.1:0-2721 GCA_964481735.1 uncultured Thermoanaerobaculia bacterium
CCCATGACGTAGGCGAGGCCCGAGAAGCCCTGCACCGAGAGGGCGCCCGCCATCGAGATGAAGGAGGCGGCCGACATCCAGTCGGAGCCGGTCGCCATGCCGTTGTAGATCGCCGGCACGCCGCGCCCGGCGACGTAGTACTGGTCGGCGTCCGAGGTGCGGGTGAGGATCCCGATCACGATGTAGATGCCCAGCGAGAGGCCCATGAAGATCCAGCCGATCCACTTGTTGGGCAGGTCGAAGAGCGCCTCGGCGACACCGATGAGCACGGTGACGCCGATGAAGCCGAAGGTATAGAGGGTGAAGATCTTCTTCAGGTTCATCGCGTCCCCCTACTCCCGGATCCCGTACTCGAGGTCCTTCTTGTTCATCAAGCGCGCGTAGAGCGCGATCTCGATGACGAAGATCGCGAGCGACCCCTGGGCGGCCATGTAGTACCCCAACGGGAAGCCGAGGAAAGAGACCGCGTTGAGCTGGCCGGCGAGCACGCCCGCCAGGATGTAGGCGACCACGAACCAGATCACCAGCAAGATCATGGTCAGGCGCATGTTGTAGCGCCAGTACTCCTCTTTCTGTTGTTGCGTCAGTTCGGACATCGTCCTCTCCTCAGAACTGGAAGATCTGCCACTGCACGTTGTACTGGTCGCGCGACTCGCCGACCTTGGGATCGATCTTGCTGTAGGAGAACTTGATGTTGTTGTTGTGCCCGCTCACCATGTAGCCCAGGCCCACGGTGAGCTTCTCCTCGTCGACCCGCGTAGCGTCGGCGAAGTCCTGCTCGGCGTACTGCACGTAGGGGAGGAGCTTGATGTTCGAGAAATAGAACCCGGCCTCGACCAGGAGGTTGTCCTGTTCCGGCAGGGTGGCGAGGAAGGTGTCGCCGTCGAGCGTCTGGTAGTTGATCTGGCCGGTGAAGCCGCTCGAACCGACCGGCAGGTCGATGAAGACGTCACCGGCGAGCGCGGAGTACTCCTCCTGGGTGTCGTAGCTCGCGCCGAACGCGATCGTCCGCGTCTTGCCGAGCGACGTGCCGCGATAGAAGAGGCCCACCTGCGGCGTGCCGAACTGCAGCATGAGTCGGCCGTAGTAGCGCAGGTCGTTGGCCGCGTTGGTGCCGCGCGTGCCCTGGAAGACGCCGGCCCGGTACTCGAGGTGGTTGTCGGCGAGGTAGCCGCGTGCCTGCACGCCGTAGTCGCGTCCGACGCGCGCCTGGAGCGGTCCCGATTCGACGAAGGTGTACGGTCCGTAGTCGGTCGCGAGCAGGGTGGCCGCCGACTGGGTGTGGTTGTAGCTCGTCGCCGGCAGGATCATGCCGCCCTCGAGATGGAAGGCCGGCGAGAACTTGTAGGTCGCGACGAAGTCCTGGATGAAGATGTCGTTCGCGTCCTTGACCCCGGCGTTGTTCGACTTGCCGAGGTTCGGGCTGTCGGTCTCGAAGAAGATCGAGAGCTTCTCGCCGAGGGTGAAGCTCATCAGGATGCGCGCCCGGCGCAGGAACAGGTTGGTCGCCGCATCGTTCGTCCCCGCGACGTCCACCTGCTCGGCCTGGAGCTGCCCCAGCAGCCCGATCTTGAACGCCAGCTTCTCGTCCGCCGACTTCCACTGCAGCTGCGCCGACGCGGGCTGCGCCGACCAGAGCAGTACCCCGGTCACCACCAGGGCGGTCCATCCCGCCGACTTGCCTCGTGCGCTCACCGGATCTCCTTCCTGGCCCCAGGGGCCGGAAAGCCCGCCCCCACCCGGGGGCACGCGATGTTTGGGCCGCCGCGCGGCGGCCGAGGGAAATGGGAAACCTGACCGTCCAAGAGCAGGGAACGTGCCACTCGCGGCGGCTCCCGGGGGCGATTCGAGGCTGCTCCCGAGGAGTCTTGTGTAGCGATTCAGATCTCATGTAGCAAAACATGACCATCGATGTCGCTATGTGCTACATTCGGGGCACATGCGGACCCGCAATCGCCGCTCGGCCGCTCCGGCGCCCGAGCTCGCCGCGGTGACGGCGGCGCTCGCCGCCTGCCCCGCGCCGGCGCTCGTCGTCGGCACCGACGGCACGCTCCTCGCCGCGAGCCTCGGTGCCGAGACCCGGCTGGGCGCCGCCGCGG
Organism: uncultured Thermoanaerobaculia bacterium; assembly: GCA_964481735.1. GTDB lineage: Bacteria > Acidobacteriota > Thermoanaerobaculia > Multivoradales > JAGPDF01 > JAGPDF01. The sequence goes on from CAYZWR010000237.1 coordinate 2,100, forward strand.
TGGCGCGCGGCCGGCGGGCGCGCGACCTGCTGGGGGTCGGCTGGCGCGAGCTCGAGCTGATGGCGAGCGAGGGCGAGGCCGACGTGGTGGTCGATCTCGCGATCTACTCTCCGGGCCTGCCGCGCGAGGGGTGGCGCCTCCGCCCGGAGACGGTTTTGGGCGCCGACCGCCGACCGCTCGCGGTCGTCGCCTACCTGGTCGAGCCGAGCGGCGCCCCCGCTCCGGGTCGACGCCCCGCCGGGCCGGCGAGCTTCGACGACCTCTTCGCGGAGGATCCGCGCCTGGTCGCCACCAAGGCGGCGGCGGCGCGTTTCGCCGCCACACGCTTGCCGATCCTCCTGCTCGCCGAGACCGGCACCGGTAAGGACCTGCTGGCGCGCGCCATCCACGGCGCGAGCCCGCGCCGCCAGCGCCCGTTCGTCGCCATCAACTGCGGTGCCCTCTCGCCGCAGCTGCTCGAGAGCGAGCTCTTCGGCTACGCCCCGGGGGCTTTCACCGACGCGCGCCGCGAGGGACACGAGGGGAAGGTCGGCGCGGCGCGCGGCGGCACGCTCTTCCTCGACGAGGTGGCCGAGATGCCGGGGCCGCTGCAGTCGCTGCTGCTGCGCGTGCTCGAGGACGG
>CAYZWR010000238.1:0-2707 GCA_964481735.1 uncultured Thermoanaerobaculia bacterium
TGCGCTTCGCGCTCGAACCGCGCGAGACGCTCCTTGTCCTCGGTGAACGCTGCCGGCAGCACCTTGATCGCGACGTCGCGCTTGAGCTTGGAGTCGTGCGCCCGATACACCTCGCCCATGCCGCCTTCGCCGAGCTTGGCGGTGATCTCGTAGGGGCCGAGGCGGGTGCCGATCATCGCGCGCCCTCGCCACCGCCCAGCGTCTCGACCCAGTCCGGCACGACGCGGAGATCGTCGAGGGACTCTCCAGCTCGGCCCGGACGGAGCGCGCGGCTCTCCTTGGCGTTGCGGAAGGTCAGGAACCGGCTGCCGTCCGCGCTCGCGGCGTAGGAGCGCGCGATGTCGTAGCCGCCGGAGATCCTCGGCGCGAAGAGCCGCCGGGGCGCGCCGAGCCGGAGCTCCGTCGCGGTCGAGCCCTCGACCGGCACCGACAGCAGCTCGAGTGTGCCGCCCCCGGCGACACCGGCCAGGAAGAAGAGCTCGCGGCCGCTCTTCGCCCACTGTGGATCGGAGCCGGCCTCGGATGAGAGCCGGCGCTTGCCGGCGCCGTCGGGGAACGAGCGGACGTAGACCGCCTCGTCGCCGTCCTCGTTCGAGACGTACGCGAGCCAGCGGCCGTCGGGGGAGAGCGCGGGGCTGTGCTCCGAGGCGGGGGTGGCGAGGAAGGGCTTGGGGCGCGGCGTCCCGGACGCCAGGTCCACGGACCAGATGTCGGACCACTGTCCCGACCGGTAGGCCGCCACCGCCAAGAAGCGACCGTCGCCCGAGACCGTCCGTGCCGCGGCGTAGCTGCCGTCGAGCTCGAACAGCGTCTCGGTGCCCTTGCCTTCGTCGAGGCTCGCCCGCTCCAGCGCGGCCCGCTCGACCACCGAGGACATGAACACGAACTCCCGGTCACCCGGCAGCAGCGTCGGCGTCGTGATGTCGCTCCCTCGCCGGCTCGCCGTCACCTGGGTGGTCGTACCGCGCTCGAGATCGACGAGCAGAAATCGCACCTCGTCGGCATGACGGGTCGCCACCAGGGCCTGCGTCCCGTCGGCGGTCAGGTCGATCGAGGCAACGATCGCGGGGAGGGTCGCGGCGGGGGTCTCCCGCCCCTCGCGGTCGATCCAGAAGATCTCCGCGCGCGGTTCGGGAGGCTCGACCGGCGCGAGGTAGGCGAGCGTGCCTTCGCGCGAGAACGCGAGCTGCGGCGTCGGATCGGTCGACATCTCGCCGTCGATCGTGATCAGCTCCGGCATCGGAACCGGGGAGCCGGACACCGTCGCCGTCGCCGGATCGAAGGCGACGGTCATCGGCGCGCCGCCGCGCACGAAGAGCAGATGGTTCGGCGCCACGAAGCGGGGATGCGATGCGTTGTCGAGCACGACCCGGCGCTCACGGCGTTCGAGGTCGACCGCTTCGACGCGCGCGCCCTTGGCGCCTCGCGCGCGATAGAGGACCGTCCGCGTCCCGGGCAAGTGCTCGGGAACCTCGAGCCATTCCCCCTCGAACGGCACCAGCGTTTCGACTTCGCCCCCGTCTGCCGGGACGGCGAGGAGACCCGAGCTGAAGCTCGCGAAGACAATCCGGTTGTCCTCTCCCCAGCTGCCGAAGGCCCACTGGGCGGCGTCGAACTGCGGGGCGACCGCGAGCACCTTGCCCGTGGCGAGCGAGACCTTGCGGAGACCCCCGGCCTGGGTGAAGAAGCCGACCCAGCGGCCGTCCGGAGAGAAGAAGGGCTGCCGCGCGCCTTCGGTGCCGGCGAGCGTGTCGACCTCGAAGCGGTCGAGGGCGCGCCGGCAGAGCCGGCCGGCCGAGTAGTAGCTGCCCCCCTCGAAGGTCCTGCAGACGAAGACCAACTCGCGACCGTCCGGCGAGAGCGCGATCATCCGGCCCGGCCACTGGTCGGTGAACGCGCGGGCTCCGGCCGGGAGGGTGACCGAGAGCCGCGGCGCCACCTTCGGCGCCGGCGCCGGCGTCGTGGCGCGCGCGAGGAGCAGACCCACGAGCCCCCCGGCGACCGCGGCCGCCGCGGCCGTGGCGAAAGGAGAGCGCGCCCCGAAACCGGGACGCGCTGCGGGGGTGGCCGCCGCTTCTCCCGTCTCTCCGGAGAGCACCTCGTTGAGCACGATGCGGGCATCGGCGATGTCGTGCAGCCGGTTCTTCGGGTTCCGCTCGAGGCAGCGGCGCAGCAGGCGACGGATCGCCGGCGGCGTCGACGCCGGCAGCAAGGTCCAGTCGACCTCCTGCCGGAGCACGGCGGCGAGCGTGTCGGAGACTGTCTCGCCCGAAAACAGCCGCCGGCCCGTCAGCATCTCGTAGAGCACGACACCGAACGCCCAGATGTCGGCCCGCTTGTCGACCGCCGCGCCGCGCGCCTGCTCTGGCGCCATGTAGGCGGCGGTGCCCAGGATCACCCCGAGCTGGGTGCCGTGCGCCGCCGTCAGCGTCGGCGAGTTCATGAGCGTCGGCGAGCGCAGCAGGTCGCCGTTCGCTCCCGAAACGGAACCCGCGGTCGGGTCCATCGCCTTCGCCAGCCCGAAGTCGAGAACTTTGGTCTTTCCTTCTATGGAAGCTTTTATGTTCTGGGGCTTGAGGTCCCGATGAACGATTCCCTTATCGTGCGCCTCTTCGAGCGCCTCGGCGATCTGCTTCGCTAAAGCAAAAGCCTCATCTAAGGGTAAAGCTCCCTGCGCGAGGCGGTCGGCGAGGGTCGGGCCTTCGAC
>CAYZWR010000239.1:0-2699 GCA_964481735.1 uncultured Thermoanaerobaculia bacterium
TGGCCGAGATGCCGGGGCCGCTGCAGTCGCTGCTGCTGCGCGTGCTCGAGGACGGGACCTACTACCGGGTGGGCGAGAGCGTGCCGCGCCAGGCGGACGTCCGCCTGATCTGCGCGACCTGCCGCGACCTGCCGCGCATGGTCGAGGAGGGCTCCTTCCGCCAGGACCTCTTCTACCGCATCGCCGGTGCCTGCCTCACCCTTCCGCCGGTGCGCGAGCGCAGCGACGTGCGCTCCCTCGTCGTCGAGGTGTTGCGCTCACTCGGCGAGCAGGACCGCGGCCCGGCGCCGCGCCTCTCTGCCGAAGCGCTCGACTGGATGGCCGCGCAGGGCTGGCCGGGCAACGTGCGACAGATCAAGACGGCATTGCAGTACGGCGCGACGCTCGCCGAAGGAGCCGAGATCCGCTGCGAGCACCTGCCACCGATGCTCGTCCATCGGCCCTCGCCGCTCGCCCGCCCCGCGTCGGACGAGCCGGGCGCTGCGGCCGCTCCTCCCGCGCCGGCGAGTCGCGCCGCGGGGCCAGGGGCTCCGCGCGGGACGCTCGCCGCGCTCGAGCGCGAGTTGGTCCGCGAGACCCTCGCCGCGACGGGTGGCAACCTGGCGCTCGCGGCGCGCCGGTTGGGCATCGCCCGCTCGACGCTCTACCGCCAGATCCGCCGGATGGGGGCGGACGCCTTGCCGCACGGTTGAGCGCCGCGCCCGCGGCCTAGTGGATCGTCGCCTGCGGTTCGGCGGGCGGACCGCCCGGATCGGTCGCCTGGGCGTCGCTCTCGTCGTCGCGCTCGACCACCTTGGCGATCGCCACCAGGCGGTCTTCGCCCTCGAGGTCGATGAGCTTCACCCCCTGCGTCGAGCGTCCGATCTCGCGAATGCCGTCGACCGCCATGCGGATGATCATGCCGTCCTGGGTGATCAGGATCAGCTGGTCCCCGGAGAAGACCTGCGCGACGCCGACCACGCGCCCGGTGCGCGACGTCACCTTGAGGTTGATGACCCCGAGCCCGCCACGCCCCTGCTCGCGGTACTCGGCGATGTCGGTTCGCTTGCCCAAGCCCCGCTCGGCGGCGGTCAGGATGGCGCCTTCCTTCTCCAGCACCTCCATGCCGACCACGCGGTCACCTTGGCGCAGCGAGATGCCCCGCACCCCGTAGGTCGCCCGCCCCATCGGCCGGCAGTCGGCCTCCGGGAAGCGGATCGACATCCCCTCGGCGGTCGCCATGAAGATGTGCTTCGTGCCGTCGGTGGTCTTGACCGCGAGCAGGCGGTCCCCCTCCTCGAGATTGATCGCGATGATCCCGCCGGCCCGCGGGTTGCCGTACTCGGAGAGCGCCGTCTTCTTGATCGTGCCGTTCTCGGTCGCGAAGACCAGGAAGCGGTCCTCGGGGAAGTCGCGCACCGCGAGGGTGGTGGCGATCTCCTCGGCCGCGTCGAGGTTGAGCAGGTTCACGATCGCCTTGCCCTTGGCCGCCGGGCCGGCCTGCGGGATCTCGTGCACCTTGACCCAGTGCACCCGCCCCGACTGGGTGAAGACCAGCACGTAGCTGTGCGCCGAGGCGACGAAGAGGTGTTCGACGAAGTCCCCCTCCTTGGTCGCCATGCCGGTCCGTCCCTTGCCGCCGCGCCCCTGGGCGCGGTAGAGCGAGAGCGGCGAGCGCTTGACGTAGCCCGAGGAGGAGACGGTGATCACCATGTCCTCGTCGGCGATCATGTCCTCGATCGTGATGTCGTGCGTCTCGGGGATGATCTCGGTGCGCCGCTTGTCGCCGAAACGGTCCTTGAGCTCCAGGAGCTCCCGCCGGATCTCCTCGAGCAGCAGCTTGTCGGAGCCGAGGATCGAACGCAGGCGGTCGATGAGTTTCAGCAGCTCCTCGTACTCGTCGACGATCTTCTGGCGCTCGAGCCCGGTGAGGCGCTGCAGGCGCATGTCGAGGATCGCGTCGGCCTGCGGCTGGGTGAAACCGAAGCGGCTCATCAGGCGCTCGCGCGCCTCGGGCGGCGTCTGGCTCTGCCGGATGGTGGTGATCACCTCGTCCAGGTGGTCGAGGGCCTTGAGGAGCCCCTCCAGGATGTGGGCGCGCTCCTCCGCCTTCTTCAGATCGAAGCGCGTCCGCCGGATGACCACCGCCTTGCGGTGGTTGAGGAAGTGCTGCAGCAGCTCCTTCAGGGTGAGGACCTTCGGCTGGTTGTCGACGATGGCGAGCAGGATGATGCCGAAGGTCGACTGCATCGGGGTGAGCTTGTAGAGCTGGTTGAGGATGACCTCGGGGACCTCGCCGCGCTTGACCTCGAGCACCACCCGGATGCCCTCGCGGTCCGACTCGTCGCGCAGGTCCGAGATGCCCTCGATCCGCTTCTCGCGCACCAGCTCGGCGATCTTCTCGATCAGCCGCGCCTTGTTCACCTGATAGGGGATCTCGGTGATGACGATCGACTGCCGGTCGCCACGGCGCTGCGTCTCGACGGCGGCGCGGGCCCGCATCTGGATGATGCCGCGTCCGGTCGCGTAGGCCTGCCGGATCCCCTCCAGGCCGTGGATGAAGCCCGCGGTCGGGAAGTCCGGGCCGGGCAGGACGCGCATCAGCTTCTCGGTGGTGACCGCCGGGTCGTCGATCAGCAGGGCGAGCGCGTCGCAGACCTCGGAGAGGTTGTGCGGCGGGATGTTGGTCGCCATGCCGACCGCGATGCCGCCCGAGCCGT
>CAYZWR010000240.1:0-2669 GCA_964481735.1 uncultured Thermoanaerobaculia bacterium
GGACGGCGCTGCCGGCGGCGACGCCCGCCGCGATCCGTTCGCTGCTGCGCCGCTGTCTCGAGCGCAATCCGAGGAACCGGCTGCGCGACATCGGCGACGCCCGAGTCGTGCTCGAAGAGACGCTGGCCGGCCGGCTCGACGAGCCGGGGGCTCTCGCCGCTGCCGCGCCCGCGGTAGTGGCCGTTTCGCCCGCTCCCTGGCGCCGTTTCGCGCCCTGGGCGATCGCGGCCGCCGCGGTCGTCGGCGCCACGCTCTGGACCCCGCGCTCCGCCCCCGCACCGGCCGGCCCGGAGGCTGCCCGCCGCGTCGCGATCGGGATCTCCCCGCCTCCCGCGCACGCGCTCGCGGCGGACGACTCGCCGATCGTCGCGCTCGCCCGCGACGGCGACACCCTGGCTTTCGTGACCGAGGGCGCGGAGGGCAACCAGATCTACCTGCGCCGGATCGATCGCGCGGAGGTCGTCCCGGTTCCCGGAACGCGCGGCGGTTCCCACCCCTTCTTCTCCCCCGACGGACGCTCGCTCGCCTTCTACGCCGACAACCGGATCCGCAAGGTCGCGCTCGACGGCGGTCCGCCGCTCGAGATCGTCGGCGTCAATTCGTGCCGGGGCGCCACCTGGACGGACGGCGGTTGGATCGTCTTCACGGCGAGCTTCAGCACCGGCCTCTCGAAGGTGCGCGACTCCGGCGGCCGGGTCGAGCCGCTGACCACCCTGGACAAGGCGCGCGGCGAGCGCACCCACCGCTGGCCCGCCGCGCTGCCCGGCTCGCCCTGGCTGCTCTACTCGGTCGGCTTCGTCAACAGCCCGAATTCCTACGACGACGCGCGCATCGACGCGGTCAACCTGGAGACCGGCGAGCGCAAGACGGTCTTCGAGGGCGCCTGGCTGGCGCGCTTCGCCCCGCCCTCGACGCTCTTGCTGCAGCGCCGGACGACTCTGCTCGCGCTGCCCTTCGATCCCCGCCGCGCCGAAGCGACCGGGCCCGAGCGCGCCCTGCTCGAGAACGCCGGCGGCGACCCGACGAGCGGCGCGGGCTACTTCGCGGCCGCCGCCGGCGGGACGCTCGCCTACGTGCCGGTGGAAGCGCTCGTCGGCGAGTCCGAGGTGGTCGTCGTCGAGCCGGACGGCCGCGTCGCGGCGCTGCCCCTGCCCGAGAAGCGCTACTCGTACCCGCGCTTCTCGCCCGACGGCCGCCGGCTCGCGCTCGACGTCGGCTCGGGCTCGGGCTCGGACGACGAGATCTGGGTCTACGACTTCCCCTCCGGGCGCTTCTCGCGCCTGAGCTTCGTCGCCGGCTCCGCCTTCCCCGCCTGGTCGCGCGACGGCGCCTGGATCGCCTACACCGGCGGCGCCCAGGGGCGGGTCAACGCGGTCTTCCGCAAGCGCGTGGACGGCGGCGCCGAGGAGGAGCGCCTCTGGCAGGGGACCGACATCGGCACCGTCGCCGACTGGTTGCCGGACGGCAGTGGGTTCGTCGGCGCCGACATCCGGGGCGAGCTCGGCCTCTATCTCGTCACGCTCGGCGGCGGCGCGGACCGACGGATCTTCGCCGCGCCCGGCGGACAGTACGGCGGCTCCTTCGACCCCAGCGGCCGGTACTTCGTCTATGCATCGGTCGAGACCGGCGTCGACGAGGTCTTCGTCTCGACGATGCCGGAGGGGAAGGGCAAGTGGCAGGTCTCCGACGCCGGCGGCCAGGTCCCGGTCTGGTCGCGCGACGGCAAGACGATCTACTACCTCCGGGGTGACACGATCTGGGCGGTCGACGTGGAGACTGGGGGCAGCTTCCGGGCGGGCACGCCGCGGGTGGCGGCCCGCGGGCCCTACCAGCTCCGCACGGCGCCCTTCCGCAACTTCGACGAGGGACCGGGCGGCCGCCTCGCCTTCGTCCGCCGCCGCACCGACATCACCACGCCGCGCCAGCTCGAGCTGCTGCTCGGCTGGGAGGCGAGGCCGGCCCAGGCTGGGGCGCGATGACGTTCACCCCCGGGTCCCGCCTCGGCTCCTACGAGATCACCGCCAAGCTCGGCGAAGGCGGCATGGGCGAGGTCTGGCGCGCGCGCGACTCGAAGCTCGAGCGCGACGTCGCGATCAAGGTCTTGCCCGCCGGATTCGTCCAGGACAAGGAGCGCCTCGCGAGATTCGAGCGCGAGGCCAAGCTGCTCGCCCAGCTCAACCACCCCAACATCGCTCAGATCTACGGGATGGAAACCAGCGGCGAGAGCCACGCCCTGGTCATGGAGCTGGTCGAAGGCCCGACCCTCGCCGACCGCCTGGCGCAGGGAGCTTTACCCTTGGATGAAGCTGTTGCTTTGGCGAAGCAGATCGCGGAGGCGCTGGAGGAGGCCCACGAGAAGGGCATCGTCCATCGGGATCTCAAGCCCCAGAACGTAAAAGCTCCCATCGAAGGAAAGGCCAAGGTCCTCGACTTCGGGCTGGCGAAGGCGATGGATCCGGCTGCGGGCTCCGCTTCGGCGGCGGCCGGCGACATCGTTCGCTCGCCGACGATGATGCAGTCGCCGACGCTGACCGGGACGCACGGCACGCAGCTCGGGGTGATCCTGGGCACGGCGGCCTACATGGCGCCCGAGCAGGCGCGCGGCGGGATGGTCGACAAGCGGGCGGACATCTGGGCGTTCGGCGTCGTGCTCTACGAGATGCTCGCCG
>CAYZWR010000241.1:0-2653 GCA_964481735.1 uncultured Thermoanaerobaculia bacterium
GAAGAGGCGCACGAGAAAGGGATCGTCCATCGCGACCTGAAGCCCGCCAACGTCAAATTGACCGCCGAGGGCAAGGTGAAGGTGCTCGACTTCGGCCTGGCGAAAGCGATGGATCCGACCTCCAGCGCCGGCTCGGCAGGCGACCTGGCTCATTCGCCGACGCTGATGAACTCCCCGACCCTGACCGCGGCCCACGGCACGCAGCTCGGGGTGATCCTGGGGACGGCGGCCTACATGAGCCCGGAGCAGGCCAAGGGCAAACCCGTCGACCGGCGCGCCGACATCTGGGCGTTCGGCGTCCTGCTCTGGGAGATGTTGACCGGCAAGCCCCTGTTCGCCGCCGAGACGGTGGCCGAGACGTTGGGCTACGTGATGACGCGTCAGCCGGATCTTGCGCTGCTGCCCCGCGCCACTCCGACCGCCCTGCGCGCCCTCGTCAAGCGCTGCCTGGTACGCGACACCCGGCAGCGCCTGCAGGCGATCGGCGACGCGCGCATCGCGCTCGCCGAGCTGGCGAGCTCACCGGAGGACCAGCCCGTCTCCCCACCTTCGCGGTGGAGAGCTTCGCCACTGGCCCTCGCGGGGGCTGCCACGGCGGGAATCGCCCTCACGCTCGGGCTGCTGGCACTCGCCGGCGGAACGTACCTGGCAGCTCCCGGCGCCGGCTCGCCGGCCGGCGCAGGAGCACCACGCCGGGCGGAGATCCTCGGCCTCTCCGTCGTCGATTCCTCGGGCGTCGCCATCTCGCCCGACGGGAGCGAAGTCATCGGCTACGACATGACCCCTTCGAAGCCGATCCTGCTGCGACGGACGCTCGGCAGCTTCGACGTCCGCCCGATTCCGGGAACCGAGAACGTCTTCAACCCCTTCTTCTCTCCAGACGGTCTCGCCATCGGGTTCTTCGATGGCCGGGAGGTCTGCGTCCTCGAGTTGGCCGGCTCGTCGCGCCGGTGCTTGGCGGGAGCGCGCGGCTTCGCCGCCGGGAGCTGGGGACGCGACGGTACGATCGTCTTCTCCAGCCAGGAGCCCGAGCGTCACGAGGGGGGCCTCTGGCGGGTGTCGAGCGGCGGCGGCAGAGCGCAGCGCCTGACCCAGGTCGACGCGCGCGCGGGCGAGCGGGCGCACGCCTATCCGCAGCTCCTGCCCGACCAGCGGCACGTGCTCTATACGGTCGTGGGCGAGGTCCAGAACAGTCTCGCCGTGGCCCCGCTCGCCGGCGGCGCGTCCCGGACCCTGCTCGCCAACGCCGCGCGGGGGCGCTTCGTCCCGTCGGGCCATCTCGTCTTCTGGGACGAGCCGCGCGGCCGACTCAGCGCGGTGCGCTTCGACCTCGAACGCCTGGCCCTGACCGGCGCCCCGGTCGAGCTCGGAATCGAGCTGAACACGACCGGAGACACGCTCGTGTCGTTCGACGTCTCCGACAACGGCACGCTGGTCTATTCGCTCGGCGGCATGTTCGGCGGCGATTTCACCGTCGAGCTCGTCGACCGCGCCGGCCAGCGAACCACGGTGATCGACGAGCACGCCTCCTGGGGACAACCGCGAGTGTCGCCGGACGGCAAGCAAGTGCTGCTGCGAAGGGCGGCGCAGCCCAACTGCTCGCTCTGGCTGTTCGACCTCGAGCGCCGCTCGCTGTCGCGCTTGGGCCTCGACGGCGACAATCACAATCCGCTCTGGCTGGCCGACGGCGAGCGCTTCCTGATCAGCCAAGAATCCGGCAGCCTCCTCCGTCAGGTCTTCGAGCTGCGAGTCGACGGCAGCGGACCGACCAAGACCGTGGCCGCGACCGACTCCGGCTCTCAAGCCGAGTCGATTTCGAGCGACGGTCGCTATATCGCGCTGACGTACGACAATCGACGCGACCGCAACGACATCTTCATCCTCGATCGGCAAACCGGCGAGACGCGCCCCTTTCTCGCCACCGACTACGACGAAGATCACCCGGCCTTCTCGCCCGACGGCAGGCTCCTCGCCTACGCTGCGAACGACTCGGGACGGAGCGAGGTCTACATCCGTCCCTTCCCCGGGCCCGGGGGCAAGATGTTGATCTCGACCCAAGGGGGAACGGGTCCGGTCTGGTCGCGCGACGGTCGCGAGCTCTTCTATGCCGAAGGGGACCGCATGATGAGCGTCGCCATCGCGCGCTCACCCCGCTTCGCGGCGGGCGCACCCCAGCGTCTCTTCGAGAGTCCTGAATTCGTCTGGGAGCGGCCGCGCAACTACGACGTCCTGCCCGACGGAAGCGGCTTCGTCATCGTCCGCCGCGGCGCTGGCACTCCTGCGACGCGCTCCCTGCGCGTCGTCTTCGACTGGTTCACCGAGCTCGAGCGGCTGGCGCCGAGAGTGTCCCGGTGATCGGCTGGCGCCTCGGCCCCTACGAGATCACCGCCAAGCTGGGCGAAGGCGGCATGGGCGAGGTCTACCGTGCCCACGACTCCAAGCTGAAGCGCGACGTCGCGATCAAGGTCCTGCCCGCGGCCTTCGTCCAGGACAAGGAACGCCTGGCGAGATTCGAACGCGAAGCCCAGCTGCTCGCCCAGCTCAACCACCCCAACATCGCCCAGATCTACGGGATGGAGTCGAGCGGCGAAAGCCACGCCCTCGTCATGGAGCTGGTCGAGGGCCCGACCCTCGCCGACCGCCTCGCGCAGGG
>CAYZWR010000242.1:0-2649 GCA_964481735.1 uncultured Thermoanaerobaculia bacterium
GAGGAGGCGCAGGAGCGCAAGGGCGCGAGCCAGCGCTTCATCGAGCGCTTCGGCAAGCGCTACAGCCCGGCCGTGCTCGCCGCCGCGAGCCTGGTCGCACTGCTGCCGCCGCTCGTCACGGGAGCATCCTGGTCGACCTGGGTGCTGCGCGCGACGGTGTTTCTGGTCGCGGCGGCGCCTTGCGCGCTCGTTATCTCGATCCCGGTGACGCTCGTCGCCGCGCTCGGCACGGGCGCGCGGCGCGGCGTGCTCGTCAAGGGCGGCTTGTACATGGAAGAGCTCGCGCGCGTCCGCGTCGTCGCCCTCGACAAGACGGGGACGATCACCCGCGGCGTGCCCGAGGTCACCGACGTCCTGCCCCTTCCCCCCGCCGCGGGGCAGCGCGTGCGCAGCGTGGAGGAGGCGCTCGTCGCCGCGGCGAGCGTCGAGTCGCGCAGTCAGCACCCTCTCGCCCTGGCGGTGCTACGGCACGCCGCGGCCAACGGGATCACGGTCAGACCAGCCGCCGAGTTCCGCTCGCTCACCGGTGCCGGCGCCTCGGGGCGCGTGGGCGACACAACGGTGTTCGTCGGCAGCCCCGAGCTCTTCGAAGGTACGCTGGGCATCAGCCTGGCAGCCGCCGGCGCCGAGATTGCCGGGCTGCAGGAGGCCGGAAAAACCGTGATCGTCGTGGGCGACCACGAGGGAGCGTGGGCGCTCGTCGCCATTCGCGACAACGTGCGCCCGAACGCCGCCGCCGCCATCCGTGCGCTGTACGCGAACGGGGTGCGCAAGGTCGCCATGCTCACCGGCGACAACGCGCGGACCGCGGCCGCCATCGCGCGCGAGGTCGGCATCGACGAGGTGCATGCCGGCCTCAAGCCGGAGGACAAGGTGGCGCGGGTGCGGGCGCTCACGGCCGAGCACGGCCACGTGGCGATGGTCGGCGACGGCGTCAACGACGCACCCGCGCTCGCCGAAGCGACGGTTGGCGTCGCGATGGGGACCGCGGGGACCGACGTCGCCCTGGAAACCGCCGACGTCGCGCTGATGGCAGACGACCTGGAGAAGCTGGTCTACGCGCTGCAGCTCGCCAAGCGAAGCCAGCGCGTCGTGCGCCAGAACCTCGCGCTGTCGGCGCTGGTGATCGGGGTGCTCATCGTGGGCGCGGTGGCCGGGGCGTTCACGCTTCCAGTCGCGGTCATCGGCCATGAGTTGAGCGAGTTCGTGGTCATCGCGAACGGCCTGCGGATGCTGCGCGGCTAGCGATCAAATCACCGCGATCCGATTGGAGGGCGGAGGCGATGCACGACGGAATGATCCGACTGGCATGGGACAGCCGTCGAGCGCTGCGCGCCGATCGCGTCGAGCGGGTCCGGCGTCAGCGCGCGCGGCTCGCGGCGCTGGTCGCGCACGCACGGGCGAATTCGCCCTACTACCGCCGGCTCTACGAGAACCTCAGCGACTCCGTCGAGGACGTGGCGCAGCTCCCGGTGACGGACAAGAAGCAGCTCATGGACCACTTCGACGAGGCGGTCACCGACCGCGAGGTGACGCGCGACAGGGTTGCCTTGCGCCTCGCGCAGGCCGTGCGACGATGCACGCGCTGACGGGCGGCGATGCCGGGAGGTGGGGTGGGGACTACGGTGCTTCTATCGTGAACAGCCCTGGTGAGCACGACACCCCGGAGGAAACGAGGGGCTCGCGCGGAGCAAGGGCGGTCGCGGTCACTGGAGCGTGACTTGCGTCCCAGCTGCGGGAGCAGGGATCAGCCGAGAGCCGGGAAGTGCTGAACCCGCCTCCGCCAGCGATCGGCGAACTTTTCCAGCCGAGTGCGGAGGAGGTCGTCTCCGTCGATTAGAAAGTAGAAGCGTGAGCTGTACGGCCGCAGGCGAACCGCGTCGACAGCGTCGAAGCCCGCATCGAGAAGGCAGCGCCCGATGTGTACTGCCTCGATCGGAGCGCCGCCGGCACGCCGTGTCTGGTGGTGATACAGCAGGAGCGAGCGCCCAGCGCGACGAAGCGCCTGGAGCTCCTCGAGCCCCGCGCTCTTCGGCCCGAGCGCCGCCGTCTGGAGCCCGTTGTCCGGGTCGAGGAAGACGAAATCGGCCTGCGCCATCGCAGCGAGCATCTGGGCCGCCCAGTCTCTCCGGGCGGAGACCGTCCGGGGACAGAGCTCGCCATGGAACTTCGTCTCAGTCGGGAGAAGGCCCAAGGTCTCGAGCGACGCCACGGCGCGCAGCGACCTCCCCGCGTTGCAAGCGTCGGCGAAGACTCGCAGCCTCTCGAAGAGCTCGGGGTCGAGCGCACGAAAGCGCTCCGGCCGATCGAGGTAGGCCAGGTGCCGGCCGTCGTTGTTGTTCTCGCCGGCGCCGTCCGTCCGGTACCAGCAGACGCCGAGCCGCCGGCCCGGAGAAAGGGCGCGCAGCAGCGCGAGCTTGCCGAAATATCCGACGTCGCCAGCGTAGCGATCCTGCACGACACCGGTTCTAGCACGGCTTGCCGGTTGTCAGAACGCTCCCCGCTGCCGGAGCGAAACGAAGGCGGGGGCTTCGCCGACGATGATGTGGTCGACGACACGGATCCCGACGACCTCACCGGCCTCCGCCATGCGGCGGGTGAAGGCGAGATCCTCGGCGCTCGGCGAGGGATCGCCGCTCGGGTGGTTGT
>CAYZWR010000243.1:0-2645 GCA_964481735.1 uncultured Thermoanaerobaculia bacterium
CGTCTGCATCGACGACTTCGGCACCGGCTACTCGTCGCTCTCCTACCTCACCAGCTTCGCGGTCGACGTGCTCAAGATCGACCGCTCCTTCATCAACAACCTCTCCACCGAAGGGGACGGCACCGAGCTGGTGCGCAACATCGTGCGCCTCGCCGCCGGCCTCGGCCTCTCGGTGGTCGCCGAAGGGGTCGAGACCGACCTGCAGCGCGAGCAGCTCGAGGCGATGAACTGCGAATTCGTGCAGGGATTCCACTTCAGCCGCCCGGTCGCGCCGGAGACGGTGGAGCGGACGCTGCTCTTCGAGCGCTAGCCCGGCGCGCGCGGCAGGAGGCGCGCCGCCAGGAGGTCCGCGGGCACGAAGAGCAGCAGGGTGACGATCGGCACGGAGACGAGCGCGAACGCCACGGGGGAGAGCAGCGTCTGCTCGACCCCGAACGGCGCCCACATCCAGTTGAGGTTCTGCTCGACACTGCCCACCTGCTGGCCGAGCGGGAAGAGCAGCAGGGCGATCGCGCTCTCCAGCCGCCAGCCGCGACGATCGTGCCCCAGCCGCCCTGCCAGCCAGACCAGGAGCGGCACCATCCAGAGATGGAAGAGCGAGAAGGCGCGCAGCCAGATCGGCGTGCCGGGGTCGAACATGTACTCGGTTCCGCCGATCGGATGCGCGCCGAAAGCCAGCCGGCCGAGGTAGTCGATCGCCCAGATGAGCTGGATGAAGAGGATCCCGACGAGCTGCGACGAGACCAGCAGGGCGCTCTCCAGCCAGATCGCGGCCAACGTCACCAGGTTGGCGAAGTCGCAGATCCAGAGGAAGTTCGCCGCTCCGTTGTGGCGCCAGTAGACCGGCACCCAGACGACGATCCACAGGGTGTAGACCAGCTTGACGGCGAGCGGAATGCGGGAGGTCGGCATGCGGAAAAGAAACGCGGGCCGGAACCCCGGGGTCCCGGCCCGCCCGTTCGCGTGATCCGAGGCGACCCTAGAAACGGAAGCCGATCTGACCGGTGATCTTCCGCGAGATGATGTCGCCGTAGTAGTGCTGCTGGATCTCCTCGTCGAAGATGTTCGATCCGATCACCTGCAGCGTCATGCGTTCGTCGAAGAAGCGGAACCCGATCGCCGCGTTGACCTGAGTGAAGGCGTCGGTCGACCCGACGGCGAGCGGCACGTCGGCCCAGAACGCCTCGTCCTGGTAGTTCACGTTGACGCTGGTGAAGAACTTGCCGCCATCCCAGGAGATGCCGCCGTTGGCGCGATACTCCGGCGGCAGGTTCTGATCGCTGGTGTCGTCCAGCCCCTCGAACTCGGGCTCGTCCTGCCAGGAGGCGTTGACGAACCAGGACCAGGGGCCCCGGCGATAGTTCATCCCGAACTCGACTCCCTGGTCGGTGGTCTTGCCGATGTTGCGATAGCTGAAGTTCGACGGGAAGAGGCCCGCGAACCCGATGATCGGCACCCCTCCCACGACGGCGACCGGCGGGCAGCTCTGGAGGACCGGCGGGGCGAGCGGCCGGGGCGTCGGCGGAATCAGGAAGCAGAACGCGGTCGCCGCCGGGAGCGGCGGCGGAATCAGCCCGAGCGGCAGGTTGCCGGGACCGTAGTAGTTCGAGGTGTAGAAGTCGATCGAGTCCTCGGTCTCGTTGCGGTAGGCGGCGAGCGAGACGTTGAATCCGTTGTCGAACGTGCCGACGTACCCGAACTCGTAGGCCGTCATGTGCTCCTCGACCAGGTCGACGTTGCCGTTGGCGTTCGCCGGCAGGAGGAGCGGCGCGCTGCCCACCAGGATCGTCGCGTCGAGGTAGCCGTTGATCACCGAAGGCGTGCGGAACGCCTCGTTGTAGGAGAGACGGAAGGTGTGATTCGGCACCGGCGAGATCAGCAGGCTGGTGCGCGGCGTGAACACGCCGTCGTCCAGCGGATCGATCTCGTCGTAGCGCCCGCCGATCAGCCAGCGCACCTTCTCGCCGAGCAGGATCTCGTCCTGCGCGAAGACGCCCCACTCGTCCTTCGACGTCCCCTCGGGGGCGATCTCCAGGTCGAAGTCACTGCTCCGGTAGTTGCCGCCGTAGGTGAAGATGTTGTGCTCTCCGGCGACCGACGTATTGCTGATGTCCAGGTTGTAGGTGTCGGTCGAGAACTTGAAGCCCAGCGGCTGACCGTCGGTTCCGACGCTCACCAGGTTGGTGGAGTCGGCCTCGAGGAAGTTGGCGAACAGACCGATGTTCAGCGCGTGATGGTTGTAGCTCGCCTTGCCGTAGGAGAGATCCGAGCCGCTCTTGATGTCGAACGGCCCGATGCCGGTGTGGATGATGCCGTCGGTGCCGGCGTAGCCGGCGCCGAAGCTCACGAACTGACCGGCATCGAGATCCCAGTCGAACCGCAGGTCTCCCTTCGGCTGGCTGGTCCCGGAGTTCTCGAAGTTCTGCACTCCGGGGATCACCGGCCGCTCGTAGGCGTCCTGCTCGTAATAGCCGCCCGAGAGCTTGTAGCTGAAGCTCTCCGAGACGCCGGCGTGCGCGATCGAGCCGTAGAGCGTGCTGAGCTCGCCGCCCCCGAACAGGACGCTGGTGCCGACCATCTCCTTCGGCCGCTTGGTGATCAGGTTGACCACGCCGGTCATCGCGTTGGCGCCCCAGACCGCGCTG
>CAYZWR010000244.1:0-2639 GCA_964481735.1 uncultured Thermoanaerobaculia bacterium
TCGTCTTACCGGCATCGATGTGCGCCATGATGCCGATATTGCGAGTCATCGACAGAGGTACTTGTCTCGCCATATCCCTTGCGCCCCGAAGGTACGCTCGAACTCTCGTCCATCGAAAGCGGCATACATGGCGCTTGAGGGAGCGCCGCGCCGCTTGTACTTCTAACTACCAGCGATAGTGCGCGAAGGCCTTGTTCGCCTCCGCCATGCGGTGGGTGTCTTCCTTCTTCTTGATCGCCCCACCCTTGTTCTCCGCGGCGTCGAGGAGCTCGCCGGCCAACTTCGCCCGCATCGTCTTCTCGCCGCGCTTCTGCGCGCTCTGGATGATCCAGCGAATCGAGAGCGCGAGCTTGCGGCTCGGATTGACCTCGACCGGCACCTGATAGGTCGAACCGCCGACGCGCCGCGACTTGACCTCCACCGCCGGCTTGACGTTCTCGATCGCGCGCTTGAACACCTTGACCGGATCGTCCGACGTGCGCTGCTTCACCGTGTCGAGGGCATCGTAGAGGATCCGCTCGGCGACGGTCTTCTTGCCGCCGCGCATCACCACGTTGACGAACTTGGTGACGAGCTGCGAGTTGTACAGCGGGTCCGGCAGGACCTCGCGCTTGGGAACTTCCCTTCTCCTGGGCATGACCAGTCCGCTCCGCTACGTCTTGGGCCGCTTGGCGCCGTACTTGGAGCGCCCCTGGCGACGATTCTGGACGCCGACGGAGTCCAGGGTTCCGCGAACCACGTGATACCGGACGCCGGGCAGATCCTTGACTCTTCCGCCGCGGATCAGGACGATCGAGTGCTCCTGGAGGTTGTGCCCGACGCCGGGGATGTAGGTCGTCACTTCGATGCCGTTGGTCAACCGGACGCGCGCCACCTTGCGCAGCGCGGAGTTCGGCTTCTTCGGCGTCTGGGTATAGACGCGAACGCAGACGCCCCGGCGTTGCGGCGCCTCCTGCAGCGCAGGACTCTTCGTCTTGCTCAGTTGACGCTGGCGGCCTTCGCGCACCAGCTGGTGAATCGTCGGCATGTGCTCAAACTCCTCGACCTTCTGCCAAAAACCCCAAACCCCTCGCCCGGAGCGAAACCCGTCCGGACGGACTCCTGCCGCTTCGACTGCCCGACTGGTCCGAGGGACTACAGCGGGGGGCAAATGAAGCTACCATTTCACCCAGGGGTCGTCAAGCGCCCCCGGCCTCACTCGCCCTCCAGCACCTCCTGCGGCAGCGTCCGGATCTCGTCGTCGCCGAAGTCGAAGTACATCTCCTCCTCGGCCGCCGGACCGACCGGAGCCACCTCCTCGGCCATGTGGAAGTCATGGTATCCGGCCATACCGGTGCCGGCCGGGATGAGCCGGCCGACGATGATGTTCTCCTTGAGGCCGCGCAGGTAGTCGATCTTGCCGGAGATGGCCGCCTCGGTGAGCACCCGGGTCGTCTCCTGGAAGCTCGCCGCGGAGAAGAAGCTGTCGGTCGAGAGCGACGCCTTGGTGATGCCGAGCAGCAGCGGCCGGCCGATCGCGGCCCGGCCACCGGCCGCGAGCACCCGGTCGTTCTCCTGCTGGAAGCGCCAGCGATCCACCTGCTCGTCGACCAGGAACTCGGTGTCACCGACCTCCTCGATCTTCACCGAGCGCATCATCTGGCGGACGATCACCTCGATGTGCTTGTCGTTGATCTGCACGCTCTGCGACCGGTAGACCTCCTGGATCTTGTCGGTCATGTAGCGCTGCAGCTCCTTCTCGCCCAGCACCTGCAGCACGTCGTGGGGATTGATCGGGCCGTCGATCAGGGGGTCGCCGGCGTGCACCCGCTCACCGTCCTGCACGTTGACGTGGACGGACCGCGGCACCAGGTACTCCCGCGTCTCTCCCGACTCGCCCTCCACGGCGACCCGCCGCATGCCCTTGTGGATCTCGCCCAGCCGCACCGTGCCGTCGATCTCGGTGATGATCGCCGGCTCCTTCGGACTGCGCGCCTCGAAGAGCTCGACCACGCGCGGCAGACCGCCCGTGATGTCCTTCGTCTTGGCCGCCTCGGCGCGCGGGATCTTGACCAGCACGTCTCCGGCCGCCACCTGCTGGCCATCGTTGACCATCAGATGCGAGCCCGAGGGCAGGATGTAGCGCCGCTCCGCCGACTTGCCCTTGATGACGATCGCCGGGATGCGCTTCTCGTTGGCCGAAGCCTCGACGATGATGCGCTGCGAGAGGCCGGTCACCCGGTCGGTCTCCTCGCGGACGTTCTCGCCCTCGACGATGTCGCGGTACTCGATCGCTCCGCCGATCTCGGAGAGGATCGACGAGGTGAACGGGTCCCACTCCACCAGCTCCGAACCCGGCTCGACCTCCGCGCCCTCCTGCACGTGCAGGCGCGAGCCGTAGGCCAGCGCGTAGCGCTCCTTCTCGCGCCCCTTCGAGTCGACGATCACCAGCTTGCCGTTGCGGTTGACGACCACCAGGTCGCCGCTCTTCGCGTCCACCGTGGCGACGTTGAGGAACTTCACGATGCCCGGGTTCTTGGCGGTGTGCTTCGACTGCTCGGACACCCGCGACGCCGTGCCGCCGTAGTGGAAGGTACGCATGGTGAGCTGCGTGCCCGGCTCGCCGATCGACTGCGCCGCGATCACGCCCACCGCCTCGC
>CAYZWR010000245.1:0-2635 GCA_964481735.1 uncultured Thermoanaerobaculia bacterium
CCGCCGCCTCCGGTCTCGGTGCCGGAGAGAATGAAGATGAGGTCGGGCTGGGTTCCGACAGCGCAGGACGCGACGCGCGGGCCCCACGTCGTGCATGGCGTCGCGAAGCCGCCGCCCGGGTTCTGCCAGGCAGAAGCATTGAACGACTGCACGGTGCGCTCGGTCCAGCCCCACTGGCCGTTGGGCGTGAAGTTCATGTTGGCGATCACTGACACCCAGTGCTTACCCGAAGGCAGATCGCAGTCGACCGGTAGCGGGATGTCGAAGCTGCCGGTGGCGACGATGGGCGGCACCAGGCCCGGGTAGGCGCAGACCGAGGCTCCGGGCAGTCCCGCGGTCTCCGAGTAGAAGTTCACGTCAACGCTCGTCACCGGTCCGGGACCGTTGAAGTAGACTCCCGAAACTTGCACCTGGTTGATGTGCCAGGTGAAACCGGCTGGAACGTCGAAATCGTCGGCGGCGGCGTTGTCGAAGGCGTTGTTGGCCGCCTCGAAGTTCTGGCTGGTGATGGCGTTCGCGCCGGGGTTGCTCGACTGATCGTAGAGCACGCCGCCTTGGGGTCTCTCGAGCGGGGTGTAGGCGCCGGTTCCCATCCTGGCCGGCTGAACGGCCGACAACGGGAGCGGCAGCAGCGCGAGCCCGGAGCCAGCGACGGCGAGCGTCAGGGCGGCGATCCGGAGGTTGCGACTCGGCCTGTTCTTGGTCATCTTGAACTCCCCCTTCTGCTGAATCAGAACTCGATGCGGCGCCGCGGTGCGGGGGCCCCGTCGTGGTGGCTCGCGCATCCAGGTCGATGCGCTGGTGCCACTCGCGAGGCCCGGGCTCGGCGATGCCGAGAGAACGCCAGGACTGCTGTTTGCCAAGAAGAGCGGGCAGAGTCTGCGCGCTCCGGCGGGCAGAGTCAAGCCTGCGGGTGAGGCCCCGGCTTCCTTCAGGAAAACGCGAGCTGCAGGAGGGTTTTCTGCTCGAGCGCGTGCGCCTTGGCGCTGCCGGTCGCCGGGGAGGCGGAGGCGGAGCGCTTGATCGAGCGCACCGCGCGGCCGTGGGCGGCGGCGTCAAGCAGCGGGTCGACGAAGGCGAAGGCCCCCATGTTGGCCGGCTCCTCCTGCACCCAGACGACCTCGCGCGCTCCGGCATGGCGCTCGAGCTCTCCTTCGAGCTCCGCGGCGGGGAACGGGTAGAGCTGCTCGAGGCCGACCACCGCGACGTCGGTCACCTGGCGCTTCGCCCGCTCGGCGCGCAGCTCGTGCAGCACCTTGCCGGTCGCCACCAGCATCTTGCGCGCCGCGCCCACCTCGCGGTCGGGGAGCACCGTCTGGAAGCGGGGCAGGGTGAAGTCGGCCACCGGCGAGGCGGCGGCGGGACTGCGCAGCATCGATTTCGGGGTGAAGACGATCAGGGGCTTGCGCCAGGGACGCAGCGCCTGCCGGCGCAGGAGATGGAAATACTGCGCCGCGGTCGACGGTTGGCAGACCTGCAGGTTGTCCTCGCCGGCGAGCTGCAGATAGCGCTCGACGCGCGCCGAGGAGTGCTCGGGTCCCTGCCCTTCGTAGCCGTGCGGCAGCAGGAGCACCAGCCCGGAGAGCAGCTGCCACTTGTCCTCGCCGGCGGCGAGGAACTGGTCGATCACGATCTGCGCCCCGTTGGCGAAGTCGCCGAACTGCGCCTCCCAGAGAACCAGCGCCTCGGGGTAGTCGCGCGAGAAGCCGTACTCGAAGCCGAGCACCGCCGCCTCGGAGAGCATCGAGTCGTAGACCTCGAAGAAGGCCCCGTCGTGGGCGAGCGCGGCGAGCGGCAGGTGCTCGGCCTCGGTCTCGACGTCGATCAGCACCGCGTGGCGGTGATTGAACGTGCCGCGCCGGCTGTCCTGGCCGGAGAGGCGCACGGGGATCCCCGCCTGGACGAGCGAGGCGAAGGCGAGCGCCTCGGCGGCCCCGTAGTCGACCGGCTTCTCGCCGGCCGCCATGCGGCGGCGCTCGTCGAGCAGCTTCTCCACCTTGGGGTGGACGTGGAAGCCGTGCGGCACCTCGGCGAGCCGCATCCCCAGACGGTCGAGCTCGGCGGCCGGCAGGCCGGTGTCGACCTCGAGCGCGGGGTCGTGGCGGCCGCCGCAGAACCGGGTCCAGTAGTCGGGCAGGGTGCGCAGCACCGGCGCCTTGGTGAGCCCGCCGGCCGAGTGCTGCGCGGCGAGCAGCTCGGCGCGGAAGGCGTTGGCGCGCTCCTCGACCCAGGGACGCAGTCCCGTGCGCTCGGCGTAGCTGCGCCAGAGGGGCGGGAGCTCCTTGATCTTGCGGTAGAGCAACGGCTGGGTGACGGTCGGATCGTCGACCTCGCTGTGCCCGTAGCGGCGGAAGCCGACGAGGTCGACGACCACGTCGCTCGCGAAGGCGTAGCGGTAGGCGACCGCGAGGTGCGCGGCGCGCACCACCGCCTCGGGCTCCTCGGCATTGACGTGGAAGATCGGGATCGGCAGCCGCTTGGCGACGTCGGTCGCGTAGCGCGTCGAGCTGTAGGCCTTGGGCTCGGTGGTGAAGCCGATCAGGTTGTTGACCACCACCTGGATCGTGCCGCCGACCTCGTAGCCGTCGAGCTCGGCGAAGTTGAGCGTCTCGGCGGTGATCCCCTGGCCGGCGAA
>CAYZWR010000246.1:0-2621 GCA_964481735.1 uncultured Thermoanaerobaculia bacterium
CGGCGAGGACGTGCGAGACGGTCTCCCCCTCGAACAGCCGCCGTCCGGTGAGCATCTCGAAGAGCACCACTCCGAATGCCCAGATGTCGGCGCGCCGATCGACGGCGCTACCCGCGGCCTGCTCCGGCGCCATGTAGGCCGCCGTCCCGAGGATCACCCCGAGCTGCGTGCCGTGGGCCCCCGTCAGCGTCGGCGAGTTCATCATCGTCGGCGAACGCAGCAGATCGCCGCCGCCACCCGAACCCGAGCCGGCGGAAGCATCCATCGCCTTCGCCAGCCCGAAGTCGAGGACTTTGGCCTTTCCCTCTATGGAAGCCTTTACGTTCTGGGGCTTGAGATCCCGATGGACGATCCCCTTCTCGTGGGCCTCTTCCAGCGCTTCCGCGATCTGCTTCGCCAAAGAAAAGGCTTCATCTAAGGGTAGGGCTCCATGGGCGAGGCGGTCGGCGAGCGTCGGGCCTTCGACCAGCTCCATGACGAGGAAGGAAGTGGGGACTGGCTCCGATTCCCTCTTCGATGCCTCGATGTCCGAAGCGCTCGCGGGAATCGGTGCCTGTCCCCACTTCTCCAGCGCGTAGATGTGGGCGATGTTCGGGTGGTTGAGCTGGGCGAGGAGCTTCGCTTCGCGCTCGAAGCGTGCCAGCCGCTCGGGATCGGCGACGAAAACTGCGGGCAGGACTTTGATCGCGACGTCGCGCTCGAGCTTGGAGTCGCGGGCGCGGTAGACCTCGCCCATGCCGCCCTCGCCGAGCTTGGCGGTGATCTCGTAAGGGCCGAGGCGGGTGCCGATCATCGGAGCGCCATCATCTCGCGAGAAGCTGCCGCCACCGCTCGATCATCCGCAGCGGCCGGGACTGCGCCTCGCCGTAGTGGTTGAGGATCAGGCTCTGCCCGTCGAGGGCGAGGTCGAAGCTCGCCGAGTCGGCGAGGAGCGTGGTGCCGAACAGCGCTTGCGGCTTGCCGAAGCGCAGGCCGCCGGCGCCGTCGGGGTCGACCGCAACCTGGCTCAGGTTGAGGCTCGGCTCGAGGTAGAGGATCTCCCGGCCGTCGCGCGACCAGACCGGATAGCGCCCGCCGTCGACCGAGATCTGCCACTTGGCGCCCGCCGCACCGCCGCCCTCGCGGCCGGCGGCGATGACGTAGACCTGATCGATTCCCGACTCGTTGCTCCGGTAGGCGAGCCAGCGGCCGTCGGGCGAGAGGCGGCCGTCGACCTCGAGCGCCGGCGTCTGGAGCAGGGGGATCAGGCGGCGCGAGCCGTCGAGCGCCAGCCACTGGGTATCCGCGGTGTCGGTGAACGGATAGACGCCCGTGGTGACCAGCAGCCAGCGCCCGTCCGGCGTCACGTCGGTGGCGAGGATGCCGATCTGGTCCGACTCGGTGTCGAAGACCGCTTCGGGCTGGCCGGTGCCGTTGGCGGCCTTGCGCACGAGCTCTCCGCCGATGTTCCGGTCGTTCGCCCGGGTGTAGTAGATCCACTTCCCGTCGCGCGACCAGACGGCGCTGTTCTCGATCTCCGGATCGAAGGTGAACCGGCTCTGGGTGCCGCGTTCGAGATCGAGCAGCCAGATGTCGCTGCGCAGTCCTCTGGCCACGGCGAGACGCTGCCCGTCGGGCGACAGACGGAGGTCGTAGTAGACGTCGTCGCCGGCCAGCTCGGCGAGCGGGCGGCCGGAGCGATCGACGCGGGACAGGTGGGTGCCGCGCGCCGCGTCGCCCCGCGCGTAGACGAGGCGGTCGGCGGTGGCGGCGAAGGTGCTCCGCCAGGTCGACGGATCGAAGAGCAGCTCGGAGGCGACCGTCCGCGGCTCGCCGCTGAGCCTGCCGTTGCCGTCGATCGCGCGCGCGAGCAGCTCGCGATTCCGCAGGTAGAGCAGCTCGCCGCCCGCGACGGCGCCGTTGGCGACGCTCGGCACCAGGGCATGGTCTTCGCCGCCGTCGAGGCGAACCCAGCGCAGCTCGGACTCCCGCTCCTTGTCGGCGGAGTGATTGGTCGCCAGGTAGACGACGGCGCGGCCGTCCGGAACCAGCGCGGGCCAGCGGTGGGTCGAGTGGCGCACCGCGTCGACTTGGGTCAGGGGTTCGGGCCTGCCTCCCGTGGCCGGGATGCGGAACAGGCTGCTCCGGAAGTCGGGTGCGTAGACGATCGTGCCGTCGGAGGTCCAGGCGCCGCCGCGGCCGTTGGGCGCGTCGGCGACCTCGTAGGGCCGGCCGCCGGCGAGCGAGACCACCATCAGCTTGGCGTTCGCGAAGTAGCCGAGCGAGCTGCCGTCGAACGAGAAGAAGGGCGCGGTGGCGCCCTCGGTGCCGTCGATCCTCCTCTCCTCACCCGTCGCGAGCGAGCGCACCCAGAGCCGGGTCCGTGAATCGGCACCGACCGCGCCGAAGACCAGCTTCGCGCCGTCGCGCGAGAGGACCACCGGCGCGCCGAAGTCGCCCTGGAACTGGAAACGCTCCTCGCCGGGCGCGCCGAGGTCGACGAAGAGCGGCGGGGTGGGCGCCGGGGAGCGTCCGGTCCAGAGGGCCGCCAGCGCCGCGACCGCGCCGAGCGCGGCGATCCCCCAGGGCAGCGCCCGTTGCCAGGCGGGCGCGACGGCGGCGGGCGCGGGCACGACCGCGGC
>CAYZWR010000247.1:0-2613 GCA_964481735.1 uncultured Thermoanaerobaculia bacterium
GCCTCGCGCGCCGAGGAGTTCATCTACGACCACCCATTCCAGTGGGGCTCGAAGCGCACCGGGCCGGACCTCCACCGGATCGGCGGCAAGTACCCGAGCCTCTGGCACTACACCCACATGATGGACCCCCGCTCGGTGTCGCCGGGCTCCAACATGCCCGCCTATCCCTGGCTCGCCAGCCACGCGTTCACCCCGAGCCTCGCCCCGCGACGGCTCGTGCTGATGCAGAAGCTCGGCGTGCCGTACACCAACGACCAGGTCGACCGCGCCGAACAGGACCTGAAGGCGCAGGCCGAGGCGGTGGTCGCCGAGCTCGCCGCCAACGGCGTCAAGGCCGGGTGGAACACCGACCTCGTCGCGCTGATCGCTTACTTGCAGCGGCTCGGCCGCGACCAGGGCATCGCGATCGCCCAGCCGGAGCCGGCGGTCGACACACCCGCCGTCCCCGCCGCAGCGGCGGCCGAGCCGGCCGCTCCCTCGGCCGGCGGAGCCCGCTAGATGTACCGCCAGTTCTTCGCCGGGATGGAGTCCCCCCTGCTGCCGCTCCTCGCGATGGGGTTCTTCATCCTCGTTTTCGTCCTGATGCTCCTGCGCACCTTCGTCGCCAAGCGCCGGAGCGACTTCGATTCCGTCGCGGCCCTGCCGCTCGCCGACGATGAACACCGCAACGGCCCACAGGAGGTGAAGTCGTGAGCACCCCCGACCCCAAGGACAAAGTCGTCCACGTCTACGACGACATCCAGGAAGAGGACAACCACCTGCCGAACTGGTGGCTCTTCATCCTCTACGCGACCATGGTCTTCGCGTTCGGCTACTGGTTCGTCTTCCACACCGCGAAGCTCCGGCCGAATCCGCCCGAGGTCTACCAGACCCAGGTCGCGGCCCTGATCGAAGCGCGCGCCAAGGCCAATCCCACCTCCCCCGAGGCGATGCTGGTGATCGCCCGCGACCCGGTGAAGCTCGAGGAGGCGAAGCAGGTCTGGATGACCGTCTGCGCCGCCTGCCACGGCCTGAAGGGCGAGGGGCTGATCGGCCCGAACCTCACCGACCGCTACTGGATCCACGGCAACCAGCCGGCGGACATCCTCAAGGCGGCGATGGACGGCTTCCCCGCCAAGGGGATGCCCGCCTGGGGCCAGATCCTCGGCCCGGCCAAAGCCGTGCAGGGTGCCGCCTACGGCTGGTCGCTGCGCAACACCGAGGTCCCGGGCAAGGCGCCCCAGGGTGAGCTGAGGGACTGAGGCGCTCGATGTCGCACGTCCCGCCGCCGATCCTGGGCTCGATGCGACCCGACGGGTCGCGGCTGATGGTCCATCCCGCCGACGTGAAGGGGCGCTGGCTCAACCGCCGGCGCCTCGTCTTCGTCCTGCTCGTCGCCTTCTACGTCCTCGCGCCCTTGGTCACCCTGGGCGGCCATCCGGCGATCCAGCTCGACGTCGAGCACCGGCGGTTCTACCTCTTCGGCCAGACCTTCAACGCCCAGGACTTCTGGCTGGTGGTCCTGATCGCCCTGAGCTTCATCTTCGGCCTGCTGTTCATCACCGCCTGGCGGGGCCGCATCTGGTGCGGCTGGGCCTGCCCGCAGACGGTCTACCTGGAAGGGATCTATCGGCCGATCGAGCGCTGGCTCGAGGGGCCGCGCGAGCGGCGAATCAAGGCGGCCTCCGAACCCTGGACGGCCCCCCGGGTCGCCCGCCGCGTGCTCAAGCTCCTGCTCTACGCCGCGGTGTCGCTCGGCATCGCGCACACCGCGACCGCGCTCTTCGTCGGCCCGCGCGAGCTCTTCGCGATGATCGAGGAGGGCCCGTCGACCCACCAGGTGGCTTTCGGCCTGACCATGGGCTTCACGGTCATCCTGATGTTCAACTTCACCTGGTTCCGCGAGCAGTTCTGCGTCGTCCTCTGTCCCTATGGCCGGCTGCAATCGGTGCTCCACGATCGCGACTCGATCACCGTGGCCTACGACGAGCGGCGCGGCGAGCCACGCGGCAAGGCGAGCAAGACGGCGGCCGACGCAGCACAGCTCGGCGACTGCATCGACTGCCGGCGCTGCGTCGTGGTCTGCCCGACCGCGATCGACATCCGCAACGGTCTCCAGATGGAGTGCCTGGCCTGCCTGCAGTGCGCCGACGCCTGCGACGAGGTGATGACGAAGGTCAAGCGCCCCATGGGTCTCATCCGCCTGATGTCGCAGCAGGAACAGGCCGGCAAGGCGACCCGGTTCCTGCGCCCACGCATGGCGATCTACGGCGCTCTCTTCCTCGTCGCCGCGGTGGCGCTCGGCGCGAGCCTCGCCGGCCGCACGCCGTTCGAGGCCAACATCGTGCGCCCGAAGGGCGCCAACCCCTTCGTCATCGACGACGACGTGGTGCGGAACGCCTTCGAGATCCACCTGGTCAACAAGGGCCCGGCGGCGGCGCGCTTCGCGATCGCGGTCCGCTCGCCGGTCGAGGCCGACATCCGGGTCTCCACTCCCGAGGTCGAGGTGGCTTCGCTCACCGACGCCCGCATCCCCATCTCGGTCTCGATCGAGCGCGAAGCTCTCGAACACCCGGTCGAGCTCGCGGTCGAGATCCGCGACACTTCGACCGGCGTCCGCCTCGAGCGCCAGGT
>CAYZWR010000248.1:0-2590 GCA_964481735.1 uncultured Thermoanaerobaculia bacterium
GGCATGCTGGCGACCGGCGAGCTCTGTGTCTGCCAGTTGACCGCGGTGCTCGAGCTGGCCCCCTCGACGGTCTCGCAGCACCTCTCGGTGCTCGCCCGGGGCGGGCTGGTCGCCGAACGGAAGGCGGGCCGGCTGGTCTTCTACCGCCTGCGCGACGACGGCGCGGCGGCTTCTTTGGTTCATCCGCTCGAGCTCCTGCTCGCCGGAGACCCGACGGTGCGCGGCGACCGCGCGCTGATCGCTCGCCTGCGACGCATCCCGATCACCACCCTCTGCGCCGCCGAGCTCGACCTGGTGGCGATCGGGGTGCGCAAAGCGGTCGCCCGCGCGACCGCCGCTGCGCCGCCGGCATGAGGCCGAGGCGATGACCGGACGCTCCGAGCTCAAGTGGATGGCCGGCCTCGCGGGTGCCTTCCTCGCGCTCTATTTCCTGCCGGTGGGCACGGCGCGCTTCGACGGCGCTCTGCTCGAGTCTTTCCAACTCGCCAAGTGGTACGCCCGCGAGCACGTCCTGCTCTGCCTCGTCCCGGCCTTCTTCATCGCCGGAGCGATCGGCGTCTTCGTCAGCCAAGGCGCGGTGATGAAGTACCTGGGCCCGGCGGCGCCGCGGCCGCTCGCCTATGGCGTCGCTTCGATCTCGGGCACGGTGCTGGCGGTCTGCTCCTGCACCGTGCTGCCACTCTTCGGCGGCATCTACAAGCGCGGCGCCGGACTCGGCCCGGCTTCGGCTTTCCTGTATTCCGGCCCGGCGATCAACGCGCTGGCGATCATCCTGACCGCCCGCGTTCTGGGTTTCGAGCTGGGCGTCGCCCGCGCCGTGGGCGCCGTGCTGTTCAGTGTGCTGATCGGCCTCGCGATGGCCTGGATCTACCGCGACGAAGAGCGTCGACGGGCGGCAGGAACGGGCAGCCTGCCGGTTCTGCAGCCGCGGCTGTCGCTCGCCCGTCAGGCGATCTTCTTCGCGCTCCTGGTGGCGATCCTGGTCTTCGCCAACTGGGCGCCGGCGCAGGGAGGAGCCTGGGCCGCGATTTTCGCCGCGAAGTGGTGGTTGACCGCAGGCTGCGGCGCGCTTCTCCTGGTCGTGCTGGTGCGCTGGCTGGGGCTCGCGGCCTGGAAGGCCTCGGCGATCGCGGGCGCGACCGCGGCGGCAGGCTTCGCGGTGCCTGCGCACCCCGTGGTGGCGTTCAGCGTCGGCTTCGCCGCCCTGGCGATCTCGCTGGTCGGCGACGCAGGAGAGCTCGGCGAGTGGCTCGGTGCCACCTGGGGTTTCGCCCGGCAGATCCTGCCTCTGCTGCTCGGTGGCGTGCTGGTCGCCGGCCTGCTGCTCGGACGCCCCGGCCACGAGGGGCTGATCCCGGCGGCCTGGGTGGCCGCCTCGGTGGGCGGCAACTCGCTCGGCGCGAACCTGTTCGCCGCGCTGGCCGGCGCGTTCATGTACTTCGCCACGCTCACCGAGGTGCCGATCCTCCAGGGCCTGATCGGCAGCGGCATGGGGCAGGGCCCGGCCCTCGCCCTGCTGCTCGCCGGACCGGCGCTCTCGCTGCCGGCGATGCTCGTGCTCGAGAGCCTGATGGGGTGGAGGAAGACCGCGGTTTTCGTGGTGCTCGTCGTCGTCATGGCGACCGCTACCGGAGTTGTCTATGGCGCGCTCGTCGACTGAGGAGGAGAGGATGAAGACCAAGTTGCAGATCCTGGGCACCGGCTGCGCGAAGTGCCGAATGCTGACCGAGCACGCCGAGCGCGCCGCGCAGGAGCTCGGGCTCGATTACGAGCTCGAGAAGGTCACCGAGCTCGAGAAGATCCTCGCCTTCGGCGTCGTGGCGACACCGGCGTTGGTGGTCGACGGCGAGATCAGGGTCTTCGGCCACGTGCCGTCGACGACCCGCCTCAAGGAGCTGCTGGCCGGCGCCGGAGCCGTGGCGCCGTGATGCGCGGCCTGCTCTTCCTCTGCGTCGCCAACTCGGCGCGCAGCCAGATGGCCGAGGGGATCGCGCGGCACCTGGCGGGCGACCGCCTGCGCATCCAGAGCGCGGGATCGGCGCCGTCGCGAGTCCACCCGCTCGCGATCCGGGCGCTCGCCGAGATCGGCATCGACGGCTCCGGCCAGCGTTCGAAGTCGGTCGACGAGATCGATCGCGCCGCGGTCGACACCGTGGTCACCCTGTGCGCCGAGGAGGTCTGCCCGGTCTACCTCGGCGCCGCGCGCCGCCTGCACTGGCCGCTGAACGATCCCGCGGGGCCGGCGGGCCACGCCGAGAACGAGGCGGCGCGCCTGGAGCGCTTCCGGGCGGTGCGCGACCAGCTGGCGACGCGGATCGGCGCCCTGCTGGTCGCCGAGGGGATCCTGCCGAGGAGGGGGGCCGAAGGGTGAGCGCGGGCGGAGGCAGGAAACGGTTGAACGTCTTCGAGCGCTACCTCTCGATCTGGGTCGGGCTCTGCATGGTTGCCGGAGTCGCGCTCGGCAAGCTCCTGCCCGGCTTCACCGATGCGGTGCGCCGGCTCGAGTTCGGGGCGGGGAGCCAGATCAACGTGGCGATCGCGGTGCTGATCTGGCTGATGGTCTATCCGATGATGCTGAAGATCGACTTCG
>CAYZWR010000249.1:0-2572 GCA_964481735.1 uncultured Thermoanaerobaculia bacterium
CAGTACGAGAGCTGGTCGTTGCCGTTCAGCGTGCTGCTCGGCACGCCGTTCGCGGCCTTCGGCGCCTTCCTCGGGCTCTCCGCCATGCGCCTGTTGACGCCCTCCTACGTCAACAACGTCTTCGCCCAGATCGGCCTGGTCATGCTGATCGGGCTGGCGGCCAAGAACGCGATCCTGATCGTCGAGTTCGCGCGCGCCGGCACCGAGGCGGGCCGCGACCCGGTCGAGGCCGCGCTCGAAGCGGCGAAGCTGCGTTTCCGGCCGATCCTGATGACCGCCTTCGCCTTCATCCTCGGCGTGGTGCCGCTGGTCACCGCCTCCGGCGCGGGCGCCGAGGCACGCAAGGTGATGGGCATGGCGGTCTTCTCCGGCATGCTGATCGCCACCTTCCTCGGCGTGCTGCTGATCCCCGCGCTGTTCGTCACCGTCGAGAAGCTCGCCGGCGCCAAGCCCAAGCGGCCCCTGGCGGAAAGCGGCGGACCCGCCGGCGCGGCCGCCCCGGGAGGGCACTGAGATGCGTCCGCTCCGCGCTGCCGCTCTGCTCGCCGCGCTGCTCGCCACCACCGGCTGCCTGCTGGGACCCAACTACGCGCGGCGCCCGCTCGAGACTCCCGCGACCTGGGTCGAGCCCGCCCTCGCCGGCCCCGCCGCCGACGCCGCGGCGGGCTTCGCGGTCTTCGCCGACCCGGTGCTCGACGAGCTGGTCCGCACCGCGTTCGAACGCAACACCGACCTCGCCGCGGCCTGGTGGCGCATCGAGCAGGCGCGCGCCCAGCTCGGCATTGCGCGCGCCGAGATGTACCCCTCGATCGGCTATTCGGCGAGCGCCTCGGCCACCGACCCGAGCGGGAAGATCCAGGATCTCGCCGGCACCGTCGAGAACTACACCGCCGCGGTCGGCGTCTCCTGGGAGCTCGACCTCTTCGGTCGCCTGCGGCGCTCGACCGAGGCGGCCCGCGCTGAGTTGCTGGCGACCGAGGCAGGGCGGCGTGCGATCGCGCTCGCGCTCGCCTCCGACGTCGCCAGCAGCTACTTCGCCCTGCTCGCGCTCGACGACCAGCTCGCGATCGCGCGCGGCACCTACGAGGGGCGGCGCGCCTCGACCGCGCTGATCCGCTCGCGCTTCGCGGGCGGGATCACCAACGAGCTCGAGGTGCACCAGGCGGAGATCGAGGAGGCGGCCGCCGAGGCTTCGATCCCGCAACTCGAACGCGCGCTCGCGCGCACCGAGCACGCCTTGCGCCTGCTGCTCGCGCAGACCCCGGGGCCGGTGCCACGCGGCACCCGGCTCGCCGAGCGGCCGCTGCCGCCCGAGGTGCCGGCGGGGCTCCCCTCCGACCTGCTCGAACGGCGCCCGGACGTGGTCGCCGCCGAGGCGGCGCTGCACGCCGCGACCGCCAACGTCGGGGTCGCCGAGGCGCTGCGCTGGCCGGCGCTCTCGCTGACCGGCGCCGCCGGCTTCGAGAGCCGCGACCTGTCGGATCTGACCTCGAGCGACGCCTCGGTCGGCAACCTCGCCGCCAACCTGTTCGGCCCGCTCTTCGAGTTCGGCAAGAACCGGCGGCGGGTCGAGGCGGCGCGCGCGGTCGCCGAGCAGGCCGCGCTCGACTGGCGGTTTGCCGCGCTCGCCGCCTTCCGCGACGTCGAGGACGCCCTCGTCGACCTGCGCACGTCGCGCCTCGAGCAGGCCGCGCGCGAGCGCCAGGCCACGTCGGCCGCCGCCGCGGTGCGCCTCTCGCGCGCCCGCTACGACGGCGGGGTGACCAGCTACCTCGAGGTGCTCGATCTCGAGCGCTCGCTGTTCAGCTCGCAGCTCTCCGAGTCGAGCGCCCGCGAGGCGACCTTCTCCGCCCTCGCCCGCCTGCTCAAGGCGTTGGGCGGCGGCTGGGACGCCCCGCCGCCCGGCACCGAGTGACCGGCAGCCCGCTCAGCGGCTGGCCGCCGGCGGGAAGACCTGCTTCCAGTCGCGCTTCATGTCGACCACCGTCCAGCCCCTCGCCGTGGCTTCGTCGAGGCCACGATCCAGGCGCCCGACCGCCGATTTTCGGTCGTAAGCCCACTCCCGCTCCGCGTCGGTGTGATGAACGTAGAGACAGAAGCGGCGACCGGCGCCCGCCGCCGTCCACTGCAGCATCTGGAGATCGCCGTCAGAATTGCCGAAAGCCGC
Source organism: uncultured Thermoanaerobaculia bacterium (assembly GCA_964481735.1). GTDB lineage: Bacteria > Acidobacteriota > Thermoanaerobaculia > Multivoradales > JAGPDF01 > JAGPDF01. The sequence continues at coordinate 2,168 of CAYZWR010000249.1, forward strand.
GAGCGGTCGCCGGCCGATCCGCATCTGGATGCCGACCGGCTTGCCCGGGCCGTCGTCGATGAAGTCGAGCTCGGGGAGGCGCACCAGCGCCGACGCGCCTTCGCGGAGCTCGAAGGTCGTCCGAATGCTGCTGCCGACGACCTGCTCCGGCGGCACTCCGTAGACGCGCTCCGCCCAGGCGCGCAGGAACTCGACGCCGCCGCCCGAAACGATGAACGTCTTGAAGGCGTGGGCGCGGAGGTAACCGAGCAGCTCGAGCATCGGCTGGTAGACCATCTCGGTATAGAGCCGGCCGGTGCCGGGGTGCCTGGCGGTCGCGATCCACTCGCGGACGGTGCGGTCGAACTCCTCGGTGGTGGTTCCGGCATGCGTCGCCATCGCCATCTCGAGCAGGGCGTGCTCGCC
>CAYZWR010000250.1:0-2551 GCA_964481735.1 uncultured Thermoanaerobaculia bacterium
GACGTGCCTGTCCCCCACCGTGCTACTTTCCCCTCCTACTCCCGAGGAGGCCGCCATGCCCCGCCCCGCCACTGCCGCCGCCGCGCTGCCCCTGCTGCTCGCGCTCGGCGCGATCCTTCCGCTCGCCCCGCTCCTCGCCCAAGCCGAGGAGCCGCCGGGGGACGCCGACCTGCCCCCGTTCGCGACCGGCATCGACAAGGAGGCCTATCTGCGCGCCCGCGCCGAGTACATCGACCTGCTGCGCGGCCGGCCGCACTTCCTCCCCTACGACGCGCGCGCGCGCGCCATCGAGGAGATGGTCGCCGCCGCCCGGAGCCGAGCGCCCGAGGCCTCGCCTCCCTGGAGCGAGATCGGCCCGATGCCGATTCCCAACGGCCAGGTCGGTACCGGCCCGCAGCTCGCGGTGAGCGGCCGCATCTCGGCGATCGCCGTCCACCCGAGCGACTCCGACATCGTCTACGTCGGCGCCGCGCAGGGGGGCGTCTACCGCTCGATCAACGCCGGCACCTCCTGGACGAAGATCTTCGACACCGCCGACTCGCTCGCCATCGGCGCGCTGGCGCTCGCGCCCTCCAACCCGGAGATCCTCTACGTCGGCACCGGCGAGCCGAGCGGCTCGGCGGACGGCTTCATCGGCGTCGGCCTCTACCGCATCGAGAACGCCTCGACCACGGCCAATCTCAACGGCCCGTTCGATCCGCTCGTCACCACCGGCGTCGCCGGCACGACCGCGTTCACCGGCCGGGCGATCAGCGAGATCCTCGTCCACCCCACCGACGCGGCGACGATCTTCGTCTCGACCTCCACCGGGACGAGCGGCAACCCCTCCGGCGGCTCGGTCGGCTTCTCCGTGCCGCCGCTCGCCATGCTCGGGGTCTACCGTTCGACCAACGCCACCTCGGCGACGCCCGCCTTCACCAAGTTGACCGTCGCGACCGGCGTCACCGTCCCGCCGGACACCACCGGCAACCTCGCCGTCACCGACCTGGTGATGGACCCCCTCGATGCCAATCGGATCGTCGCCTGGGTGCGCGGCGCCGCCTTGGCCAACAACGGCGGCGCCTACCTGTCGACCGACGCGCTCGCGGCGACCCCCACCTTCACCCACACGCTGATCACCACCACCGCCGACGTCCGCGGCGAGCTCGCCGGCAACCGGGTGGCCGCGGTCACCACCTTCTACGCCGCCACCGGCGAGTCGAACGGCCGGCTCCGCAAGTCGACCGACGGCGGCGCCACCTGGAGCGCCTTCCTCACCGGCGGGGTCAACTTCTGCAACCCGCAGTGCTTCTACGACATCGCGATCGACGTCCACCCGACGAACGCCAGCATCGTCAACCTCGGCGGCTCGCCGACCCTCGTCCACGGGCGCTCGACCGACGGCGGCGCGACCTTCACCAACAACTCCCAGACCGCTTCCGGCCTGCACGTCGACTCGCACGCCATCGCGATCGCCAAGTCGGATCCGAACGTCGTCTACTTCGGCAGCGACGGCGGCATCTACCGCTCGGACGACGCCGGCGTCACCTGGATCACGCTCAACAACACCGACTTCTCCGCCACTCAGTTCCAGAGCCTCGCCACCCACCCGAGCGACCCCGAGTTCCTGATCGGCGGCACGCAGGACAACGGCACCAACTTCCTGCGCCCCGACGGCACCTGGACGCGCGCCGACTTCGGCGACGGCGGCTACGCGCTGATCGACCAGAACGCGCCCGACGTGACCAACGTCACGATGTACCACACCTACTACAACCAGACGAACGCGATGGGCTTCGCGCGGGTCACCAACGTCGCCAGCGCCACCGAGGGGAACTGGCAGGGCTACGGCTGCGGCTTCGGCGGCTTCATCGCCAACGGCCTCTCCTGCACCGCCTCGGCGATCCTCTTCTACGCCCCGATGGCCCTCGGGCCGGGCAACCCGAACACCCTCTACTTCGCCTCCGACCAGCTCTTCCGCTCGGCGAACGCCGGAGTGACGATGCCCGCGGTGAGCCAGGTGATCGAGACCGGCCGCCCGATCACCGCGATCGGCATCGCGCCGACCAACGACAACTACCGCCTGGTCGGCATGCGCAACGGCAAGATCTGGGGGACGACCACCGGCAGCTCGACGCTCGTCGACATGACGGCCGCCGCGATGCCCGACCCGGACCCCCTCGACGCCTCGTTCCGCCGCGCGATCGGCCGCATCGTCTTCCACCCCACCGACCCCAATACCGCCTGGGTCACCTTCGGCGGCTACGGCGTCGCCGCAGGGCAGCACGTCTGGAAGACGACCAACTTCCCGGGCGGCGCGGCGAGCTGGGCCGCCGCCGGCGCGGGGATCCCGGACGTCCCGGTCAATGCCCTGGCGGTCGACCGCGACTGGCCGCTCGACCTCTACGCCGGCACCGACATCGGCGTCTTCCTGTCGCGCGACGGCGGCTCGACCTGGGCCCCCTTCGACACCGGCATGCCCACCGTCGCCGTCTTCGACCTCGCCTTCCAGGGGCTGGGCGCCAACCGCCGCCTGCGTGCCGCGACCCACGGCCGCGGCATCTGGGAGCGC
>CAYZWR010000251.1:0-2532 GCA_964481735.1 uncultured Thermoanaerobaculia bacterium
TACGAGCTCGCGCTGGCGCGCAACACGTTGCGCTCCCAGACGATCCTCGGCCTCCAGGACGCCATCGGCCAGGTTCAGGCGCTCGCCGCCGCCGAGGCGCGCGACGGCTACCGCTCGCTGGGCGACCGCCTCGCCGCCTACGACCGGATCACCCCGGAACAGGTGCGCGCTGCCGCGCGCCGCTTCCTCACCGTCGGGAATCTGACCCTCTACCACTACGCCGCGAACGGCACGCCGACGCTCGAGCGGGCCGCCGCGCTCGCCGCCGTGAACGCCGCCACCGCGACGGCGCCGGCGGCAGAGACGGCGATGGCCGAACCGCCAGCGCCCAGACCGGTCGCCGCGGCCCGCGTGGCGCGCCCCGCCGCCGAATCGAGGCTCCCCAACGGCGCGCGGCTCGTCGTGCAGGAGCGACCGGGCGCGCCGTCGGTCGCGATCGGCATCTACGTCGCCGGCGGCCGCAGCGACGAGAGCTCCGCCAACGCCGGCATCACGCAGCTCACCGCCGCGGCGCTGCGCAAGGGTGCCGGCGGGCGCGACGGCGAAGAGCTCGACCGCGCCTTCGAGTATCTCGGCACCGCCCTCGCCCCCGAGGTGAGCTCCGACTACTTCGGTCTCGAGCTCGACGTCGAATCGGCGAACCTCGAGCCGGCGATGGAGCTCCTCGCCGACGTCGTCCTCCATCCGACCTTTCCCGCCGAGGGCGTCGAGGAGGAGCGGGCGCTCCAGATCGCCGGAATCCGGCGCAATTTCGACTCGTCGGTGCAGCGCCCCGTGGCGATCGCCGTGGCCGACTTCTGGCCGACCCACCCGTACGGCCTCCCGGGAATCGGAACGGAAGATTCCGTGTCGCGGCTCGATGCGGTCGCGGTGTCGGGCTGGTGGCGCGACCACCTCGCGGCCGAGGACGCGACGATCGTCATCGTCGGCGACGTGGCCGCCGACGCCGCGGGAAGTCTCGCCGAGTCGGCCTTCGGGTCGCTCCCCAAGCGGGGCAGCTCGCGCCCCGCCGTGCGGCCACCGGTCGATCCGCCGACCCGCACCGAGACCTTCGAGTACCGCGACCGCAAGCAGTCGGCGATCGCGATGGTGTTCCCCGGCCCGGCGCCGTCCGATCCCGAGGCAGCGCGTCTCGAGCTGCTGCAGAACGTCACTTCGGGCCTCGCCGGAACGCTCTTCGCCGAGCTCCGCGGTCGCCGCTCGCTCGCCTACACGGTCTTCGCGCGCTACCTGCCGCGGCGGGAGGGCGGCATGACGCTGGCGTACCTCGCCACCGAGGCGTCGAAGGAGGACGAGGCACGCGAGGCGCTCCTCTCCGAGCTGCGCCGACTCGCCGTCGACGGCTTCGGCGACAAGGAGCTCGCGACCGCCAAGTCGGCCTTCGCCGGCTCGACGCGGATCGACCTCCAGACCAACGGCGCGCTCCGCGACGAGCTCGGGCGCGCTGCGATCTACGGTCTCGGCCTCGATTCGGTCGCGAAGCGACTGGAGATCGCGCAGGCGACAACGCTTGCCGAGCTGCGCACGACCGCGGCGAACTGGTTCGGCGCCGAGCACTTCGCGACCGCCGTGCTGCGCGGCAGAACGGCCCCGCCGCCCCCGCCCGCGCCGGCCGAGAAGTAGCGGCAGCTCCGGAAAGAGAAGAAAAAGAGGGACAGGCACGCATTTCTGAGAGCGAGGCCAGCTCGCACGGCGTTCAGCTGGAATTGGAAATGCGTGCCTGTCCCTCTTTTCTAGCGATGCCGTTGGGACTGATCGCGACCTTCGGTTCTAGCCGGTCGCGGATTCGGCCGAGACCTTGCGCGGCCTGCCTTGCGGCCGCGGCGCGAGCGAACGGCCGAGTTGCTGCTCGAGGCGAGCGAGGAACTCCGGCGCGCCGGCAGGACGGCCTGTGCGAGTGGCGCTGCGCAGGGCATCGTCGGTCGAATCGTCGCCGGCCTCCAGCCAGGATCTCCAGTTCGAGACCTTGCCCGGAAACGGCCGGGCGGGAGACAGGACCCCCGAGCCGTCGAGCCCGCAGTGTGCTCGCGCACTCGACCAGGGGTACTCCTCGGCCCTCGCCACCAGGCCGGCGCGCACGGGATTCCGCTCGATGTAGCGCACCGCCGCCCAGAGCGCCTCGCCATCGACCGGATGCGAGTAGAACCGGTTCGCCCAGAGATGGCCCGACCACTGCTTCTGCTGGTTCACGCGCCGGGCGTAGCGGCCTTGGAGCTCGCGCAGGGTGAGGCCGAGGGATCCGCGCTCGTGTCCACGAACCAGAAGATGGACGTGGTTCGTCATCAGGCAGTAGGCCCAGAGCTCCAGCCCATGGCATCGACCGACCCCTGCGAGCCAGCGCAGGTAGATCTCCCGATCCTCCCGGTCGAAGAAGACGTCGGCGCGGTGGTTGCCACGGTGGGTCACGTGGTAGACGAGACCTGGGGCAGTGATACGGGCGACTCTCGGCATCGATCCATCCTCCGCTCCGAACGCGCTGCGCGGACGCGCCAGTTCATTAAACCTAGAAAACGGAAGTCAGGGTTCTTATCT
>CAYZWR010000252.1:0-2520 GCA_964481735.1 uncultured Thermoanaerobaculia bacterium
ACGCCTGAATCAAGCCGCGCCGCGGAGCGGCGTCGGCTCGAGTGAATTGTCAGGCTGCACTACCTGCGCCATTTCAGAATCGCCCTCAGGACCGCGGGTCGAACCCGAAGACGCGTAGCTCTTGCTCGCACCGGCAGGCCTCTGCAATGCGCGCGGCCCACGCGACGGCCTCCTCGCGCGAAGGCAGTTCGAGCACGGTGAAGCCGCCGTCGAGCGGGGGCGCCCACGGGTAGCCGCCCTCGGCGACCGAACCGTCGGCCGAGACGAGCACGGGCGGCACGTTTTCGTCGATGCCACCGCCGAAGACGTAAACGCCGGCCGCCTTCGCCTCCTCGATCACGGCGTGCGCGTCGCGACCCACCGCCTCCCACTCGCCGTCGGGCACGACCATCGCCGCGCTGGGAAAGGAGATCAGGTACTTGGCCATAGTGCGCCTTCCTCGGAGACTGATGACGGTCGCGAAGGGTGTTTGCAGCCTAACGGATCTGCGCTTCAGCGGCGAGCGCAGCGATCTCAACCCCCGGCCCGCGATTTGGCCCGATGCCTCGGTTCCCTCTTGCGCGCCGTCGGCTCCTGCTCTATACTGAACCATATGGTTCATTTTCAGCGAACCCACCTCGATGCCTCGTTCGCCGCGCTCTCCGACCCCACCCGGCGTGGCATTCTGGAGCGGCTCGGGCGGGCGGACGCTTCGATAACGGAACTTGCCGGGAAGTTCCAGATGACCCTCACCGGCATGAAGAAGCACATCGGTGTCCTGGAGCAGACGGGGCTCGTCACCACGAAGAAAGCCGGACGCGTGCGGATCTGCAAGCTCGGCCCACGCCGGCTCGAGGAGGAGGCAGCGTGGATCGAAAGCCATCGCCAGCTCTGGCACGCACGCTTCGACGAGTTGGACGAGGTCGTCGAGGAGCTGAAACGGACCGAGAGAGTCCATGCACGACACAAGAGAAAGTGAGTCGATCTCCATGCACAACGCCACGACGGTGGAACGCAAGTCCGAGCGTGAGTTGGTCATCACGCGAACCTTCAACGCCCCCGCGCGCATCGTGTTCGAGGCCTGGACCAGGCCTGAGCTGATCCAGCGCTGGTGGACGCCGAAGTCGTTCGGGATCACTTTCATCTCCTGCGAGGCCGATGTTCGTACGGGGGGAACGTACCGCTTCGTGTTCAGTCACCCCGACTTCGCGCAGCCCATGGCGTTCTTCGGCAGGTATGTCGAAGTGACGCCCTGCTCGCGCATCGTGTGGACGAACGAGGAAGGCCCCGATGGCGCCCTTTCCACCCTGACCTTCGAGGAACGCGGCGGCACGACGCTCCTGGTCCTCCACGAGCTCTATCCCTCGAAGCAGGCCCTGGAGGACGCGATCGCGACTGGGAGCCCGAACGGGGCACGCGAACAGTTCGAGCTGTTGGACGACGTTCTCGCCACGTTGGTGAGCTGAAGCCCAGGGCGAATCCACAGTCTCTCTTCGCGAGGAAACTCGTCAGCGTGTGCGCTCGAGAGCTCCTGCGATGCAACGGAGGTCCACGACAATGCGGCTAGCAGCTTCCCTGGTCATGACGCTGGCGGTCACGGGCTCGTCGGCGCAGCAGGGTCCAACGACGGGCTATGCGCCGGTCAACGGACTCGCCATGTACTACGAGGTCCACGGTAGCGGCGAGCCCGTGGTCTTGCTTCACGGTGGGTTCATGACCATCACCAGCAACTGGGCAGGGTGGATCGACGAACTCTCCAAGACCCGGAGGGTCATTGCCGTCGAAATGCAGGGTCACGGGCGGACGGCGGATATTCCACGAGAACCCAACAGCGAGAATCTCGCCGATGACGTGGCGGCGCTGCTCCATTACCTCGAGATCTCTCGCGCGGACCTCATCGGATACAGCATGGGCGGCGGCGTAGCCATGCAGGTCGCAGTTCGACATCCAGGCCAGGTGCGAAGGGTCGTCGTCATCTCCTCCCCGTTCCGCCGGGACGGCATGGTCCAGGAAGGGCGCGACGCCATCTCGCAACTCTCGGCGGAGGTCTTCAAGGGCTCCCCACTCGAGGCCGAGTACCAACGACTGAGCCCGACCCCGGATCAGTTCGCGAAGTTCGTCGAGCGCATGGTCGCCGCCGACTCCAAGGGAAACGACTTGACTGCCGATCAGCTTCGCTCGACCACCTCACCCATGTTCTTCATCCATGGGGATGCGGATGGCATTCGGCTCGAGCACGTCGCGGAGATGTTTCGTCTGAAGGGGGGCGAGGTTCACGGCGACCTGCGGCCGCGCTCCGCATCGCGATTGGCCATTCTGCCCGACACCACCCATGTGACCCTGATGCAGCGCAGGTCCATCATCGTCCCCATGGTGAACGACTTTCTCGACGCCAAGCCGTAGCCCAGAGGTGCCCGCAGCACTCCCTTGGGCGGCCATTATGGAATGCTCGGGCATCTCTTGGACGAGCACGACTACGCCTCGTCGTAGGCTCTCTCGAGCTCAGCCACGTCGAGCTTCACCATCGTCATCATGGCTTCC
>CAYZWR010000253.1:0-2468 GCA_964481735.1 uncultured Thermoanaerobaculia bacterium
GTGCGGGTATGATCCGCGCGCTGTTCCAATCCAGGGAGGACATCGCATGTCCAAGCGAGCGCTCGTCGCGTCGTCCGTCGTCGCTGTGGTCTGGCTGCTGACCGTTGCGCACGCTGCGCAGGCCCAGGTGCCCACGGTCGGCTGCGGGTCGCCGTTCGTCACTTCCGGCGCGCTCGACCAGGAAGACCCGCTCTACAACGTCGTCCAGGCGTTCCCTCCCGGTGGGACCTGCGTGCTCGACGTGGGCGGCGCGGTCTACCACTACGAAGCGTACGAGGTCCTGGTCGCCGATCCGGCGCTCTTCGTCGCCAGCCTCTGTCCGCCCGATGGCTCGACCGATTTCGACAGCGTCGTGACGCTCTACCAGGATCCGACCGCCTCGCCCGCGTCCTTCAATCCGGCGGCGCCCTGCACCAACGCGATCACGGCGAGCGACGACGTCTGCGGCAGCGGCAGCGAGGCGGCCGCCACGCTGCAGGCCGGCTACGCGATGGTCGTCGTCTCGAGCTGGACGGTGGGCGGCACCGGCAACTACACCCTCGCGATGTCACAGCCGTGCCCGGCGACCCCGGCGATCCCGGCGCTCGACGGGGCCGGACTCGCCGTGCTCGCGCTCCTGCTCAGCGGGCTCTCGATCCTCTGGATCCGCCGGCGCCGCGCCTGAGGGAGTGGAAAAGAGGGACAGGCACGACTTTCGTGTGACGTGCCTGTCCCCGTTTTCGCCGTTTTCGCGAACCTCAGCGCGGCGCGGCCGCTTTCACTTCCTCGATGGCCGCCTCGAGGCCCGGGTCGCGGCCGGCGCGAAGTGCGGCCACCGTCGGCCGCACCTCCCGGTCCGGGATCACGCCGACGCCGACGAACTCGCGCCCGTCCGGATAGCTGTCGCGCTTCGAGCAGACCCGCGCCTGGCCGCCGCCGGGAAGACCGAAGGCCAGCGGCTGGCCGGTACTCCCACCCGTCGCCTCGCCGATCAGGGCGCCGCGCTCGGCGATGTCGAAGGCGACCGCGAAGTCCTCGGCGGCCGAGTAGGTTCGCGGGCCGATGAGGAGCGCCACCGGACCGCGATAGCGGCGCTCCGGGTCGGGCTCGATGCTCCCTGGCTCCGCGACGTACCACCCTTCGGCGTTGCCCCAGGCGCGGAAGCTCGGCCGGTAGAGCCGGGTGCGCCAGACCGAGGTCCGGCTCGCGCGCTCGATCAGGGTCGAGAGGATCCGATAGCCGTGGCCGCTGTTGCCGCCGCCGTTCTCTCGTAGGTCGAGGATCAGCCCCGAGGCCGCGGCGATCTCGCTCCAGTGCGCCAGCCACGCCTCGACCACGGCCGGCGTGTCGAAGGAACGCAGGTCGACCCGCACGATCCCGTCGGCGAGCTGCGTCAGCTCGAACGGCTGGAAGGGCGGCGCCACTTTCGCGAGCTGCTCCTGGGTGGTGCGCTCGACCCGCACCGTGCGCTCCATGCCGGCGGGGTCCCTGACCAGCAGCTCGACTTCGCTCCCCTCCGCCCCGGCGAGCAGCGCGTAGTCGTAGGTGCGGACCGCGAGGTCCTGCGGCGTCGAAGCGGCCTGGTAAGGACGGACCTGCCGCTCGGCGTAGGCCTCGACCGGCGCGCCGTCGATCGCGACGACCTCGAGCCCCGGCGCGAGCCCGGCTGCGGCGAGCGACGGATCGAGCAGCCGCGTGATCAGCACCCGCCCCTCGACCTTCGCGGTGCGCAGCGCAGGCTTGGCGTAGAAGCGCGGGCGAAGCTCCTTCGGCGGATAGACGTTGGTATGACCGTCGTGGAGCCGCGCGTTGAGCGCCTGGAGGACCCGGTAGTAGTCGGCGGTGGTCGCGGCGGCGCGCACCTTCGGCAGCGTCTCGAGGAAAGCGGCGTCCCAGTCGAGCTCGGGGACCTGGTCGAAGAAGGCGAAGTTCGAGCGGACCTCGGCCCAGTAGCGCGCGAGGCCCGCGATGCGCTCCTCCTCGGGCAGCGCGTCGCGGTAAGGGGTCTCGAAGGCGGCGCCGCTCCAGATCCTCCGCTCGTTCGCGGCCAGCGTGCCGGCGGCTCCCGCCACCACCTTCCAGCGCGGATCGTCGTGCAGGCTCGCGAGATCGGAGTCGGCCTCTAGGTGCTCGACGTTCGCCCAGCCGAGGGCGACCGCGCGCTCGAGCGAGGCGAACGCCGCGTCGGCACGGCCGGCGAGCGCCTGCGCGCAGGCGGCGTTGTAGTGATCGCTGGCCTCGAAGTGCGCGCAGCCGCGCGCCCGCTCGAACAGGTCGGCGGAGCGAGCGTAGTTCCCGGCGCTGTAGGCGGCGAGCGCGGCTTCGAGCGAGCAGGGCTCTTGGGCGAGGACCGCGGCGGCGACGAGCAGCCCGGCGGCGGCGAGGGAGCGGACTCGGTTCATGGCGGTTCAGTCTCCGGACGGCAATTGTGGACCATCCGGAGCGCCGGAAGACGAGCCGGGAGGGGTCCGTCCCTCTTCTACCGCTTG
>CAYZWR010000254.1:0-2437 GCA_964481735.1 uncultured Thermoanaerobaculia bacterium
AGCTGCGTGCCCGGCTCGCCGATCGACTGCGCCGCGATCACGCCCACCGCCTCGCCGATCTCGACGATCCGACCGGTGGCGAGGTTGCGCCCGTAGCACTTCACGCAGACGCCCCGGCGCGCCTCGCAGGTCAGCACCGAGCGGATCTTCACCCGCTCGATGCCCGCGCTCTGGATGCCGTTCGCCAGGTTCTCGGTGATCTCCTCGCCGACGCCGATGAGCAGCTCGCCGGTCATCGGATCGTAGATGTCCTCCTGGCTGACGCGGCCCACGATCCGGTCGCGCAGCGGCTCGAGGATCTCGCCACCTTCCATGATCGCCGACACGAAGATCCCGTCGATGGTCTCGCAGTCCTCTTCGTTGACGATCACGTCCTGGGCGACGTCGACCAGGCGGCGGGTGAGGTAGCCCGAGTCGGCGGTCTTCAACGCCGTGTCGGCCAAGCCCTTGCGCGCGCCGTGGGTCGAGATGAAGTACTCGAGAACCGAGAGCCCCTCGCGGAAGTTGGCGTGAATCGGGGTTTCGATGACTTCGCCCGACGGCTTGGACATCAGGCCGCGCATGCCGGCCAGCTGCCGTACCTGCTCGCGCGAACCTCGCGCGCCGGAGTCCGCCATCATGTTGATCGGATTGAACTCGTCGCGCTGCTTCTCGACCTGCTTCATCTCCCGAAACATCTCCTCGGAGACCTTCTCGGTGACGCGGTGCCAGATGTCGATGATCTTGTTGTGTCGCTCGCCGGCCGTGATCACGCCGGCGGTGCGCTGATTCTCGATCTCGACGACCTCCTTCCGCGCCTGGTCGAGCAGCGACTCCTTGGCCTGCGGGATCACCATGTCCTCGACGCCGATCGAGATCCCGGCCCGGGTCGCGTAGGCGAAGGTGACCTGCTTGATGTCGTCCAGCATCTTGACCGTCATGTCGTTGCCGTGCTTGATGAAGGAGAAGTTCACCAGGTCCTGCAGGCCGCGCTTCTTCAACAGGCCGTTGACGAACGGGATCTCCGGCGGCAGGTGCATGTTGAGGATCACCCGCCCGACCGTCGTCTCGATGAGCTCGTTGTGCAGCGTCTCGACCTCGGAATGGAGCACGTCCTGGTTGTCGTACTGGGTATCGAGGTTGAGGTACTCGCCGCTGAAGCGCACCCGGATCACCGAATGCGTCTCGACCACCCCTTCGTGGTAGGCGATCAACACGGCGTCGAAGTCGGGGAAGGTCTTCCCTTCACCCTTGGCGCCCTTCTTCGACATCGTCAGGTAGTAGCCACCGAGCACCAGGTCCTGGCTCGGCACCGCCAGCGGCCGGCCGTGCGCCGGCGAGAGGATGTTGTTCGCGGCGAGCATCAGCACGTGGCTCTCGATCTGCGCCTTGGGCGAGAGCGGGACGTGCACCGCCATCTGGTCGCCGTCGAAGTCCGCGTTGAACGCGGCGCAGACGAGCGGGTGGATCTGGATCGCCTTGCCTTCGATGAGCTTCGGCTGGAAAGCCTGGATCCCCAGCCGATGCAGGGTCGGAGCGCGGTTGAGCAGCACCGGGTGGTCGCGGATGACCTCCTCGAGGCAATCCCACACCACGTCCTCCTCGCGCTCGACCATCTCCTTCGCGGCCTTGATCGTCCCGACCAGGCCCTTGAGCTCGAGCTTGTTGTAGATGAACGGCTTGAAGAGCTCGAGCGCCATCTTCTTCGGCAGGCCGCACTCGCGCAACGTGAGGTCCGGCCCGACGACGATGACCGAGCGGCCCGAGTAGTCGACCCGCTTGCCCAGCAGGTTCTGGCGGAAGCGGCCCTGCTTGCCCTTCAGGGTGTCCGAGAGGGACTTCAGCGGGCGGTTGTTCGAGCCCTTCAGGACGCGACCGCGGCGCCCGTTGTCGAACAGCGCATCCACGGCCTCCTGGAGCATGCGCTTCTCGTTGCGCACGATCACGTCCGGCGCCCGCAGCTCGAGCAGCTTCTTGAGACGGTTGTTCCGGTTGATCACCCGGCGATACAGGTCGTTGAGGTCCGAGGTGGCGAACCGTCCGCCGTCGAGCGGCACGAGCGGACGCAGCTCGGGAGGGATCACCGGCAGCACGTCGAGGATCATCCACTCGGGGCGCAATCCGCTCTTGCGGAAGGCGTCCACCACCTTCAGCCGCTTGGCCGCCTTGAGCCTGCGGATCTGGCTGGTCTCCGTCCGCATGACGACGCGCAGCTCCTCGGCGAGCTCGTCCACGTCGATCCGCTGGAGCAGCTCCTTGATGGCCTCGGCGCCCATCTTGGCGATGAAGCCGCTCTCCCCGTACTGGTCGCGCAGCTCCCGGTAGCGCTCCTCGGAGAGCAGCTCCTTCTCCTTGAGCTCGGTGTCCACCGGATCGATCACCACGTAGCTCTCGAAGTAGAGAATGCGCTCGAGGTCGCGCAGCGAGATGTCGAGCAGATGTCCGATCCGGCTCGGCA
>CAYZWR010000255.1:0-2386 GCA_964481735.1 uncultured Thermoanaerobaculia bacterium
TTCGGCGGCGGCGATCCCAACATCTCGGGGCGTTTCCACGACGGCGACTCCTACGCCGTCTTCCGGCAGTGGGCCGCGGCGCTCAGGGCGCGCGGCATCGACCGGGTGAGCGGGGATCTGGTGCTGGTCAACGGCCTCTTCGCACCGCCGCGCATCCATCCCGACTGGCCGCGCGACCAGCTCACGACCTGGTACGAGGCGCCGATCGACGCCCTCTCCTTCAACGACAACTGCGTGCTGGTGAGGACCTCGCCCGCCCCGCAGGTCGGCGCGCCGCCGCGCGTCGAGACGGTACCCAAGCTGGCCTATTTCACCGTCCAGAACAGCGCGCGCACCAGCGGCTCGCGGCAGGAGAACCGGCTGATCGTCGGTCGGCTCGGCGACAGCGACACGCTGGTGGTGAGCGGGGCGATCTACCGCGGCTCGGCCCCGTCCGAGGAGTGGGTGGCGGTGTACGATCCGGCGGCCTATTTCGGCGCGGCGCTCCGCGCGGCGCTCGCCGAGGAGGGCATCGGGATCGCCGGCGGACTGCGCCAGGAGCACGGCCTCCCGGAGTCGGAGTGGGAGGTGGTCACGGTGTGGGAGAGCGATCTCGCGCAAACCCTCGAGGTGACCAACAAGCGGAGCCAGAACTTCTACGCCGAGACGCTCGCCAAGTTCCTCGGCTGGCAGCAGCGCGGCGACGGCAGTTGGGCCGGCGGCATCGCGGTGGTCAGCGACTTCCTCACCGGCCTCGGGCTGGCGCCGGCCGAGTTCCAGCTCGCCGACGGCTCGGGACTGTCGCGCGGCAACCTGGCGACGCCGCGCGCCATGACCACCCTGCTCGAGCACATGTACTTTCACGCCCTGGGCCGCGATTTCCTGCGCTCGCTGCCCTTCAGCGGCGAGCCGGGCCTGCGCTGGGAGCGCCGCCTGGCGCGCGCGCCCTACGCCGGCAACGTCTTCGCCAAGACCGGAACGATCCGCGGCGTCTCGACCCTGTCGGGCTACGCGCGGGCGGTTTCCGGAAAGGTCTACGCCTTCTCGATTCTCTGCAACCAGGTGCGCAGCAACGCCGCCGCGCAGGCGGCGCAGGACCGCATCGTCAGTGCCCTGATCGACCGCGGCTGAGCCGCCGGCCGTCGAATCCGCCCGAAAGGAGCCCATGAACGCGATGGAGACCCGTCCCACGGATTACCGTCAGCTGATGAAGCGCGTCGAGCAACTGGTGCGCGACATCCAGGCCTCCGAGGAGTCCGAGGCCACGGTGCACTCCCTCGCCGACGCGATCATCCAGCACTTCCGCGACGCGTTGGGCTTCTACGGCGGCCGCCTCTATCACTGGGACGGCGAGGGCTACGTGCTGACCGCCACCTTCCCCGACGCCAAGCCGGTCGAGGACGGCGTCCGGCTGCCGCCCACCTACGGCGCGATCCAGGCGCTGTTCAACGAAGGGGCGGTGTACATGGGGAGCCAGGACCCGCGGACCGATCCGCGGATCGAGGCTCAGCTGGGCGTCAAGAGCTTCGCGGCGATCGAGGTCGGTGACGAGGAGTACATCCTCTCCTTCGACGTCGCGGAGGGGCACCACCGCGACGACGTGCTCTTCTCGCTCTCGGTGCTGCGCCACGCGATCAACCAGAAGCTGCGCCAGGAGCGGATGCAGGAGGTGTTCAACGAGGCGCGCAAGATCCAGGCCTCGATCCTGCCGCGCCGGGTGCCGGTCTACGGCAACTACCAGCTCTGGGGCAGCACCAAGACGATGGACTCGGTGGGCGGCGACTACTTCGACTACATCCCGATCACCGACAAGCTGCTCGGCCTGGCGATCGCCGACGTCTCGGGGCACGGTCTGCCGGCGGCCCTCCAGGTGCGCGACATCTACATGGGCCTGCGCATGGGGATCGCGCGCGACCTGAAGATCGTGCGCACCGTCGAGCGGATGAACGCCATCATCCACAAGTCGACGCTGACCAGCCGGTTCGTGTCGATGTTCTACGGCGAGCTCGAGCTCAACGGCCTGTTCATCTACGTCAACGCCGGGCATCCGCCGCCGTTCCTGTTGAGCGCTTCCGGCGCAGTGACCTCCCTCGAGGAGGGCGGCGCGGTGTTGGGTCCCGTCTTCGACGCCTCCTACGAGCGCGGCTTCGTCCGCCTGCAGCCGGGCGACACCATGGTGCTCTACACCGACGGCATGATCGAGGCGACGCCCCCCGACACCGAGGGAGGGCCGGAGTTCGGCATCGAGCGGCTGATCGAGGTGACGCGCGCCCATCAGGGCCGCACGGCGCGCGAGATCGGCGAGGCGCTGATGGCGGCGGTCGAGACCTACCGCGGCGGCGCCGAACCGCAGGACGACCGCACCGTCCTGGTGCTCACCAACCCCCCCGAGCCGCCGAAGGACTAG
>CAYZWR010000256.1:0-2380 GCA_964481735.1 uncultured Thermoanaerobaculia bacterium
CCGGGGCCGCGCCCTTCCAGGAGATCGGAGGCGAGGAAGCGGATCGGGCCGGCGAGCTCGGCGGGAACGAAGCGCGGTTCCGCCGCCTGGGCGAGAGCCGGGGTGAGCAGCAGGGCGAGCAGCCATGGGCCGCGGTGCGGGCGGGGGGTGGGCATCGGTCGGTGGTCTCCTTCGAGCGGCGGATCGTACACCGGGCCGCCCGGGCTTGCCCGGCGGTCGCTCCTCGGGCTAGCTTTGCGGGGTGCAATTCGAAGGCGTGCTGGCCGATGCGCTCTACCTGAACTGGGCGCTGCCGTCGGCCGGCCTGCCGGCGGCGCCGCCCGGGCTGCGTCACGAGCTGGTCGGTTTCGGCCCCGAGGCGACGGCCTTCTTCTCCCTCGTGCTCTTCCGCCAGCTCGACCTGCGGACGGCCTGGAGCCGCTGGGTCGGCCTCTCCTACCCGCAGTGCAACGCGCGCCTCTACGCCCGGGACGAGGCGGGCGTGCCGTCGGTCTGGCTGCTGCGCCAGCTCGCGCCGGCCTGGGTCGTGCCCCTCGGGCGCCTGGTCGCCCGGCAGCCGCTGTCGGCCGCGATCTGCAACTTCCCCCGCCTCGACGAGCAGCCCGACGGCCCCTGGCGCTGGCGCCTCGAGGCCGGCACCGGGCTCGACCTGACGGTGCGGCCCGGCAGCTTCGCCGGCACCGGGCCGGCGCTCGGCGGCTGGGAGGAGACGGTGGCGTTCTTCCGCGAGCGACGGCGCGCCTACTGGCGCGCCGGGGCCGGCCTGCAGCGGGCGGAGACCGAGCACGGCCGGGTGGCGGCGCTGCCGGTCAAGGTCGAGCTCACCGACGGCTCCTGGCTCGAGGCGCGGTTCTCCTTCGCGCCGCGCGAGGGTTGGCGCGCCCTGCACTCCGCCTTCCTGGTGCCGCGGGTGGAGCTCGCCTTCGCGCTCGCGCGCGAGACCGAGCTCGCGACGGGGCGCCAGGTCCCGGCCGCCGGATAGTCCTTCGAGCGTCCCCGTTGAGCCCGCTCCGCCGACTCGCCGGCGCCTACGCCGATGCCTTCTCCGGCCTGCCACGCGCGGTCTGGATCCTCGCGGCCGCGACCCTGGTCAATCGGGCCGGGACGATGGTCCTGCCCTTCTTCACCCTCTACCTGACGCGCAGCCTGGGGTGGAGCATCGGCGAGGCCGGGCGGCTCCTGTCGCTCTACGGCCTGGGCGCGATCGCCGGCTCCTGGCTCGGCGGGGTGCTCGCCGACCGCTATCGCCCGGTGCGCGTGCAGCAGATCTCGCTCTTGGGTACCGGCGTCGGTTTCCTGGCGCTCGCGGGGATCGAGCAGCGCTGGCTCCTCGCGCCGGCCGTCCTCCTGCTGAGCGTGGTGGCGGAGCTCTACCGCCCGGCGCTCCTCGCCACCGCCAGCCGGTCGGTCGCGCCGCCGGTGCGTACGCGGGCGCTCGGGCTGCTCCGCCTCTCGGTCAACGCCGGGATGTCGATCGGTCCGGCGATCGGCGGCCTGCTCGCGGCGGCGAACTACCGCCTGCTCTTCGTGGTCGACGCGGCGACCTGCTGGGCCGCGGCGGCGGTGCTCGCGCTGGCGCTCGACGCCGGCCGCGAGGAGCGCCCGCACGAGCGGACCGAGGCTCCTCCCGGGCGCAGTCCCTGGCGGGACGGTCCGTTCCTGCTCTTCCTCGCCGCGACGGTGGCGCTGACGGTGATCTTCTTCCAGATCAACGCCACCTTCCCGCTCTACCTGCGCGACCACTACGGGCTCGGCGAGGCGGTCATCGGCGGCCTGCTCGGCTTCAACGCCCTGCTCGTGGTGGCCTGCGAGATGCTGGTCCTCCGGCGGCTCGAAGGGCGCGCGCCGCTGCCGGTGATCGGGCTCGGAGCCTTCCTGGTGGCGCTCGGCTTCGCGCTGCTCCCCTTCGGACGCGGCTGGCTCTACGCCGCCGCCACGGTGGGGGTGTGGACGATCGGCGAGATGCTCACCCTGCCGCTCGCCAACTCGGTGGTCGCCAACCGCGCCGGCGCGGGGCTCACCGGCCGCTACGTCGGGGCCTACACGGTGGCCTTCTCGGTCGGCTTCCTGCTCGCGCCGGCCATCGGCACGGCGGTCTACGAGCGCTTCGGCGCGCTCGCCTGGTGGCTCGGCGTCGGGGCCGCCGGGGCGGTGGTCGGAGTCGCCTTCGCCGCGCTCGGCCGCGTGCTAGCATCGCCGCCCACATGAACCCGCTCGACCCCGCAGCGCGCCGCCCGCAACGGATCGCGATCCTGCCCGGCGACGGCATCGGCCGCGACGTGACCGCCGAGGCGGTCAAGGTGCTCGGCGCCGCCGCCGAGCGCTGGAGCCTGCCCCTCGAGCTGGTGAGCTTCCCGTGGAGCGCCGACCACTACCTGGA
>CAYZWR010000257.1:0-2369 GCA_964481735.1 uncultured Thermoanaerobaculia bacterium
GGACCGGTCACCAGCACCAGGCCGCGCGGCTTCTCGCAGATCTTCTCGATGATGGGCGGCAGCCCCAACTCGCGGAAGCTCCGGATCTCGTAGGGAATCTGGCGGAAGGCGGCGGCGATCGCGCCCCGCTGGTGGAAGACATTGGCGCGGAAGCGCGCCAGGCCCTTGATTCCGAAAGAGAAGTCGAGCTCGAGATCCTCCTCCAAGCGGTGCTTCTGGTTGTCGGTGAGGATCGAGTAGGAGATCGCCTTGGTCTCGGTCGGCGTCAGCGGCGGCAGATTGAGCGGCTTGAGCAAACCGTCCACGCGCACCTGGGGCGGGGAGTTCGTGGTGATGTGGAGATCCGATCCCCCCTGCTCGACCATCGTCTTGAGCAGCTGATTCAAGGACGGCGGCATGGCGCTCCTCCCCGGTTGCGACAAGAAATGTCACTCGCGAGTGTACATCAAGGTCTGCGGGTGCGCTATCCCTCGCGCCGCACCGCAAGTGGCGGAGGCCAGGACGGTTCGGTACGCTCGCCGGGCGGCGGCGCGCCGCGGAGGGAGCTCGATGGAAACGCCGTTCGCCGAGGAGGCGCTGGGCCGAGCCTACGACGCACGATTGATGCGCCGGCTGGTCGCCTACCTGCGGCCGCACGCCGGGCTGGCGCTCGCCGCGGCGGGGTTGATGATCGTCTCGTCGCTGCTCCAGTTGGTGGGGCCGCTCGCCACCGCGGCGGCGCTCGATCTCTACGTCGCGCCGGCCGGGTCGGCGGCGTCGCCCGCGGCGCGTCTGCTCGCCGAGCGGCTGGCCGAGTGGGGGATCCGACCGCAGCCGATGGAGGGCCTGGCGTTGCTCGCTGCTCTCTACGCCCTGTCGCTCGGTCTGGGCGCCGCGACGCTCTACCGCCAGGGCTACCTCCTCCTCGAGCTCGGCCAACGGGTGATGGCGGACCTGCGCCGGGAGCTCTTCGCCCATCTCCAGCGCCTCGACATCGCCTTCTTCGATCGCAATCCCGTGGGGCGCCTGGTCACCCGGGTGACCACCGACGTCGACGCTCTCAACGAGCTGTTCACCGCGGGCATCGTGTCGATCGTCGGCGACCTCCTGGTCCTCGCCGGCATCGCCGGAGTCCTCTTCTGGCTGGACTGGCGACTCGCGCTGGTGACGTTCGCGATCCTGCCGCTCCTCCTCCTGCTCACCGCCTGGTTCAAGCTCCGGGCGCGCGACAGCTTCCGCGCCGTGCGGCTGCAGGTGGCGCGACTCAACGCGTTCCTCCAAGAGCGCCTCTCGGGCATGACGGTGGTGCAGCTCTTCCAGCGCGAGGCGAGCTCGCGCGAGGAGCTCGCGGCGGTCAACGCGGCGCACCGCGACGCCAACGTGCGCGGCATCTTCTACTACGCCGTCTTCTACCCCGGGGTCGAGTGGTTGACCGCCCTCGGAATCGGCCTGATCCTCTGGCGAGGCGGCCTGCAGGCGCTCGCGGGCAGCGTCTCGGTCGGTGCGTTGATCGCCTTCCTGCAATACGCGCAGCGCTTCTACCAGCCGCTCGCCGACCTGTCGGAGAAGTACAACATCCTGCAGCAGGCGATGGCTTCCTCGGAGCGGCTCTTCCTCCTGCTCGACACGCCGCCCACGATCGTCGCGCCGGCGGAGCCCTTCCGGCCGGCCGAAGTGCGCGGCGAGATCGAGTTCGACCGGGTCGGCTTCGCCTACCAGCCGGGCGAGCCGGTGCTCGAGGAGCTGAGCTTCCGGGTCGCGCCCGGCGAGATGGTCGCCGTGGTGGGAGCGACCGGCGCGGGAAAGTCGACGCTCGCCAGCCTGCTGCTGCGTTTCTACGACGTCGGCGAGGGAGCGGTGCGCGTCGATGGCGTCGACGTGCGACGTTGGGACCTCGGCGCCCTGCACCGCGCGATCGGTCTGGTCCTGCAGGACGTCTTCCTGTTCGCCGGCGACGTGGCGAGCAATCTCCGCCTGGGCGCGGCGGAGCTCGACGACGAGCGGCTGCGCTGGGCGGCGGGCGAGGCGCAGGCGATCGACTTCATCGAACGCCTTCCCGGCGCCTTCGCCGCGCCGGTCGCCGAGCGCGGCGCCGGGCTCTCGGTCGGCCAGAAGCAGCTGCTCGCCTTCGCCCGCGCGCTCGCCTTCGATCCGCCGATCCTGGTGCTCGACGAGGCGACCGCCTCGATCGACACCGACACCGAGCGGCGGATCCAGACGGCGCTCGAGCGGTTGCTCGCCGGCCGGACGAGCCTGGTCATCGCCCATCGGCTGTCGACCATCCAGCGGGCCGACCGCATCCTGGTGCTGCACCAGGGGCGACTGGTCGAGTCCGGGACGCACGGCGAGCTGCTCGCCGCGGGCGGCGTCTACCGCCGCCTCTACGAGCT
>CAYZWR010000258.1:0-2351 GCA_964481735.1 uncultured Thermoanaerobaculia bacterium
CTCAGCGGAGGCGCTGCCTGCGGCCACCGGCGCTCGTATAGACCTTGACCTCGTCGCTCCCGACGTCCTCGGACGAGGGCTCGAAGACGACCGTCCATTGCCGCGCCAGTTGATCGAAGATGGCGCGCAGGGCGCGCTGCCATTCCTCGGGCGCGGGTGCGACGAACGTCCCGCCGCCGGCATCCGCGATCAGGCTCGAGAACTGGTCGCGTGCCGCGGTGGCGCCGGTGACGTTCGCCGATTTCGCCATCCCCGTCGTGCGGGCGGCGGGATTGAACTCGTCCCCCTGGGGGATGTTCATGATCGTCGGCGAGCTCTCGGTCGAGCAGTGATACACACCCGCTGCATCGAACTCGCACTTGGCGAACATGCATTCGTCCCGGTCGGGCAGGAGCAGGAAGACCGGGATCGCCAGCTCGCGGGCGCGCAGCGCCACCGAAGGGACGCGCGACCAGCCGCCGGTGGTGTCGCAGCCGTCGCTGACCACGATCAGCGCCGCCCGCGCGTCGGCGTTCTCGAACGTCCCCAGCGCCTGCCAGATGGCGTCGAACAGGGCGGTCGGGTGCAGACCGGGCTCGGGCAGCGACGGAATCGCCGCCAGCACCCGCGCCGCTTCGCCACGACCGGTCGCGAGCAGACGCGTCCGGTCGGTGAAGGAGGCGACGAAGACGCGATCAGCGCTCGACAGGCCGTGGTCGACCAGAGTCAGCGCCGCGGCGCGCAGCGGCTCGAAGGCGTGGTGAAAGCTGGCCGAGCGGTCGACCAGGATCCCGACCTCGATCGGATCGCTCCCGCCTCCGACCACGCGCAGCACCCGCTGCGATTTGCGCTTCCAGACGACTTCGAGCTCCTCGGCTCGCGGCGGCGGCGCGTCGCCCGGCAGCCGGAACCGGACGAAGCCGGTGCGCACCTCGATCACCTCGCCGAACGCCGGCGGCGGCGGAGCCTGCTGGGCCATGGCGGGCCAGGCGGCCGCCAGGGCCGCGAGGCCGAACGCGACAAGGCTTCGCAGCCGTTTGCCGATGAACATGATGGTCGAAGCAGCTTGCACGCGACGTGCCGTACCTGGAGCCCCCACCCTCGCGACGCTCACCCGATGGAGAGTACCTGAGCGCCGGGCCTAGCCGCCCCGGTCGGCGGACCGGACCCCGGGATGAGCTGTCCGGTCCGGATCACGTTCGCGAAGTGACCTGTTCCACAAGCCGCCCGCGGCTGTCTCTTCCCCCGGCGGAGGGCCGCGTCGGATTTCACCTGGTACTGTTCCCGGCCCGGCGGCCCCGCCCAGAACTGGAGCATCCGATGCGATCGACCCCCCCGAATCCTCTCGTCAAGGCCCCGGCGGCGACCCTGCTGGCCCTGATCGCCGGTTGCGCGCCCTGCCTGATCTCCCCCGCGTCGGCGCAGGAATTCCCGCTCGAGGTGCTGATCGACGAGTCGCGCGTCGTGCTGGGGGAGGAGGTGCAGCTCGTCGTGCGCACGGTCGAGTCTCGCCCGCTCGCCAGCGCGAGCTTCGGGCTCGAGATGCGCGACCGGGACGGCCTCCCGACGGTCCTCTTCGCCAACCTCGTTTCGGCCGCGGTCTATGCCGGGACGGCCGGGGGCGCGGGCGACGCGACGATCCAGACGCAGTGGAACCCGGCCACCCAACGGATCGACGTCACCCTGACCTCGCCCAGCGCGACGCTCAACGAGGCGTTCGGTCCCCTCGCCCTGCTGCGCTTCACCCTCGATCCCAGCGTCGGGGAGGGCGATCGCTTCGAGATCGCGCTCGACCCCGACATGCTCCTGGTCGACGCCTTGGCGGAACCGGTGGTCACCCTGCCGGCGAATGGGCGGGTCCGCATCATCAACGCCGATCCCGGCCAGAACCTGGGCGCCCTCGGCGGCGAGGTCTTCCCGGGCGGTCCGATGGTGCTCGGGGCGATGACGGTCCGGCCCTTCCCCATCGGCAGCGGGACGATCGAGCTGCTCTACGACGCCAGCCTCGCCGACGGGCCCGCGGTCGTCGCCCTCGACCTGCGCTACGGCGCGACGGTGATCGACTCGATCGACGACTCGGTGCCCGGCCGCGTCCTGGTGACTTTCCACTCCGATGGCGCGCTCTACAACGCGACGCTGCACGGCGCGATCTTCACCGTCGTCGTGCCGTCGCGCGCCGATGTCCCGGTCGGGACGATCTCGATCGTCGGGCTCGGGCCCGCGACCGCCCTCGCCGACGCGGCCGGCGATCCCATCCAGCTCGAGATCGACGTCGAGCAGCTCGATTTCATCGCCCCCGAGTTCCTGGCCGAGGGGGGCTTCGAGGGCGGCAACTTCACCGAGTGGTGGACCGTCGTCCCCTGAGCGGGCTC
>CAYZWR010000259.1:0-2340 GCA_964481735.1 uncultured Thermoanaerobaculia bacterium
CCCTGCTCGGCGACGATCAGCGTGCGCTCGAACTGGCCGGTGTTGCGCGCGTTGATCCGGAAGTAGGTCGAGAGCTCCATCGGGCACTTCACCCCGCGCGGCACGAAGACGAAGCTGCCGTCGGAGAAAACCGCGCTGTTCAAGGTGGCGAAGAAGTTGTCGGAATAGGGCACCACCGAGCCGAGATACTGCTGGACCAGCGCCGGGTGCTCGCGCACCGCTTCGGAGAAGCTGCAGAAGATGATGCCCATCTCCTTCAGCTTCTCCTTGAAGGTGGTGGCGACCGAGACCGAGTCGAAGACCGCGTCGACCGCGACCCCGGCGAGCGCCGCCCGCTCGTGCAGCGGGATGCCGAGCTTCTCGTAGGTCTTGAGCAGCTCCGGATCCACCTCGTCGATCGACTGCGGCCCCTTCTTCATCGACTTCGGCGCCGCGTAGTAGACGATCGACTGGTAGTCGATCGGCGGGTAGGTGACGTTCTGCCAGGTCGGCTCGGTCATGGTGAGCCAGTGGCGGTAGGCCTTGAGCCGCCACTCGAGCAGCCATTCCGGGTCGTGCTTGAGCGCCGAGATCCGGCGCACGATCTCCTCGGAGAGGCCCGCCGGGAGGGTGTCCTGCTCGATGTCGGTGACGAAACCGAACTTGTACTCCTGGGTGGCCAGCTGTTCGATCGTCTGGGCGTCGGTGGTGGTCATGGTCTCCTCGAGCTCAACGGGCGAGGCCCGGCGCGGGCTGCGGCGGCGCGGTGAGCCCCTGGCCGAGCTGCACCAGCCGCGTCCCGGGGCGGTCGGCGAGGTCGGCGAGGGTGATGGTCGCCAGCGCCGCGAAGAGCGCCTGGTTGATCCTCTGCCAGGGCCCACGCACGGCGCAGAAGGTCTCGCGCTCGCACTCGCCGGGCGAGCCCTCGATGCAGACGGTGAGCGCCACCGGGCCCTCCAGGGCGCGGATGATCTCGGCGGCGGTGATCTCGCCCGCCGGGCGCGCCAGGCTGTAGCCCCCCTTGACTCCGCGGTGCGAGACGAGCAGCCCCTGGCGGGCGAGCAGCTTCAGGATCTTGCTCACCATCGGCAGCGGCAGGCGGGTCGTCGCCGCGAGCTCGGGCGCGTTGGCGCCGCTCTCGGGCTCGGCGGCGAGCGCGCTCAGCAGCACGAAGCCGTAGTCGGTCTGTTTGGTCATCCGGATCATGGCGGCTCCAGAATCAGGACTCCATGAGTCCTGATTCGGCTAAATCATACGGGGTGAAGCGGCAAAGTCAAGTCGGGCCGGACCGGCCCGGGAGGGTCTCCTCGCCCAGCGGGACCGCCGGCGAGGCGCCGGCGCGCGGGCGGCCGGAGTCGAGCAGGGTCGCCACCCAGCGCCAGGACTCGCTGCGCTCGAGCAGGATCTTGATGGCCGCGGTGAGCGGCACGGAGAGGAACATGCCGACCGCCCCCCAGACCCAACCCCAGAAGATCAGGGAGAGGAAGACCACCAGGGTCGACATGCCGAGCCGCCGCCCCAGGAACGCCGGCTCGGCCAGGTTGCCGAGCACCGTGCCGATCACCAGGTAGCCGATCCCCACCGCGATCGCCTTCATCAGGTCGTACTGCGCGAAGGCGAGGAACATCGCCGGCAGCGCCGCCAGGAGCGCGCCGATGTTGGGGATGAAGTGGCAGACGAAGGCGATCAGGGCGCAGAGCACCGCGAAGTCGACCCCGAGCACGCCCAACCAGAGCCCGGCGGCCGCGCCGATCGCCACCGACATGGCGGTCTTGATCAGCAGGTAACGCTGCAGCTCGCGCGAGACGTGCCCGAAGCCCGACAGCACCTCGCGGATCGGCGGCGGCAGCCGCTCGAGCTTGGCGGGAACCGCCGCCGCCTCGTAGAGCAGGAAGAGCAGGGTGAGCAGCACGATCATCGCCGACGAGAAGAGCTTGAGGAGGCTCCTCACCGCGCCGCCCAGCAGCTCGACGATCGCCTCCGGTCGGCGCCACTTCGCCGGCACCCAGTCGAGGATCGAGATCCCCTTGCCCTGCCACCACTCGACCGTGTAGGCCGCGCGGTCCTGGAATTCCGCGTAGTAGTGCGGCCCGACCTCGCGCAGCTCGCCGATCGAGCCGAAGAAGATCATCAGCACGACCGCGATCGCGATGCCCAGGAGGAGCATCGTGGCGAGCACCGAGAGTCCCACCGGCACCCGGCGGGCGAGCAGCCATTGGAAGAAGGGCTGGACCAGGATGCCGAGGAAGAGGGCGAAGGCGACCGGCGCGAGGAGCGGCGCCGCGAGCTTCAGCCCGCCGACGATGACGAAGCCCGCCGCCACCCCGAAGACGATGCGCAGGCTCGGACGCTCGGCGGGAA
>CAYZWR010000260.1:0-2262 GCA_964481735.1 uncultured Thermoanaerobaculia bacterium
CGCGCTTCAGCTTCGAGTCGTGGGCGCGGTAGACCTCGCCCATGCCGCCTTCGCCGAGCTTGGCGGTGATCTCGTAGGGGCCGAGGCGGGCGCCGGGAGCGATCGACATCGGTGCTAGCGGCCCTCGCTGGGGGAAGCGCTCAGCCGTTGGGCGAAGCCGAGATCGAGATGGAGGATCCGCAGCGCGCCGCTGCCTTCGGGGGTGCGCACCGTCAGGATCCGTTGGCCGTCCGGCGAGAATCCGTACGACTGCACTTCGCCGCCCGACGCCACGCGGTCGAGGAGCGGCTCGGGGCGACCGACCTCGAACCCGCGCGACGTCTCGATCGGCACCCGGTAGAGCACCGAGTCGGAGCGGTAGTAGAGCTCGCGCCCGTCCTGGCTGAAGCGGGGCTCGTCGCCGCTCGCCGTCGAGATCTGCCACCGCCGGTCGCTTCCGGGGTACGGCCGCACGTAGACGATGGGCCGGCCGCTCTCCGTCGAGGTGTAGGCGAACCACCTGCCGTCGGGCGAGACGATTCCGGAGTACTTCGCTCCCGCCCCCGAGGTGAGCGGGCGGAGCGTGCGGTCTCCCTCGAGCGGCAGCAGGAAGATGTCGGCCTGATCCGTTCCGGAATTGGCGAAGCGATCGAGGATCAGGCCCTGGCCGTCCGGCGTCACGGCGCTCGGATACGCGGCCGCTCCCTCGTCCACGAGGGTTTCCGGACCGCGGCTGCCGTCGGCTAGCCGCCAGAGGATCCTGCTCTTCGCTTCACCCGCTCCGGGCGAGAGCACGGCGTAGGCGATCCGCGAACCGTCCGGCGTCCAGATCGGGCTGCGGGCGAACTCGCCGGAGGTGAGCCGGGCGAGCGAGCCGCGCTCGAGGTCGGCGACCCAGAGATCCGAGGCACCGCCCTGGCCGCCGGTGAGCGCCACTCTCGTGCCGTCCGGGGAGAGCGAGATCTCGTTGTACGTCCCCCGCAGGAGCTCGATCGGCGACTCGCGGCCGTTGCGATCCACCCAGACGACGCGGTAGGCCGCGGCGAGCCCGCCGGGCGCCCAGAGGGCCGCGCCGCTCCGGGAGATCGCGAACTGAACGGCGCCCGACCCGACGTTGGTCGACACGCCCTGCGCGACCAGGCGCGGCGTCCCTCGCATCTCGAGGGTCTTCGGATCGAATGACTGGGCGAAGAGCGCTCCGCCCCGCGCGAAGACCAGATGGCCGCCCGGGGCGTAGCGAGCCTGGCTCGATCCCTCGACGAGCACGCGCCGTTCGCCCGTCGACGGACGCACCGCCTCGATCCGCGCGTCGTCGTAGTACTCCGCGGAAGCGAGCGTGTCGCAGGTGAAGAGCACGGCGTCGCCTTCGGGCAGCGCCTGCGGCCAGCGGTGGGTGCGCTCGCTGCGCGTCCCGTCGAGCTCGGTCACCGGCTGGACCGGGCCGCCGTTCGCCGGCACGCGCACGAGGGGCGCCGCGAAATCGGCCGCAAAGTAGATGAAACCGTCGGCACTCCAGGTGCCGCCGCGCCCGGCGTTGAACGCGGCCGCGAGCCGGACCGGCGGTCCGCCGCCGACCGGGATCTTCATCAGCGCGTCGCCCAGGAAGTAGGCGATCCAGGCCCCGTCGGGCGAGAAGAACGGCGAGGTGGCTCCTTCGGTTCCGTCGAGGAGCTTCGGCGCGAACTCGTCGCTCCGGCGCAGGAGCAGTTGCGAGACGCCGCTCTCCCCGATCACCACGGCCACCTGGAGCGTTCCGTCGGCCGAGAGATCGAGCTGCGGCCGGTCGTCGGTCGAGAGCTTGACGGCGTCCGGCAGCGCGAGCGCCCAGCGCGACGGCGGCTCGGCGCGCGGCGCCTCCGGGCGACGCGCCAGCCAGCCGCCGAGCGCGCCGGCGACGAGCAGCGCCGCGCCGGCGGCGAGCGCTCTGCCCCGGCGCGGCGGCGCGACGGGAGCGGGAGCGACGAGCTCCGGAGCGCGCTCGACGTGCCGACCCGAGGCGACCTCGTCGAGCACGATCCGCGCGTCGGCGATGTCGTGCAGGCGGTTCCGGGGATTGCGCTCGAGGCAGCGGCGCAGCATGCGGCGGATCGCGGGAGGCGTCGTCGCCGGCAGCGCCTCGAAATCGATCTCGCGGCGCAGCACGTCGGCGAGCACGTCGGTCACCAGCTCGCCTTCGAACAAACGGCGACCCGTGACCATCTCGAACAGCAGGACGCCGAACGCCCAGATGTCGGCGCGTTTGTCGACGGCCACTCCGCGCGCCTGCTCCGGCGCCATGTAGGC
>CAYZWR010000261.1:0-2261 GCA_964481735.1 uncultured Thermoanaerobaculia bacterium
AGCCCGCGCAGGACGGCGTCCTGCTGACGGAGCGCGAGCAGCTCGCCCGAGACCTCGTCCGGGACGAGGTAGCCACCGGCGGAGCCGGTGCCCTCGGTCATGGCCTTGCCGCCGAGGGCGCTCTCCCACCGCTCGCGGGCGGAGGCGTCACCCTTCATGGTGGCGTAGGCGTCGGCGTAGAAGCTCTTGGCGCCGTACGGCGACTCGGAGGCGCCCTGCGCGTCCGGCGAGCCGAAGAACGAGGCGTCGGGCTCGCGGAGGTTCTCGATGGCGTCCTGGAGCGACGTGATCTGCGCGGCCATGCCCTTGCGCTCGGCCTCGTGCAACTCCTTCTCGCGCTCGGAGGTCAGCTCACGGGCCTGCTCCTCCAGGGTCGCGAGGCGCTCAGTGAGAGCCTTCCGGTCCTCGTCGTCCGTGGCGGACTCCAGGCGCTCGGCCAAGTCCTCGGCGGTCGAGTTGAGTTCCCGGAAGCGCGGAGCGAACCTCTCCTCCAGATCGGCCATCAGCGACTTGAAATCTTCGTTCTGCATGGAGGGAATGTAACCACACCGCGTGACAACCCTTGTGATACAGTGCCGCTATGAGCAACAGACCTAAGTACACGAACGGCAGAACCGTCTACCGCTGGCCCGCCGAAGTTCGCCAGGAGGCGCTTCAACGGTACGCGGACGGCGAGAGCACGAAGGCAATCAGTAGCGACCTGGGACCGAGCGCGAGCACCATCAAGAACTGGGCGGAGGGCGGCGGTATTCGGCGGTCGGTCGCGGAGGCGAGGGCGCTCCGGCGCTTCGAGGAAGGAACCACCGTTATCGACGGCGGCGGGTACGTGCGGACAGTCGTGTCCGAGGATTGGCCGTGGCGGGAGGAAATGTGCCTGCCGCCCGTGCGGCGGTGGGTCTACGTGCACCGCAAGGTGATGGCTGAGTCGCTCGGGCGACCGCTCCGGTCAGACGAGCAGGTGCACCACATCAACGGCGACCGGGCCGACAACCGGCCGGAGAACCTCCAGCTCCGGAACGGCAACCACGGGTCGGGCCAGGCGCTCCGCTGCCGGTCGTGCGGGTCGCACGACCTGGAGCCTTACGAACTGAGCTGACGCTCGACGCGCTCGAACGCCTTCTCGGTGGCGTCGAACTGCTGCTCGAACCAGTCGAGCACGAGCTGCTCGCCGCCGCCCGTCGCCGCGTCGCTCTCGAACGCCTTCTGCGCGACGGCGAACAGGGTGCGCGGGTTCACCGGCATCGGCGTGATCGAGACTTCCGCGAGGTCCGCGTCGAAGATGCGGGCCTTGCCGTCCGGCCCCTTCCGGCGCTTGAACAGGCCGCCGACCGACAGCCCCTTGATCGTGCCCTTCCGGACCTTGCGGACCACGTCCGCGTTCTCGGTGCCGGGCTCGGCGTGATCGACGCGGGCGCGCATGAACAGCCCGTCCGGCCGCAGCTCCAGGTTCTCCACGACGCCGAGCTGGCGGCCGTAGTCGTGGTGGTAGAGGAGCGCCGGGTTCGTGCCGAGGAACCGCTCGATGGACTTGGCGAAGGCGCCGGGCTCGAACGCCTCGTCCTGGCGGTCGAGGTTGAAGTCGGAGGCGTAGCCCTCGATGTAGAAGTGGTCGTCGTCGTCGGAGACGGCCTTCGAGTCCAGCTTCAGGTCGAGCGTGAATGGCGCGGTTTCGAGCATCGGAGAAGGATACCGCGCGGTGCGTCAGGAGTCCTGGACGCGCCCGACGACGTGGATGATGAACCCGACGACGGCGCAGGCGACGGCGGGCAGCAGCGCGATCAGCGGCGTCCCGGCCGTCGAGAAGGCGATAGCCCAGCAGAGCGCGATCACGTAGAAGAACACCGGGAGCGGCGCCATCAGAGCGTGACCTCCGCCGGGCCGTACTCGCGCTCGAAGGCGGCGACGTTCGCGAGGCGGTTCGCCTCCTCGGAGCTGATCGGCTTCGCCTGGTACATGGGCGAGGTCGGCTCCTCGCACTGCGGGCACTTCGAGTACCGGCGGCTCGTGGGCCAGTTGATCGAGCAGATGGTGCAGCGTCGAGATTTCACGGGTTGAACTTCCTCATCAGGTGGGCGGAATCGCAGATGGCGCACAGGGTGACGTACTTCCCTGGGCCGTCGTACGGTATCACGATGCGCGTGTAGCCGCCACACCCGCAGGTGTACACGTCCGGGCCGAGCGAGTGGATGTGGTCGGCGCGGCAGGTGTCCTCCAGGACCTTCCCGCCGAGGGCGATGGTCGCCTCCTCGACTTGGTTGAGC
>CAYZWR010000262.1:0-2259 GCA_964481735.1 uncultured Thermoanaerobaculia bacterium
GCGCGGCGCGGTCGCCGTCCTCGGCGCGCCAGAAGGCGTCGAGCTGGGCGAGGCCACGTTCGATGCGCCCGCGCTCGCCTTCGCCGTACCGGGCCACCAGCTCGGCGACGAGCGGGTCCGGTCCGGCGGCGGGAAGCGCGGCGGACGACAGCAGGAGAAGGCAGACAACGGCAGGGGCCGTTCGGAACATGGGGAACCTCCCGACGGCATTCTAGAACCCGGTGCTCCCGGGCGGCGCCGGAACCCCCGGCATGCTCCGTGCTAAGGGGTAGGGCATGAACCGTCCGCTCCCCTTCCGCGCCGCCGCCCTCGGGGTCGCGGCGCTCGTTCTCGCCTCCTGCTTCTCGGTGCAGACCCGGCAGCGCCCGGCGGCGATCGCCGGCGGCGAGACGACCGGCGGCATCGCGCTGCAGGTCTTCGCCGACGACGACGCACGGCAGGCGGCGACCCCCGGTCCGCGCGGCCTCTTCGTCGAGCTCGATCGGCAGGAAGGCGAGGCCTTCGTCCCGGTCTTCCGTTCGCTCGAGCCGGCGTGGAGCGTCATGGGGCTCACCCCCGGGAAGTACCGCCTGCGCTTCCCGTCGCGACTCGACCCCTCGGGCAACGTCCAGCCGCTCGACGAGCGCCCGCGCACGGTGAAGGTCGACGCCGGCAAGGTGACCGAGGTCGACGCCGTCCTCGAGCACGTCGACAAGGGACTGATCGTCGCCGGCGTGGTGGCGGCGGTCGCCGCGGCGATCCTGCTCGACGACTGGCTCGACAGCCACGATCTGCCGACTCCTCCGCTGCCGCCACCCCCGCCGCCGGTGGTGCTCGACGCCATCTTCTGGCTCTCGCTCGACCTCGCAACCCTCCCCGCCGCGCCGTGGATACCCGCCGGTCCGGCCCGCCCGCCGGTGGTGACTTCCCACTTCCCGCCCGACGAGGCGCTGGTCGCGGCGCGGAGCCTGCGCATCACCTTCGCGCTCTCCGAGCCGCTCGATCCTGGCTCGGTCGACCCCGCCGGCGTCGCGGTGCTGGGCGAGTCGAGCGGCCTGCTGGCGGGGCGAACGAGCTACGACGCCGAGCGCTGGTGGATCGTCTGGGAGGCCGAGGACGAGCTGCCGCGCGGCGATCTCTTCCACGTCACCCTCGCCGAGGAGGCGGCCGAGGACGCGAGCGGCCAGGATCTCGCCGCCCCGTCGAGCTTCACCTTCCGCACCACCCGCTGAGCCGGGGCGTTGCCGGGCGCCTCGCGCCCCGCCGCCCGGCCGTCAGGCGCCGATCGCGACCAGCTTGAGGAGGGGCTGCTCGACGGTGGTGGCCTGGCGCAGGTCGACGCGGGCGCGAATCCCCCAGAGGTTGTCCTCCAGCGGATCGAGCAGGGTCTGCTGCACCTCCCACTGCCGTTCGCCGATCGGGCGAATCTGGGTCCACTGGTGGCGGCGCGCGGCGGGGGTGTCGAGGAGCTCCGGATAGGCCGCGAAGAAGGGGGCGAGCGCCTTCTCGAGGCGGCCGGCGTCCCAGACGTCGTCGGCGGCCTGGACCACCCGCTCGGCCGCCTCCTCCCACTCCCGCCGCGCCAGGGCGTGCACCAGCAGGTGCATCTCCGAGCGCACGCGCGCGGCGAGCGCGCGCGGGCTCTCGATGAGCTCGCGCACCCAGAGGGCCTCGACCGCGCGCTCGCGCTCCTCCTTGCGCCGCACCAGCAGCTCGGGATGCAGCAGGCTCTCCCACTCCTCGAGGAGGCTGGTGTCGGTGAGCTCGATCGTGGTGCGGAAGAAGCCGAGGACATCCTCGACCGCCTCGGTCTTCGCGACCATCGGCACGTTCTGCTGCAGGGTGCGATAGAGCTGCGAGAGGTAGCGCAGCAGGACCCCTTCGCTGCGCTCCAGCCCGTAGCTCTTCACGTAGTCGTTGAACGACGAGAAGGTCTCCCACATCTCGCGCCCGATCGACTTGGGGGAGATGTCCCGCCCGCCGACCCAGGGATGGAGCCGCGCGAAACGGTCGAAGTTCCCGGCCAGCCAGTCGGCCAGCGGCTTCGGATGCGCGATCCCCTCGAGCTTCTCCATCCGCTCCTCGTACTGGATGCCCTGCGACTTCATCTCGGCGAGCGCGGTCTGCTTCGCCCGGTCGGCCTGCTTGCGCAGGATGATGTCGGGATCCTCGAGCACCGACTCGACCAGGGTCAGCAGGTCGCCGACGTAGGTCGGATGCCCGGGCTCGAGGAGCGGCACCATCTCGACCAGGAAGAGCGACAGGGCGTGGTAGAGCGAG
>CAYZWR010000263.1:0-2238 GCA_964481735.1 uncultured Thermoanaerobaculia bacterium
GGGTGACCGATCGGCAGGGGGCGGAGGATCACCCGAGCTTCGGCGGCGCCGAGCGGGTGGTCAACGTCATCGACGCCCGCCAGAGCTACCTGCAGAAGATCGTCCGCGCGGGCCTCCGCGCCCTGGGCCACGACGCGGCCGCCGAGCGCTCGATCCACTTCGCCTACGAAATGGTCTCGCTCTCCGAGGCGACCGCCCGCGCCCTGGGCCTGGTGGTCGAGGAGGGCAAGACGCTGGAGATGTCGGGGCGCAAGGGGATCGGCGTCAAGGCCGACGACCTGCTCGACCGCCTCGAGGAGAAGGCCCGCGAGGAGATCGCGGCGCGCAACCGCGAGCTCACCCAGGAGGAGCTCCATCGCCTGGCGCGCGAGATCGCCTGCGCCGCGGTGCGCTTCTTCATGGTGAAGACCGGCACGACCCGGGTGATCGCCTTCGACCTCGACGAGGCGCTCAACTTCGAGGGGGAGTCCGGGCCCTATCTCCAGTACTCGCTCGTCCGGGCACGCAACATCGAACGCAAGGTGGCGGCGGCCGGGCTCGGCGCGCCGCTCACCCGGGAGAGCGTCGCCGCCCTCCCCGCCGAGTCGCTCGCCGACGAGCTCTGGGACCTGGTGCACGCCGCTGCCGCGATCGGCGAGACGGTCGAGAAGGCGACCGCAACGCTCGAGCTCTCGCTCGTCGCCCGACAGGCGCTCGAGCTCGCGCAGCGCTTCAACGGCCTCTACCACCACCATCCGGTGCTGCACGAGCCCGATCCGGTGCAGCGCGCCGCGCGCCGCGCCGCCTTCGCCGCCTTCGCCCAGGCCGAGCGGGCGCTCTGCGACCTGCTGGGGATCCCCGAGCCGGAGCGGATGTAGCGCCGCTCAGCGCTGGCGTCGTGGATTCCAGGAGTGGGTCTCGCCGCGCGCCTCGGTGAGCCACGCGTAGAGCGCGTCGTAGATCACCAGCCCCTGGCGCATCTGGTCCTGATCGTCGGCGAGGAGTCGCGAGAGCCCGAGGGAGATCGCCAGCAGCCCGGCGCATTCCGGTGCAAGGTCGAGGCGCGCGGTGTCTGCGCCGCGCACGATCGTCGCCAAGTCGTCGAGCGCAGGATCCCGCAGCGCATACTTGGCGACGATCGCGTCGAAACTGCAACGCGGCCCGTCGTGTGACAGCTCGACGCCTTCGACATCGAAGGGGATGGCGCCGCACTCACCGGCGAGGCGTACCACCTCTTCTGCTGGGGCGAAGAGGAAGTCCGCATCCGGGTCGACGAAGCGAAGTACCAGCCACGGGCAGGCAATACGGTCGATCTTCGGTCGCTCCCGCGTAATCCACTTCATGGCTTCCTACTCCCGATTCGGGGCGACGATCGCCCGGTCCGCGCCGCCGGCGCCGAGCGGAAGAGTGCCTCGAACAGTGCCATCCCCGCGGCCAGCAGTTCCTGATCGTCCTCGTAAGAAGCGCGCAGCCCCTCGATCAGGCGATCGACGAGCGCCGCTTCCGCCGCGTCGGAGGCCTCCTCGTGGAGGTCGATCGCCCGCACCAGCTCACCCATCCACTTCAGCACCGGACTTCGCAACGAAAACGCAGCCGCGATCCCTTGGAAGCTGCAGCGCCCCCCGCGATGTCCGAAGGTGGCACCGACCATGTCGAAACTCACCGCTTCGGGCGGAATCTCATCCAGCCGCCGCGCAAAGGCGAAGCCTGCCCCGGAATCAACGAAGCGGCGGATCAGCCAGGCTGAGGCGAGGCGATCGACGCCGGGCCGCGGCCGGGTGACCCAGAGACGACGGCGAAAGGCGGCAGGATCGATCGGTGGCGCGGCGAGCGCCGTGCGGTGTTCCTCGGGAAGCAGGATCTCGCGCGCCGCGAAGAGCGTCGACCGGCCGCCCAGCGCGGCAATCTCCTCGCGCAGCCACTCGGCGCTCTCCTGATTCTCATCGTTCGCCGGCAGCGCATAGGCAGCTCCCCCCAGGCTGTTCGCGCCGAGGCGCTGCAGACGCCGCCAGACCGCCACCCGGCCGCTCGACTTCCTCGCCGGAAGCTGGAACACGAGCAGCAGCGCGCCAGCGGCGGTGTTCGCCTCGCTCTTGAGCATGACGGCATTGTAATACATATTGTCCATTTATGCAATAGTTGATACACTGACCGCCATGTCCGGAGAGCCGTCCGGCACGACACGACCGACCTTCCGTCAGGCGTTCGCCTACTGGGCGAAGCTCGGCTGGATCAACTTCGGCGGACCCGCCGGGCAGA
>CAYZWR010000264.1:0-2149 GCA_964481735.1 uncultured Thermoanaerobaculia bacterium
TCGTCCCCACGTTCACGTGCGGCTTCGTACGATCAAATTTCTCCTTCGACATGGCTCGACTCTCCGCTCTGTCTCCGATGCGTTTCCGGAATCAGCCCGCCGCCTTGGCGACGATCTCCTCGCTGACGTTCTTCGGCGCTTGTTCGTAGGCGGCGAACTGCATGGTGTAGCTCGCACGCCCCTGGGAAAGGGACCGCACGTCCGTCGCGTATCCGAACATCTCCGACAGCGGCACCTTGCAGGAGATCACCTGCACGTTGCCGCGCGGTTCCATGTGCTGCACGCGACCCCGCCGCGAAGTGAGGTCGCCGATGATCTCGCCCATGTACTCGTCCGGAGTGACGACTTCCACCGCCATGATCGGCTCGAGGAGGACCGGTTTCGCCCGCTTGGAGGCATCCTGGAACGCCATCGAGCCGGCGATCTTGAACGCGATCTCCGACGAATCCACGTCGTGGTAGCTGCCGTCGTAGAGCTCGACCTCGATCCCCGAGATCGGGAACCCGGCGAGCGGGCCGTTCTCCAGCGCTTCGCGGATTCCCTGCTCCACCGGCTTGATGAACTCGCGGGGGATGACGCCCCCGACGATCTCGTTGTTGAAGATGAACTCCGCCTCCGCGGTCGGACGCATGCGGATCTTGCAGTGCCCGTACTGGCCGCGGCCACCCGTCTGGCGCACGAAGCGGCCTTCGCCCTCGGCCTCCTGGGTGATGGTCTCCTTGTAGGCGACCTGCGGCTTGCCGACGTTCGCCCCGACGTTGAACTCGCGCACCAGGCGATCGGTGATGATCTCGAGGTGCAGCTCGCCCATGCCGGAGATCAGGGTCTGTCCGGTGTCGGGATCGGTGTGCACCTTGAACGTCGGATCCTCCTGCATGAGCTTGCCGAGCGCCAGTCCGAGCTTCTCCTGGTCCGCCTTGGTCTTGGGCTCGATGGAGACCGAGATCACCGGTTCCGGGAAGCTCATCGCCTCCAGGATGACCGGATGACTCGGATCGCAGATCGTGTCGCCGGTCGTCACGTGCTTGAGCCCGACCGCCGCGCCGATGTCGCCCGCCCACACTTCGGAGATCTCCTCACGCTTGTTGGCGTGCATCTTCAAGAGACGGCCGATACGCTCCTTCGAGTCCTTGGTGGCGTTGAGAACCCCGGAACCCGACTCGACGCGGCCCGAATAGACCCGGAAGAAGGCGAGCTGACCGACGTACGGGTCGCTCATGATCTTGAAGATCAGGCCGGAGAAGGGCTCGCCGTCGTCGGTACGGCGCTCCACCGGCTTCTCGGTGCCGGGCTCGAGGCCCTGCACCGGAGGGAGGTCCTCCGGCGACGGCAGGTAGTCGACCACCGAGTCGAGCAGGGGCTGGACGCCCTTGTTCTTGAAGGCGCTCCCGCAGACCACCGGCTGCAGCCGGTTGGCGATCGTCGCGCGGCGCAGCGCGGCCTTCAGCTCGTCGTTCCCGACCTCCTCGCCCGAGAGGTACTTCTCGAGCAGCCGGTCGTCGGTCTCCGCGATCGCCTCGACCATCTTTTCGCGCAGCTCCAGGGCCCGCTCGCGGTACTCCTCGGGGATGTCCACCAGCTCGTAGTCCGCGCCGAGCGTCTCGTCCTTGTAGGAGATGCCCTTCATCCGCACCAGGTCGATGATCCCGCGCAGCGTGTCCTCGCGGCCCCAGGGGAACTGGATGACCACCGGCGCCGCGTTGAGCCGCGAGCGCATCATCGCCACGCAGCGGTCGAAGTCGGCGCCGACCCGGTCCATCTTGTTGACGAAGGCGATGCGCGGGACGCGATAGCGGTCGGCCTGACGCCAGACCGTCTCCGACTGGGGCTCGACGCCGGCCACCGCGTCGAACACGGCGACCGCGCCATCCAGCACGCGCAGGCTGCGCTCCACCTCTGCCGTGAAGTCGACATGGCCGGGCGTATCGATGATGTTGATCCGGAACTGGTTCCAGAAACAGGTCGTCGCGGCGGCGGTGATGGTGATGCCGCGCTCCTGCTCCTGGACCATCCAGTCCATCGTCGCGGTGCCTTCGTGCACCTCGCCGATCTTGTAGTTGACCCCGGTGTAGAACAGGATCCGCTCGGTGGTCGTCGTCTTACCGGCATCGATGTGCGCCATGATGCCGATATTGCGAGTCATCGACAG
>CAYZWR010000265.1:0-2096 GCA_964481735.1 uncultured Thermoanaerobaculia bacterium
TCGCTGTCGAGGCCCCAGACCTCCGCGTCGGGGCCGAGAGTCATCGGCCCGAGCGCCGGCCGCAGGCCGTTGGCGAGGGGCACGAAGCCACCGAAGCAGGTTTCGTTGTCGGCCGAGAAGAGCTGGAAGTTGGGGAAGTCGGGCGCCGTCAGCGCGGCGAGCTCGCAACAGGCTCCAACCTTGAGTTGCGTGCCGTCGTCCGGGTCGGTGTAGATGCCGAAGGACTCCTTGACCGAGTGAGGCCTGCCGAGCACGTGGCCGACCTCGTGCGACGCGGTGTGGCGGCCGATCGCCTTCGGATTGGCGCGCACGTAGCCGGCGGCGCCGTTGGAGGGGATGTCGTGCGCGCAGCCAGCGTAGCTGTCACGGGAGAGGATGCCGTAGTAGATCGTCGTGCAGCCGTTGGCGGCCGTGCAGCCGTCTTGGATGCGCTGGTACTCCATCGAGTCGGCCACTTTGCAGGGCAGGTCGTCGAAGGTCGACTCGGTCGTCCAGGAGCGCGAGACCATCCCCCAGGCGAGCTCGGCGATCGGGTAGGCGGACTTCAGGCGCCGCGCCACCGCCGCGACGTCGGCGTCGGAGGGCCCGATCCACGCTCCGCCGGTGCTGTAGAACATCTTGACGAAACGCACCTGCGGCACGTCGACCGGAGAGAAGCTGACCGTCGCGTCGCAGTCGTTGGGGGCCGGTCCGGCGGCCTCGTGGCACTCGACGAGGATCCCGTCGAGCTCGAACTCCACTTCGACCGTGCCGCTCGTCCAGCTGGCCGGCAGCTCGAACCAGGCGCCGGCATCGAGCAGGTTGCGCGCCGCCTGGGCGTCGAGGACGGGCACCACCGACTCGGCGAGGTTGCGCGGCCGGAGGGGCGAGCCCGGCAGCTCTCCGCCGTCCCGGTAGCCGTGCAGGAGAGGGTGCACGAGCCCCGGCTCGTCCGCTTCGAGGTGGGCGCGGACGAAGGTGCGCTTCCCCTCGGTCAACGGGATGCTGTTCTGGAAGTCCTGGATCACCTGCACGACCTCGAGGCCGACGAGCCGCGGGGGCGTGGGAGGGACGTACTCGCCGAGCGGGATGACGAAGACGCCGGCGCTGCCGTCGAGGAAGTCCATGCGCAGCGCGAAGTCCCCCTGCGGATCGAGCGCGCTCGCCCGCCCCTCGGTGCCGGGGCCGGTGACCAGCGTGTCGGACGCGGTGATCCCGCCGAGCGGCACGAAGTTGGCGACCGTGCGGATCGTGGTGTCCTCGAGCTGCACCAGGTCCCCCTCGGAGAGCACCTGCAGGAAGGTCCCCGTGCCGTCGAGCGCGAAGAGGCCGAGGTCGTTGGCGGCGGTGATGCCGGGACCGGCCTTCTTGACGAAGAAGGCGTACTGCCCCTGGCGGTTGACGTGCGCGGTGTAGAGCCGGTCGAAGGTCGCCCCGCCGCCGCCGGCGAAGGGCTGTCCCTCGTGGGCCAGCAGCGCGAGCGTCCAGGGCGCGGTCTCCCGCCAGATCCCGTTCTTCTGGTGCAGCGGATCCCCCGGCTTGTCGATGTCGAGCGCGCCCAGGGCGAGACCGTTGTCGATCAGGGCGAGGCCGAGCGGATTGCCGAGCAGCGCGCCGGCGATGCCGGGCGCGGCGGTGGTGAAGGCCTGGTAGACCTGGCGGAAGCCGAGCTCCTCGACGTGCAGGCCGACGTGGATCGGGTCGCCGTCCTGCGGCGTGCCGCCGAGGTAGAAGCCGCCGTGGAAGGCGAGCGTTCCCGCGGAGGTCATGGCGAGCTCCTCCGGGTTCCCGCTGAAGGGCTTGTTGCCGCGCACGATGAAGGTGGGCGTGCCGGCGTCGTCGAAGCGGTAGAAGCCGACCGGGTTCTCGGCGGTGGTGAAGTAGGCGACCGCGCCCATGGTGCCCGAGGGGTTGCGCACCACGCCGCCGAAGGAGGTGAAGCGAGGGCGGGCGGGCGGGCCCGTCGCGCCCGGCGCGTCCATGATGTCGTTGAGCAGGTTGACGCAGTTGTTCTCGACCGGGTTCGCCGGGTCGGCCGGCGTCGTGTCGGTACAGGTGTGGCTCGCGTCGGCGGTCCAGATGCCGTCGTAGGTGCCGCTCTGCAGGGAGGCCTTGAA
>CAYZWR010000266.1:0-2075 GCA_964481735.1 uncultured Thermoanaerobaculia bacterium
GGAAATTCGTGCCTGTCCCTCTTTTCGCGGTCCCTATTCCGGGGGACTTCCGTCGGAGGGCGGCGCGGCGGCGGGCGGGACGTTCCGCTGCAACTTCGCGAGGTGCCGCTCGTAGCTCGCGCGGTCGGGCAGGTCGAAGCGGATCGCGAGCTCCACCGCGCGGCGCGAGGCGCGCAGGGCGTCACCCGAGCGCGCATCCCGTTCCAGGGCGTCGGCAAGGCTGTCCCAGGCGTTGGCGGAGCTCGGATTCTCGCGCGCCGCCCGCTCGAAGACCGCGATCGCCTCGCCCACGCGCTCGCCGCCGAGCAGCTCGTAGCCGACCTCGTTGAGCGCCGCCTCCGGCACGGCGACCGGCGTGCCGAGCCGGGCGGCGAGCGCGGCGTAGTGCGCCTCCACGGCGGCCAGTCCCTTCCCGGCGAGGTCTTCGGGCAGCGCGTAGCCGGCGTAGAGCGCCCGCAGACCGTCGATCACGGCGAGCAGAGGCAGCGCCGAGTGCCTCTCCTCGGGAAAGGCGCGCACCTGCGCGCGCAGCGTGCCGGGCGCCGCGGCGGCGAGAGCGCGCGCGAGGCGCAGATCCTGGTCCAGGGCACGCTCGTGGTCGTCGCCATACGCGAAGTAGACGAAGCGCGCCGGGCGGTCCGCCTTCGGCAGCGCCGCCTCGAGCTCGCGGGCGGGCAGCTCGCCGTCCCAGTCCAGGCTCGGGGCCAGGGCGAGGTAGGCCTGGAAGCTCGCGGGAACGGTCGCCAGATGGTGCAGCACGTACTGGCCGCTCGCCGAGTGGCCGGCGAGGATCCGGAAGGGCGCCGTGCGGTATTCGCGCTCGATGCGCGGCACCAGCTCGGTCGCGAGGAAGCGGGTGAAGTGGGCGGCGCCGCCGCCGCCGATCCAGGCTTGCGGCCAGTCCGTCTGCGTGAAGTCGCGCACGCGCACCGTGCTGTGGACCGAAACCACGATCAGCTCGGGCAGCTCGCCCTGCGCGGCCAGGAACTGGCTCGACGCCACCGCGTGGGCGCCGTGCCACTGCCCGTCGAGCAGGTAGAGCACTGGATAGCGGCGCTCGGTCGCCCAGTCGTAGCTCGCGGGCAGGGTGACCTCCACGTGACGGGTCTCGCCGAGCGCCGCTGAAGCGAGGTCGATCCTGTCCGGGCCCTGCGCCGCCGCCGGCGGCCCGGTGGCGAGCAGGACGAGCGACCCGAGTACACAGCACAGACGACGGCGACCTGGAGACATGGCCGGATCCTCCTCGTTCCCGGACGCGAGGCGTCGAGCGCGCCGTGTCATCGCGGAGTACCGGAACCTACACCAACGGTTACATCTCGAGCCGGCGCCGGTCCGGGGAGGCGGTGCGTCGCCCGGTCGGTGGCGAGCGCGGGTGCGCGGTGGCGGCCCCTGGGCTCCCCCGGCCTTCGAGCTCCCCGTGCTGGTGGAATGGCCAGAGGGGTTGCATATCGTTTATCAATGTGTATATTATTGTTTCACAATATGCCGGAGGCCACCTCATGACTCGCACCAGCGCCCACGCCCTCGCCGTCGCCCGCCCCGTCACCCGGGGCCTGATCGTCCTCAACGCCCTGTATGCCCTGGTCATCGCCGGGCTCCTGGTCTCGAGCTTCTTCTTCGCGGACTGGCCCGCGCGCCCGCTCGGCTTCGACCTGGTGAACGCGCACCCGCTGTTGAGCCACGGACTGCGCGCGATCATGATCGTCGGCCTGGCCGGCGCGGCGATCGCGCACACGATCCTGCGGCGGTTGCTGGCGATCGTCGACAGCGTGCGGGTCGGCGACCCCTTCATCCTCGACAACGCCGAGCGTCTGACCGCGATCGCCTGGCGCGTGCTGGCGCTCGAGTTGCTGCGGCTGGTCGTCGCGGCGATCGCGGCGAAGGTGTGGGAGGCGGGGCGCATCGACGCGTTCTCCTTCGCGCCATGGCTCGCGGTGCTGCTGCTCTTCGTGCTCGCCGGCGTCTTCGCGCAGGGCGCGCGCATGCGCGCCGATCTCGAGGGCACGGTTTGACATGCCGATCCTGGTGCGCCTCGACGAGAAGCTGCACGAGCGGCGCATGACGCTGACCGAGCT
>CAYZWR010000267.1:0-2033 GCA_964481735.1 uncultured Thermoanaerobaculia bacterium
TCGAGCTGGATCGCCGCGCTGGAAAGCGCGTAGGAGCGCAGCGCCTGGGCGGCGTTGGAGAGCACGGTGATCTGGCCGTTGGCGAGCCCGAGCCAGCCGTTGCTCGAGCTCTCGTCGATCGTGCCGGCCTGGTTGCCGAACAGGGTGGTCACCGGATCCAGGGTGAGGGTGATCGGCCCGAGAGGGGCATCGGCGGCGAGGGTCACCACCAGCTTGAGCACCTGGTCGCCCGGAGGCGCGGCGTCGAGGGTGAAGGGAATCGGATCCGTCGTCTCGACGAACGTGCCGAGATAGCTCGCCGTCGTCGCGGTCGTCGGGAACGCCTCGAAGAGAGGGGTGAGACCACTGAGGATCCCGGCGCGGGCGAAGGTCTTGCTGGCGATCGAGGAGGCGGGCGCGAAAGTCACCTTGTAAGTGAGGCTCTGGATGCGCTCGCCGGCCGGCCGGTCGACGCCGAGCGGAGTGAGGCTCACGTCGCGCGCGTAGACCGGGATCTCGATTGTCGCGCCGGGGAGCCCGGAGATCGTGGCGTCCACCGTCGCGCCATCCTGGCCGGACGAAAGCGCGAAGTTGGGTCCGAACTCGGAGGTGTTGCCCGCCGGATCCGTCGCGGTGGCGGTGACCAGCGCTTCGCCCGGCTCGAGCGGCAGCCCGACCGAGAAACTGCCCGCCGCGTCGGCGACCGTCGTACCCCGTAGCTGTCGTCCCTCGCCGAAGCCGGAGGGATCGCCGTCGGAGACGAAGACCTCGACCGTCGCGTCAGGCGGCGCGCTACCGGAGGCCGAGTAGAGCCCCCCGCCGATCGGCACGACGCTGGCGATCTCGGGATGGTTGAGCACCGTGTTGGCGCCGAGGTCGCCGTCGCCCGGATCGTTGGCGAGCGGCGAGCAGCAGCAGTTGAGCGAGATCCCGAGACCGGAGTTGTCGTGCAGAGAGTTCTGAGTGATGCGGTTGCCTTCGGTCGGATTGCGTCGTTGGAAGAGCTCGCCGCAGAGGCCGGGCTGGCTCGCTCCGCAACCGGCCGGCGGCGTGGCTCCGGTCGACAGGCTCGCCGCTCCGGGTCCCGACACGGAGAACGCCAGCCGCGCTGCGCCGCCGCCCTCGAAGAAGTCGAGCTCGAGCGAGTGACTTCCGGCGGAGAGGCCGGTCACGAGCACCGAATGAGGGCCGGGAGCATAAACATTCAGGCGCTCGACGGAGTCCACCCTCAGGCGCGCGAGGTCGTCGAGTTGCGGAATCTCGAAGAGATAGTCACCGGCCGCGCCGAGCGACAGCTCGCCGGTCAGGCGCATGCCGAAGTCCTCGCTGAAGGGATGGCCGAGTCCGTCGAAGAGGGTCGGGCCGCCCACCTGGTGGAAGCCGGCGCAGTTGTCGGCGAAGTCGATCGTCGCGAACTCCTGCACGGCGTCCGGGGTCAGCGCGGCGAAATCGGGATAGCCGCCGAGGTCATCCTCGTCGACGTCGACCCCGCGACCCCCGAAGGCGATCTCGTTGCCGGGCCCGATCGTGTTGTCCGAGCTGCCCTCGTAGATGCCGACGCCGGTGCCGTTGTAGAGGATCCGGTTGTTGCGGACGGTGTTGTCCGACGCCCCCTGGACGATCTTCACCCCGTAGGTCTGGGTGCCGAGCGGGACGGTCCCCGTGAGATCGGTTCCCAGGTAGTTGCATTCGACGAGGTTGCCGGAGCTGGCCCAGATGACGATCAAGTCCCCGCCACAGCCCGGGCAGTCGAAGGAGTGGATCGCCAGGCCGGCAATCCGGTTGCCGCTCGAGCCGAGGTTGAGACCGTTGGCGCCGGGCTGCCATTGGCCGTTGATCGCGACGTCCGGGACGCAGTCGCCGCCGAGGTCGGCGTCGATCGTCGTCGCACCCTCGTTCAGGTCCGGCAGCGGCGAGGCGAGAGCGATCGTAGCGCCGCCGAGGCCCGGGTCGAAGGTGATGACGCTCGGGACCCCGTCGCTGTTGGCGAGCTGGATCGCCTCGCGGAGCGACCCCGCGCCTGAGTCGGCAGGTGTCGTGACCGTGTAGTTCTG
>CAYZWR010000268.1:0-2010 GCA_964481735.1 uncultured Thermoanaerobaculia bacterium
AGGCGGCGAGAACGGCGGTCGACTTCCGAGCACGAGACGTCGTCGCCGACGCGGCGGAATCCGAGGAGCACATTCTTGAAAGGGAACGAGTAAGCGATGCTGCTAGAGATCCAAAACCTGCATGCCTCGGTCGAAGGCCGCGAGATCCTGCGCGGCGTCGACCTGACCGTGAATCCGGGCGAAGTCCACGCCATCATGGGCCCCAACGGCTCGGGCAAGTCGACGCTCGCCGGCGTCCTCGCCGGCCGCGAGGAGTACTCGGTGACCGGGGGCAAGGTGCTGCTCGACGGCGCCGACCTCCTCGAGATGGCGCCCGAGGAGCGCGCCCGCGAAGGGGTCTTCCTCGCCTTCCAGTACCCGGTCGAGATCCCGGGCGTCTCGAACACCTACTTCCTCAAGGCGGCGGTCAACGCGGTGCGGAAACACCGCGGCCTGCCGGAATACGATGCCTTCGAGTTCCTCAAGCTGGTCAAGCAGAAGGTCAAGGTGGTGGGGCTCGACGAGTCGTTGCTGCAGCGGCCGGTCAACGAGGGATTC
Organism: uncultured Thermoanaerobaculia bacterium; assembly: GCA_964481735.1. GTDB lineage: Bacteria > Acidobacteriota > Thermoanaerobaculia > Multivoradales > JAGPDF01 > JAGPDF01. The sequence goes on from CAYZWR010000268.1 coordinate 538, forward strand.
TCGGGGGGCGAGAAGAAGCGCAACGAGATCTTCCACATGGCGGTGCTCGAGCCCCGGCTGGGGATCCTCGACGAGACCGATTCGGGTCTCGACATCGACGCCCTGCGCATCGTCGCCGACGGGGTCAACAGTCTGCGCGCCGCGGACCGGGCCTTCGTCGTCATCACCCACTATCAGCGCCTGCTCAACTACATCGTCCCGGATTTCGTGCACGTGCTGATCGACGGCCGGATCGTGCGCTCGGGAGGCAAGGAGCTGGCGCTCGAGCTCGAGGCCAAGGGCTACGCCTGGCTCGAGGACGGAGTCGCGGCCGGGGCCGGAGCGTGAGCCGGGGGGCGGCCATGAGCGAGACGCTCGTCGAGCACGACGCCTTCGCGGCGTTCGCCGAAGCGGCGCTCGAGCGCCCGCAGCCCGAAACGCTGCGCCGGCTGCGCGAAACCGCCTGGGAGAGCTTCCGCGAGCAAGGCCTGCCCACCCTGCGCGACGAGGCGTGGCGGTTCACCAACGTCGCGCCGGTCGCGAAGACCCGCTTCGTGGCGCCGCACCGCCTCGATCCGCGACCGCTGGCGCTCGAGATCGCCCCCTTCCGGCTCGCGGGGACCGTCGAGCTGGTCTTCGTCGACGGCCGCTTCGTGCCGGAGCTCTCGGCGCAAGAGCTGCCGCCGGGGATCGTCTTCCGCCCGCTGGGGGGCGCGACCGCGGGCCAGGCGGCGGAGCTCGCGGCGCGAGTGGGGCGCGTGGCCGAGCTCACCGCCCATCCGTTCGGCGCGCTCTCGACCGCCCTCTTCGAGGACGCGGCGCTGCTCGAGGTCGCCCGCGGCGCGGTCGTCGAGCCGGTGATCCACCTGATCTTCTACTCCGCCGGGCACGGCGAGCCGACGGCCTCGTTCCCGCGCACCCTGATCCTCGCCCGCGAGCAGAGCCAGGCGAGCGTGGTCGAGAGCTTCGCGGGCGCTCCGGGCGCGATCTACCTCACCTGCCCGGTCGCCGAGATCGTGGCCGAGGACGGCGCGGTGGTCGACCACTACAAGCTCCAACGCGAGAGCCGCGAGGCGTTCCATCTCTCGGCTCTGGCGCTCGAGACCGGCCGCGCCGCCAACTTCTCGACCCACTCCTTCTCGTTGGGCGGCGCGATCGTCCGCCACGACATCGGCGCCCGGCTGGCCGGCGAGGGCGGCGTGGCGACGCTCAACGGCCTCTACCTGGTCGAGGGGCGCCAGCTCTGCGACACCCACATGCGAGTCGATCACGTGGCGCCGCACTGCGACAGCCACGAGCTCTACAAGGGGATCCTCGACGGCAAGTCGCGGGCGGTGTTCAACGGCCGGATCCACGTCCATCCGCCGGCGCAGAAGACCGACGCCAAGCAGACCAATCGCAATCTCCTGCTCTCGGAGGAGGCGCTGGTCAACACCAACCCGCAGCTCGAGATCTTCGCCGACGACGTCAAGTGCACGCACGGCTCGACGGTCG
>CAYZWR010000269.1:0-1983 GCA_964481735.1 uncultured Thermoanaerobaculia bacterium
CTAGGGGGCCGGCGGGCCAGAGGAGGCTTCCGGCAGGACGAGGACCACGTCGTCGTTCGCCACCAGGCCGAGCTCCTGCCGCGCCGCGCGGTCGAGCGCCAGCGGATCGCGCTGCAGCCGTTCGATGCGCTCGCGCAGCGCTTCGATCCGCCGTTCGCTCGCCGCGACTTCCGCCGCCAGCGCGCGCTCGCGGGCCCGCACCTCGCTGAGCTCCTGCCAGCCGCGCAGCCCGAAGGTGGCGAGCAGCAGCACGAGGAAGACCACCACGGCCGAGAGCAGCGAGCGCAGCGGCCGGGGGCGGGCCGGGTCGGCTTGGGCGGCGACGGTCACGCGCCGAATCGCGGGAAAGCGGCGGGTCCCGGGAAGATCGCCGCTTCGTCCAGCTCCTCCTCGATGCGCAGCAGCCGGTTGTACTTGGCGACCCGGTCGCTGCGGCAGGGGGCGCCGGTCTTGATCTGCCCCGCGCGCGTCGCGACCGCGAGGTCGGCGATGGTGGTGTCCTCGGTCTCGCCCGAGCGGTGGCTGATGATGTTCGCGTAGCCGCGCGACTTGGCGAGATCGACCGCGGTGAGCGTCTCGGTGAGGGTGCCGATCTGGTTCACCTTGACGAGCAGCGCGTTGGCGATGCCGCGCGCGATGCCGCGCGCCAGGATCTCGGGGTTGGTGACGAAGATGTCGTCGCCGACGAGCTGCACGCGGGCGCCTAGCCGGCGGGTCAACCGCTCCCAGCCGTCCCAGTCCCCCTCGGCGAGCCCGTCCTCGATCGACACCAGCGGGTAGGCGCCGCACCACTCCTCGTAGAGGTCGATGAGATCGTCCGAAGCGAGGCCCGTCCGCCCCTCGCCGTCCAGCCGGTAGGCGAAGCCCTGCCCCGCCGCCGCGCCGAACTCGGAGGCCGCGGCGTCGATCGCCAGGGCGATCTGCGCCCCCGGCTCGTAGCCGGCCTGCTCGATCGCCGCGGTGAGCAGGTCGAGCGCTTCGCGGTTGCTCGCCAGGTTGGGGGCGAAGCCCCCCTCGTCGCCGACCGCCGTCGCCAGGCGCTTCTTCTTCAGCACCTTCTTCAGCTCATGGTAGACCTCGACCCCGGCGCGCAGCGCCTCCGAGTAGCGCTCGAAGCCGAGCGGCACCAGCATGAACTCCTGGATGTCGACCGAGTTGTCGGCGTGCGCGCCGCCATTGAGCACGTTGAGGAGCGGCACCGGCAACACCGTCGCTCCCGGACCGCCGAGGTAGGAGTAGAGCGGCAGCCCGGCGGCCGCCGCGGCCGCCTTGGCCACCGCGAGCGAGACCCCGAGGATGGCGTTGGCGCCCAGCCGCTCCTTGTTCTTCGTGCCGTCGAGCTCGCAGAGCGTCCGGTCGATCAGCGCCTGGTCGCGGGCGTCCATCTCCTCGAGCTCGGGCGCGATCTCGTCGTGCACGAAGTCGACCGCCTTGCCGACCCCCTTGCCCAGATAGCGCGCGCCGCCGTCGCGCAGCTCGAGCGCTTCGCGGCTCCCGGTCGAGGCGCCGGAGGGCACCGCCGCCGTCCCGACCGCCCCCCCCTCGAGGACGCAGTCGACCTCCACCGTCGGGTTGCCGCGCGAGTCGAGCACTTCGCGCGCGACGACCTCCTCGATCGTGAACATGATCCCTCCCCGCGGACTGCGCTGCAGATCCTGCGCGGCAAGGGTAACCCGAGGTCGGCGGCGATTCAAGGACGCGCCGCCCGGGCGCGGCTCAGTCTCCGATGGTCGCCGGAGCCGCGACCTCCGTCGTGCGCTCGGCGGCGCGCGCCGCGCGATCGGAGCGCTGGTCGGTCGGATGCCAGCCGAGGAGAAGCAGGAGCGCGGCGAAGCCGACGACGTAGGCCACCGCGACGTGCCAGCCGTGGCGCAGCCACTTGGCGACCGATTTCGCCTCCGGGTACATGTTGGAGACCGCGACCCCGGCCGACGAGCCGAACCAGATCATCGAGCCGCCGAAGCCGACCGCGTAGGCGAGCAC
>CAYZWR010000270.1:0-1982 GCA_964481735.1 uncultured Thermoanaerobaculia bacterium
CGATGGCCGCCATCCTCTCGGTGATCCTCCGCCTGCCGCCGGTCAAGCAGCGGCTGGCCAACCGGCAGCTGCGCTCGCGCTACGTCGAGACCCTGCTCGCTACCGCCGCGAAGCGGGAGCGGCGCCCCGCGCCCGCCGCCCCGTCCGCCCCCCAGCTGCACTGAATCCCCGCCCCGGCGCGACGCGCCGCCGGCAACCGGTCCGGCACCGGCCGCGAGCGGTCCGGGGCCGGATCTCCCCTCCGTGAGCCTCGGCGCGCATTCTCTGCGCGTAATGCACATGGAGATACTCACCCGCCCGATTTCCCCCCGCCTCGCCCTGATTCTCGCGCTGGCCGGCCTCCCGGCGCCGGTCGCCCCGATCGGAGCGGCGACGATTCCGGTCACCAGTTCGACCGACGAGCAGCCGGTGCCGAACGGCAACTGCACGCTGCGCGAGGCGATCGCGGCCGCCCAGGCGAACGAAGCCGTCGACGCCTGTCCGGCCGGCTCGGACGCGGAGCCCGACATCGTCCTGCTACTCGACACCGCGCACGCCTGGAGCGCCGGCCACTCGTTCGTCTCGAGCGGCGGTCCGCTCGTCCTGCGCGGACCCGATCCAGAGCAGAAGGGCTGCTACGTGATCGTCGAACCGCCGTTCGCGCTCCGCTTCCTGCGGCTCCTGAACGGCGCCGACCTGACGATCGAGAACTGCGAGATCCGTGAAGGCGACGCTTCGACCGATCAGAGTGTCGCGGTCGGCGGCGCGCTGGCCGCGATCGACCTGTCGGACGTGAAGCTGACGCTGCGCAACGTGAGGTTCCGGCTCAACCGGGCGCGCGCTGGCGGCGCGGTCTACGTCGAGACCAGCTCGACCTGCGTCGGCTGCCGGATCACCATCGAGCGCTCGCTGTTCGCGCAGAACGTGGCCGAGCACGACGCCGGCGCCTTCGGCGTGCGCGGCGGCGGCCTCGTCCTGCAGCTGCGCGGCGACACGGTGGCGCGGATCGTCGACACGACGTTCGAATGGAACGAGGCGCGGAGCGACTTCGCCGGCAACCAGGCCGCGGCGGGAGGGTTCTACGCCGGCCTCTCCGACGACGCCACGCTCGAGGTCCGGAGGAGCGCTCTCTACTCGAACTCGGCGGTCGCCGGCGCCGGCGCCGCGGCGGTCGCCGGCGGCGCCTCGATCTGGCCGTTCGGTGATTCGACGCTGGTGATGGAAGACATCGACCTCCAGGGCAACGCCCTCGTCGGCCCGGAGGCGGGCAGCTGGCCGGCGTCGGCGCTCGACATCCACTCGGGGTTCTCCGGCCGCTTCGCGCTCGACCGCCTCTTTTTCTTCGGCAACGACTGGAGCGAGGACGCCGTCGAGCTGCGGCTGGAGCACAACTCGCCGGCGCCGGCGTCGGCGCGGAACCTCCTCCTCGCCTTCGGCCCGCGGCGGGGCGCCGAGGTGCTGAACTGGGGCGCGGGCGCGGTCGCGCTCTCCCACTGGACGGTCACCCAGCACGTCGAGCGCGGCCTGCGGCTCTGGCGGAATCCGGGCACCGGCGAACTCCGTCTCGACAACTCGATCGTCTGGAACAACGGCACGGAGATCGTCGCGGAGGGCTCTCCGACCGTGGACCCGGCGAACAACCTGATCGGCATCGATCCGCTCTTCGAGGCGCCGGGCCTCGGCGGCTACCGGCTGACGGAGCTCTCGCCGGCGATCGACCTGGGCGATCCGGCTTGGTCGGGGGGGCCGTACGACGTCGAGCATGCCCCGCGCTCGGCGGCGCTCGCTCCGGACGCCGGAGCCTTCGAGCGCGGCGGGCTGTTCGCGGACGGCTTCGAAAGCGGCGACGCCGGCGCCTGGAGCGCGGCGTTGCCGTAGCGCCGGCGCGGTCGACGTTTGCGCCGAGCGGACGCAGGCCGAAAGCGGCGCGACCGCCGCGGAGCTCGGGGTCTCAGTGTGGCGCGTGAAAAGAGTGAAAAGAGGGACAGGCACGCATTTCCGCT
>CAYZWR010000271.1:0-1959 GCA_964481735.1 uncultured Thermoanaerobaculia bacterium
GCCCTTGGCCTTCACCACGTCGCCCACCGCCACCGTGTCCTGCGTGGTGGCGAGGATGTCGTGCGTGCCGTCGGCCGCCTTGCCGGAGCCGTCCTGCAGGTGGACCCAGTTCTTGCCCATGACGCCCGAGGTGACCTTCACCACCTGCGCGTTCACCAGGACCGGCTTGCCCTTGAGGGCGGCCTTGCCCTTCACGACTTCCTCCACCGTGCGCGCCTCGGGCCCGGTGGCCTTGGGGAGCTTCTTGACGGGGGCGGCGGCCGGGGCGCCGCCGTGGGGCATGGGCGCCGCGCCGGAGCCGGCGCCGGGCATGGCGTGCGCGGCGAGGGCGGCGGACAGGGCAAGGGTGGCAACGGTGGCGGCGAGCTTCATGGCGGCGGATTCCAAGATGGGGTGGGCGCCATCTTCTCCCATCGGCGGGCCGGGAGGTTGAGGGCCGTCAAGCGGGGCTTCGGGTGGCCCAGGCTTCGCGGAAAGCGGCGGCGGGAAGCGGCCGGCCGTGCAGGTAGCCCTGGAAGGCCGCGCAGCCGGCGCGGGCGAGGAACTCCGCCTGGGCCGGCGTCTCGACGCCTTCGGCGATGAGCTCCAGGCCGAGGCTGCGGGCGAGCGTCACGACGGTGCGGATGATCGCCTCGTCGCCGGGGCTGCGGCCGATGCCCGCGACGAAGGCGCGGTCGATCTTGAGCCGGCCGATGGGCAGCATCTTCAGGTACGAAAGCGACGAGTAGCCCGTCCCGAAGTCGTCCACGGAGAGCCCGATGCCGGCCTCGCGCAGCTTCTCGAGCACGGCGAGGGTGTCGTCGACCGCCATGATCACCGACTCCGTGATCTCGAGCTCGAGGCGGTCCGCCGCGATGCCCGTCTCGGCGAGGATGGCGCCGACCCGCTCCACGAGGTCGGAGCGCTCGATCTGCCGGACCGAGACGTTGACCGAGATCTTGGGCAGGCGGAATCCCTGCCGGTCCCAGGCGGCCAGCTGCCGGCACGCTTCGCGCAGCACCCACTCGCCCAGGTCGACGATGATCCCCGTCTCCTCGGCGATGGGGATGAACCGCGCCGGCGAGACCGGCCCCAGCTCCGCGCAGTTCCACCGCGCCAGGGCTTCCGCCCCGAGGAGGCGGCCGGTCGCCGCGTCCACCTGCGGCTGGTAGTCCAGCGACAGCCCGCCCTCGTCGATGGAGCGGCGAAGCTGCCGCTCCAGGCGCAGCCGCTCGGAGGCGTAGGCGGTCATCTCGGGCTCGTAGAAGCGGCTCGCGTTCGGCCCGGCCGCCTTGGCCCGGTACATGGCGGTCTCGGCGTTCCTCACCAGCGCGTCGACCGTGCGGCCGTCGCCGGGATACAGGCTCACGCCGACGGTCGCCGAGAGCATCAGGTCGTTGTCTCCCACCAGGAACGGCTGCCTGAAGCGCTCGAGGATCGCCGTCGCGACGGCCTGCGTCTCGGGCATGCCGTGCACGCCCTCGACCAGGCAGACGAACTCGTCGCCGCCGGGCCGGGCCACCACGTCCGCGGGCTGCATCTGCTGCGCGAGCCGCGCCGCCGCGAGCCGCAGGAGCTCGTTGCCCACCGCATGGCCGAGGGAGTCGTTGATCGCCTTGAACCGGTCCAGGTCGATGAAGAGCACGGCGAGCTGCCCGCCGCCGCGCTCGGTGCGGCGGAGGGCGTCGTCGAGCTTCTCGTCGAAGGCGAGGCGGTTGGGCAGGCCGGTGAGCGGGTCGTGGTGGGCCAGGTGGTCCAGGCGGGCCTCGGCCGCCCGCCGCTCCGCGATCTCGGCCTCGAGGCTGCGGTTAGCCTCCTCGAGCTCGCCCGTGCGCTGGTGCACGCGCGCATCGAGGTCGCGGTTGGCCTCCTGCAGCTGCGATTCCTGGCGGCGCAGGATGGCGTGCGCGCGCCGCACCACGACGAACTGGGCGAGGTACAGCAGCGCGAGGATCGCCAGCACGCCGCCGGCGATCCACC
>CAYZWR010000272.1:0-1959 GCA_964481735.1 uncultured Thermoanaerobaculia bacterium
CCGGACGCTCTCCGGAACGAGGTCGCGCACGGCGGCGCGCAGCACCGGTCGCGTTTCGACGCCCTGGAGCAGGAGGTGGCTCGGCACGCCGAGCATGAACTCGACCAGCTCGAAGTCGCGCAGCGGGGTGCGCTGCGCGAGGCCGTGGAGCGTGGCGAAGTAGTTCTCGAGGTGGTCGCCGTTGGCGTCGAGCAGCGCGAGGAGTCGCTCGGCCTGGCGCGGCCGGCGAGCCTCCAGGAGATCGCTCGGGTAGGAGGGTCGTGCCGTCAGGCGACGCTTCGCTTCCTCGGTGAGATAGGGCGCGAGCCCGCGCCGGAGGCTCCGGCGGCGGGGCAGGAGCGGACCCAACAGTTGGTGGCGCAGAACCCGGCGCCAGCCGTCGCGTTGCGCCACCTCGCGCAGCCGATCGATCGTCGGCCCGGGGCCTTCGTGGCGCAGGAGGTCCCAGGCCCAGCGCCGCGCGTCGCCGTAGAGCGGATCGCCGCAGAAGCCGGTGAGGATCGCCGGACATCCTGCGGCTGCCGCGCGGGAGTAGCTGCGCTGGTGGAACCAGCGGTAGGGCGTCTGCTCCGGCGACGAGGGGTGGATGGGCCAGGCGGCGAGATCCGAGTAAGGCAGCGCGTCGTCGCAGTCGACCCATTCGAGCGCGAGTCGCGCATGGCTCGCCACGGCCTCGACGTAGAGGCGCTCGTCCGATTGTGGGTGGTGCAGGTTCCAGGAGACGGCGACCACCGGCGGTGAGCCGCCGTCGCCCCCGCCTCGCGCCGCGAGCTCGCGCGCCGCGAGCGCCGCGATGGGGCTCGAGTCGAGGCCGCCGCTGAGCAGCACCGCGACCCGGTCGACATCGAGCAGTTGACGCTGGACGCTCGCCCGCAGCAGCGCGGCGAATTGCTCGACGTACTCCTCCCAGGTGGCCAGCCGGATCCGGCGATCGAGCCGCGGCCGGGCGAGCGTGCGCCGCCGGACGGAGCGCTCGCTGACGATCACCATCTCGCCAGGAAGCACCGCGCGTACACCGAGGAAGAAGGTGCTCGCACCGGAGAGCTCTTCGTTAGCAAAGAACTCGCTGAGCCGCAGGGGATCGGTTCCCGAGGGGACTCCTGGCAACCCAGCGAGCGCCGCGTCGTCCCAGGCGGCGGCGATCAGCTCGTCGGTGAGCGCGTAGGCGAGGTAACCGGTGCCCATGCCGTCGCGCGCCAGCAGGACGAGCCCCGCCTGCGGGTCGTGCAGCGCGACGGCGAAGGCGCCGCGCAGGTCGTCCAGGAAGGTCTCGCCCTGCCGCCGGTAGCGATCCAGCAGCAGGGACTCGAGCGGTTGCGCGCGAAGGTCGGGGGAGGCCGTTGCCCGGATCGCCGCGGCGACGTCCGGCCCGCAGCGCAGCCAGACGCGCAACGGCGCGGCCGGGCGCAGGTCGCTCCGCCGATCCAGCTGGACGAAGGGTCGGTCAGTGATCAGGAATCGCTAGGGGTGCCGAGTGCCCGGATTGCCGCTCTCGCCTGGCGGCAGACTCAGGCCCATGGTGAGCCCGCGGAGGTCTCCGTGGTCGGAGAGCACGGGCGTCGTCCATGGAGCCCTCCTGGCCTCCGGACTAGCCTGAGGCTGCGGTCGATGGGCCTCGATCTTCGAAGATCGATTCTGGCGATGTGCGTCCATGCAGGTCCTCTCTCGGTCTCGAGTCTGAAACCCTATCAGGAATACCCACTCCCGTTCGGCGATCGGCACACACCCGCCAGGACGGGAGTGCCCTCCTCCGAAAAGGTATTGACTTGGGCATCCTCTCGGCCTGTGTATGATAGATCACACACTTGCCCCTGGCCAACTCTCGGGGGAGACCACTGCCTGCCTGGCGGCGACTGCGCGGGTGGGATGACGTAGCTCCTGCGTCCATCTTCCGGGTTGGACGTTGGAACCGGGTCCCCGTTTCCGGGGAGGGTGAAGGAGACTGTGCATGTCGCGTCG
>CAYZWR010000273.1:0-1954 GCA_964481735.1 uncultured Thermoanaerobaculia bacterium
TGCTCTCGAAGCCGTCGGTGAACAGCTCGCAGTTGAAGCAGACGAGCGCGAAATCCTGGTCGGTCGTGTCGCCGTCGTACGGCACTCCGTCGCCGGCGATGGCGCTCGCGGTGACCGTGATGGTCACCTCGCCCGCCACCGGCGCCTGGAGGTAGACGTTCTCCAGGTTGTTGAGGAGATCGGCGACGCCGCCGGTCGTCGACCAACCGTTCGCGAAGACGTTCCCCCGGTAGGTCTGGCCGTCGTGGACCACGGTCAGGTCGAGGTCGTTGACCAGCGCCGGGTTGGCGCCGGCCGCGCCCGGTGCGTCCGACCAGGCGAGGGTCACCTTGAGCGGCTTCGCCGGATCGTCGACCGTGAGAATGGTCTGCCACTGCTGGCCGGTGTCGGTGAAACGCGTCCGCTGATCGAAGGCGTGCACCGCGACTCCGGGCTGGAGGACCCGCGTGATGTCGATCCTCCCCCACCCCTCGTGGTTGTTCGGGATGTCGGCGTTGCCCATGTCCACCGCCCCGTTGACCAGCAACGCCTTGGCCATCGCCGGGCTCTCGACCGCGCCCGAGTGATGCGCTTTCCACCCCTCGGTGAGGAGAGCGACCGCCCCGGCCACGTGCGGCGAGGCCATCGAAGTGCCCGAGCAGAAGGCATAGAGGTTGTTGGTGTTCGGGATCGCGCTGGCACAGGTACCACCCAGATCGTTGCGCGTCGAGGCGATGGTCGTGCCCGGGGCGGTGAGGGTCGGCAGGACCCGCCCGTCGAGCGCCGGACCGCGGCTGCTCGAGGACGAGATCGTGTCGATGTTGCCGAACCGGAAGTTGTAGCTGTTCGCCACCGAGATGATGTTCTTCGCCTCTTTCGGCTCGGTGATCGTCGAGGGCCCCGGACCGGAGTTGCCGGCCGAGAAAACCTGGATGAAGGGCTCGGCGACCGCCGGCGTGTCGAGGTTGCCGTCGCGCACCAGGCGATCCTCGAGCGCGGCGTCGGCGACGTAGCCCACTCCGGGGACGCCGGTGGTCGACCAGGAGTTGTTGGATCCCACGGCCCCCCCGAGGAGCGCCTCCTTGGTCGAGTCCTGCAGCGAGATGTTCGAGAAGACGTTGAGCGCGAAGATCCCCACCTCCGGCGCCATGCCGAGGCCGTAGAGGAAGTTGTTCGCGTCGGCGAAACCGCCGGTCGCGTCCCCGGCCACGATGCCGGCGACGTGGGTGCCGTGGCCGCCGCCGGCACAGTCGGTCCCGGGTTGCCCGGCGACGACGCAGGCCGACCCGGCCGGCGAGAGGCCGCCGACGATGTGGTCCGCGAGATCGGGATGGTCCCAATCGACCCCGGTGTCGGAGACCGCCCAGGTCACCCCGGAGCCGTCGACGCCCAGCCCGCCGAGGTGGGAGAGATAGCCGGTGAAGGGCGTGCCGGCGGTGTGGTTGCCGGCGGCGATCTGGTCCGACATCTCGTCGTCGAGGTGACGCGACGGGCTGCGGTAGCCGAGCCAGATCACCCGCTCGAGCCGCGCCAGGTCGGCCAGCGCCTCGGCCGGGACTCGCAGCTCGATCAGCCGCTGAGTGGCCGCGGCGTCGGCCTTGCCGTCGCTCACCAGCTCGCTCCCCGCCGGCAGGCTCGCCAGCGGCGCCTCGCCGTCCTGCGGGTCGAAGACCAGGGCGACGACGCGGTCGATCCGGCCGCTTCGCCCGGCGAGCCCGGCGTCGAGCTTGTAGGCCGGATGGAACTCCCCCTGCCAGCGGACGAAGGGCAGCTCGGCGAGGCGCGCCATCGCCGCGCCGTCCGCCCAGACGAGGTAGCTGTCGTGCGGGTAGTACTGGATCAGGCGGACGCCGCGCGCGGCGATCGCGTCGAGCCAGGCGTCGCGCGGCGTGCCGGCGAGCTGCACGAGGCGCAGCGCGGCGTCCGCGGTCGGCCTGGCGAGGAGCTCCGGAGCGAGCGCCGGCTCGCCGCCGGC
>CAYZWR010000274.1:0-1936 GCA_964481735.1 uncultured Thermoanaerobaculia bacterium
CGCCCCATCACCAACCGGTCCATCTTGGTGCGCAGGAAGCAGTCGAGCGCTTCGGCGGGGGTGTTGACGATCGGCTCGTTCTCGTTGAACGAGGTGTTGAGGACGATCGGCACGCCGGTCTCGGCCTCGAAGGCCGCGATCAGGCGGTGGTAGAGCGGGTTCGATCGCTCGGAGACGGTCTGCAGGCGGCCCGTGCCGTCGACGTGGGTGACGGCGGGAATCTCCGCGCGCTTCCCGGGGCGGATCGGGTAGACCTTGAGCATGAAGGGGTCGGGGTAGTCGATGGTGAACCAATCCCCCACTCGCTCCTCGAGAATCGACGGCGCGAAGGGCCGGAACGACTCCCGCCGCTTGATCTTGAGGTTCAGGACGTCCTTCATGTCGGCGCGGCGCGGATCGGCGACGATCGAGCGGTTGCCGAGCGCGCGCGGTCCCCACTCCGAGCGCCCCTGGTACCAGCCGACGACCTCCCCCGCGGCGATCGCCCGCGCCGTCTCGCGGCAGAGCGTTTCCTCGTCGGGCGCGGTCTGGATCTCGATCGTCGAGCCGCCGTGCGCGTGGCGGCCGTCCACGCCGTTCGAGCCCGCGATCCCCGCGGCGAGCGCGCGGCGCACCTCGTGCTCCTCGTATCGCGGACCCCAGGAGGCGTGCACCATCTCCCAACCGTCGCGCGGCCGCCCGAGGACGCCGTGCTGCGCCCAGAGCGCGGCGCCGAGCGCCGTGCCGGCGTCCCCAGCCGCCGGCTGGATCCAGACCTCCTCGACGTCGCTGTGGGCGAAGAGGCGGCCGTTGGCGAGCGAGTTCAGGGCACAGCCGCCGGCGAGCACGAGACGGCGCGAGCCGGTGAGCGCGAGCGTCCGCCGGACCAGCGCGAAGAAGCGCTGCTCGTAGACCTTCTGCATCGAGGCCGCGAGGTCCTTGTGCCGCTGCTCGAGCGCGTCCTCCTTCCCGCGCCGCGGCCCGAGCAGCCGCTCGAGCCGCTCGGTGAAGAGGATTCCTTGCGCGGGCGCGCCGGCCTCCCAGGTCATGTCGACCCCCTCCGCCAGGTGGCGGAAGTAGGCGAGGTCGAGCCGGAAGCTGCCGTCGGGCCGCTCGGGCACCAGCTTCCCGACCTCGGCGGCGAAGCGCGGCTCGCCGTAGGCCGCGAGCCCCATCACCTTGTACTCGTCGCCGAAGCCGAGGAAGCCCAGGTACTGGGTCATCGCCGAGTAGAAGAGACCGAGCGAGTGCGGGAAGCAGACCCGGTCGAGGATCTCGAGCCGGCCGCCCCGGCCGCGCGCGATCATCGTCGAGACGAAGTCGCCGAAGCCGTCGACCGAGAGGCAGGCGGCCTCCGCGAAGGGCGAGGGGTAGAAGGCGGAGGCGAGGTGCGCGACGTGGTGCTCGACCGCGACGACGCGCGGCGAAGCGAGGCCGAAGGTCGCGCCGAGCTTGCCCGAGAGCGCGCCGATCTGCGCGAGGTTCCGCGCCCGGGAGGCGGCGCGCGGCAGGCTCCGCGGGTGGGTGAGCGCGAGCCAGACCTTGCGCCCGAGATAGGCCCGCGGCCGCCGCGCCACCGCGAAGGCCTCGACCTCGGAGGCGTCGCCCCCCAGCTCTTCGACGCACCAGCGCAGCGCCTGTTCCGGATACCCGGCCCAGTGCTTGACCCGCCGGAAGCGCTCTTCCTCCACCGCCGCGACGAGCCGCCCGTGGTCGAGCGCCGCGGCCGAGGCATCGGCGTGGTAGGCCGAGAGGCCGACGATCTTGCCGCTCATCCCCTTTCCTCTCTCCCCCGGCGCTCGCGCCCCCGGCGAGCGTGGAGCTCCATCGCGATCAGCCACTCGGCGATCGCCCGCTCGCCGGCGTAGATCCACCCCGCGCGACCGTCGAGCAGCCCCCGCTTCACGACCAGGCACCAGAGCGGCACCAGCCAGGGAGCGATCCAGCCGGCGCGGCG
>CAYZWR010000275.1:0-1916 GCA_964481735.1 uncultured Thermoanaerobaculia bacterium
CGTTGGCTGGAGGCGAGGTGCTGGCTCTGGGCGAGGTCCCAGAGCAGCAGCTGGAGCTGGAAGTCGTCGCTGCCCGCGGGCGCCACGTCGGAGCCGACGTAGTTCTCGACCGCGGCGGCGTCGGCGGCGCGCTGGTCGCTCGCCTGCAGCGAGAGGAAGTAGGTCTCGGCGCCGCGCGCGGTGCGGCCGTGGCTCGAGTTGAGGTGGATGGACACGAACAGGTCGGCCTTGTGCTGGTTGGCGAGCGCCGAGCGCTCGTCGAGCGCGAGGTCGACGTCGTCGTCGCGGGTGAGCACGGTCTTGACCCCGAGCGCCTGCTCGAGGCGCGGCGCGAGCGCGCGCGCGATCAGCAGCGCGATCTCCTTCTCGGCGCTGCCGGCCGGACCCAGCGCGCCGGTCTCCTTGCCGCCGTGGCCGGGATCGAGCACCACGGTGCGGATGCCGCGGCGCAGCGCCTCGCGCGGCGCGGTCGGGGTCGCCGCCGCGTCTTCGGGAGCGCCGCGGAAGACGTCGAAGACCAGCCGGAAGGGGTTGTTGAGGGTGTAGGAGTCGGCTTGGCAGCCGGGGGCGAGCTCGAGCCGGATGCGATCGGGGGCGAGCTCGATCCGGCGCAGCCAGGGATCGTCCACCGGGTCGGGTCGCGGCGGCGCCACCAACCGGTCGCCGAGCAGCAGGACGTCGTAGCCCGCGGCGGTACGCGCGATCCGGTAGCGCGGTGCCTCGGGGAACTGCAGGACGAGCGTGGACACGCCCTGCAGATGGACCAGGTCCACCTCGAGCGGCAGCTCGCGCACCGCCGGCTGGCTGGCGGCCAGGCGGTAGGTCGCGCCGTCCCAGGCGAAACCGATGCCGAGCCCGCTGCCGTAGGTCTGCTCGAGCAGGTCGACCGGCACGTAGAGGCGGCCTTCGAGCGCCTGCGGGGGCTGCGACAGGGCGAAGATGACCGTGCCCGAGGTCAGGGTGGCGCTGCCCGGCACCAGCACGAAGCTCGAGTCGCCGATCGCCAGGGTGTAGCTCTGGCCGAGCGGGCCGGTCTCCAGCCGGCCGCCGAGCCGCGCGACGATGGGCTGCAGCTCGAGCAGCGGCCCGGCCGTGGTCAGGCCATAGGGCAGCGGCAAGGTCCCGGTCGAGGTCGCCAGGCCCCCGATCCCCGAGCCCAGCAGCGCGAGCGCCGCGGGCTGCTCTTCGGGAGGGGTTTCCTGGGCGTGCGTTGCGGCGGCGAAGAGGAGTGCGCAGCTCGCGACGAGCGCGATCAGCCGACGTCGAGTCACCGCGGCGAAGAATAGCATCGGCGCTCGACGGCCCGCGGCGAAGTGTGGAATGCTCCTCGGCGTCGGTGGACGTCCGGTGGGCACCGGGGAGGCGAAGGATGGAGATCCGACAGTTCCGCGTCGTCCTGAAAGCGCGCGATTTCGACCGCACCTGCGCCTTCTACGGCGAGACGCTGGCGCTGCCGCGGCTGCAGAGCTGGGATCGCGACAGCGGCCGGGGGGCGCTCTATCAGGTGGGCACCGGGATGCTGGAGGTGCTCGGCCGCCCGCACGGCGAGAGCGAGGGGCGCGACCAGACGTACGACTATCAGGGCCCGAAGCACAAGATGGTCCTGGTGGTGAACGTCCCCTCGGCCCAGAAGGCCTACGAAGAGCTGCTCTTCCGCGACCGCAACGTCCCCGGTGGCCTGCGCCCGGACGGCGACGGCGTGCTGGTCTTCGAGACCCACGATCCGGACGGCGTGAAGGTCGTCTTCCGGCAGAGCGACTAGCCCGCTCCCGCCCCGCGGCCAGCCACTCCGCCCGCCGGTTTGCGCGGCGGGCACCCTTTTGGTAGATTTCGCCGGTCCTGGCGCGTTCGTCTAGTGGTTAGGACGCTGGCCTCTCACGCCGGTAACAGGGGTTCGAATCCCCTACGCGCTACCA
>CAYZWR010000276.1:0-1912 GCA_964481735.1 uncultured Thermoanaerobaculia bacterium
AGGAGCTGATCGTCGCCAACCTCCGCCTGGTGGTCTCGATCGCCAAGAAGTACACGAATCGCGGCCTGCAGTTCCTCGACCTCATCCAGGAGGGCAACATCGGCCTGATGAAGGCGGTCGAGAAGTTCGAGTACCGCCGGGGCTACAAGTTCTCGACCTACGCCACCTGGTGGATCCGCCAGGCGATCACCCGCGCGATCGCCGATCAGGCGCGCACCATCCGCATCCCGGTGCACATGATCGAGACGATCAACAAGCTGACCCGCACCTCGCGCTCGCTGGTCCAGGAGCTCGGCCGCGAGCCCACCGCCGAGGAGATCGGCGAGCGGATGGACCTGCCGGCCAACAAGGTGCGCAAGATCATGAAGATCGCCCAGGAGCCGATCTCGCTCGAGACGCCGATCGGCGAGGAAGAGGATTCGCATCTCGGGGACTTCATCGAGGACAAGTCGGCCGTCTCGCCGATCGCCGCGGTGGTCTCGGCCTCGCGGCGCGACGAGGTGCGGCGGGTCATGAAGACGCTCACCCCGCGCGAGGAAGAGGTGCTCGCCAAGCGCTTCGGGCTCTCCGACGGCACCGAGCACACCCTGGAGGAGGTCGGCCGGATCCACAACGTCACCCGCGAGCGGATCCGCCAGATCGAGTCGAAGGCGCTGCGCAAGCTCCGTCACCCCTCGCGGGCGGCGAAGTTGAAGCCCTTCCTCGACACCGGTCTGTAAGGCTTCGCGCACCCCCTCGCCCGGCCGGCCGCTTGGCAGGCCGGGCGCGGTTTCGATACGATTCCGCTTCGCGCCCCTGCGGCGCCACCCTTCCTGGGTAGCTCAGTGGTAGAGCGATCGGCTGTTAACCGATTGGTCGGGGGTTCAAATCCCTCCCCAGGAGCCATCCCCTCCGTTTCCTGAAGGCCCCGCCCCGGCGGGGCCTTCGTCGTTCCCGGCGCCCCCCTCTTGACATCCGATCCGCATTGAATAACTATGCGCATCCCTTGGATACGACGGGATGCCGACCGACCTCGAGCTGAGAGAGCGCCGCCGCCGGGCGATCGTGGAGCTGGTCTCCCGCGCGCGCATCGCGAGCCAGGAGGAGCTCCTCGCCCGGCTCGCCGCGCGCGGCATCCGGGCGACCCAGCCCTCGGTGTCGCGTGACCTGCGCGACCTGGGGGTCGCCAAGGCCGGTGGGCGCTACGTCCTGCCGGCGACGCTCGGCGAGGAACAGCGCGACGAGCTGGCGGACATCGCCGACTTCGTGCGCGACGTGCGCGCCGCGGGGTCCCACCTGGTGGTCGTCGTGACCACCGTCGGAGCGGCGCAGACCGTCGCCATCGCGCTCGATCACGCCGGCTTCCCCGAGCTCGTCGGGACGGTCGCCGGCGACGACACCATCTTCGCCGCCACTCGCAACGCCGCCGAGCAGCGCCGCCTGCTGGCGCGCCTGAACCGTCTGCTCGCGGAGCGCCGCGAGGCCTGACGGCCGCGCGACCTCCGCCCGAGCCGCTCACTTTCGCCCAGGACCGCCATGACCGAAACCGTCGTTCTCGCTTTCTCCGGGGGGTTGGACACCAGCTGGTGCATCCCCCATCTCCAGGCGACCCGCGGCTGCGAGATCCTCGCCGCGACGGTCGACACCGGCGGTCTCGACGCCCGGGCGGCGGCCGATCTCGCCGCCCGGGCCGCAGCGCTCGGAGCGCGCGAGCACGTCCTGCTCGACGCCAAGGCGGAGTACTTCGCGAGCGTCCTGCGCTTCCTCGTCGCCGGCAACGTCCGCCGCGGCGGCACCTACCCGCTCTCGGTGGGTGCCGAACGGAGCGTCCAGGCCAAGGCCGTGGCCCGCCTGGCGCGCCAGCGCGAAGCCACCGCCGTGGCGCACGGCTCGACCGCGGCGGGCAACGACCAGGTGCGCTTCGAGGTGGCGC
>CAYZWR010000277.1:0-1877 GCA_964481735.1 uncultured Thermoanaerobaculia bacterium
GAGCTGCCGAAGCACCAGACCCGGACCGACTGGCTGCGCCGGCCGCTGTCGCCCGAGCAGCTACGCTACGCCGCGGAAGACGTCGAGCATCTGGGCGCCGCCGCCGCCGAGCTCGAGCGTCGCTTGATCGGCCTCGGGCGGTTGGAGTGGGCGCTCGAGGATGCGGCGGCGCTCGCCAACCTCGAGCCAGACGGCGCGGACCCCGCGGAGGCCTGGCGCCGGCTGAAGGGGCTGGACCGTCTGCCGCGGCGCGCCCGCGCCGTGGCCCGCGCGCTCGCCGCCTGGCGTGAACGCGAGGCGGAGCGGCTCGACCTCGCCCGCCCCTTCCTGATGCGGGACGCGACGCTGCTCGCGCTCGCCCGCGGCGACGGCGACGGTGGGCGAGGGGGACCCGACGAGCTGACCGCGCAGGCGATCGCCAGGCTTCCGGGCTACGACGCGCGCCGGCATGCGCAGCACGCGGCGCGCTGGGTCGAAGGGCTCGCCGCGGCCCGCGCCGCGGTGGACGCCGGCACCGCCCCCGAGGAGCCCGCCCGTCCTACCGCCGAAGAGCGCGACCGCCGCCGAACACTCGAAGGGATGATTTCCGGGCTCGTCGCCCGACGCGCGGGCGAGATCGGCCTCCCCGCCGAGCTCCTTCTCTCGAGCCGCCAGCGCGACCGCGCGCTCACCGCCGGGCGCGACGGGGGCTCCTTCGCCGACCGGATCGGCGGCTTCCGCGGCCGCCTCCTCGGCGCCGACCTCGACGCGCTGGTCGCCCGCGTGGGCTAGGTTGGGCCCGAGTGGCGCCGGTCCTCCGCGCCGCTAATTAAAAGGCCCTCCCCAATCGCTCGGGGAGGGCCGGAGAGACTCGAGATCGACGCCTGGTTACCCGATGCGACGCAGGGTCAGGAAGGCGGCGCCGGCGAGCAGCAGTGCGAGCGCGCCGAGGCCCCAGGTCGAGGCCGTCGGGATCTCCAGGATCGACTGATTGCTGACCGTGACGGCGAACGCGCAGGTGGCGGGCTCCGCTCCGGTCGAGGTCGCCACGCAGGCGACGGCGGTCGTGCCGATCGGGAAGAAGCTCCCCGGCGGCGGCGCGCAGTCGACGATCGGTGCGACGCAGGTGCCGCCGGTGGTCGGCAGCGGATAGTCGACCGTGGTGCCGGGGGCGCCCGGAGGGGCGTCGGCGAACTGATCGACCGGACAGGTGATGGTCAGCGTGCAGGCCTGCACGTACACGAGATCGAAGTTCAGGATCAGCGGATCGGTCAGCGGCGGCGGCCAGCCGTCGCCCCGGGTCTGCGCGACGACCGTCAGGTCGCCGCTGAAGGCGCCAGGCACGGAGACCGTGACGCTGAAGTTGTAGGCGCCGCTATCGAAGGCCCCGCAGCCGCTCGGATGCCCTGGGGTCGCCCACTGCGCGACGTTGGCGCTGGGATTCGAGTAGTTACCCGCGCCGCCGCCGCAGCTGGTGTAGGGCTGCGGCCCGGTGGCCGAGACGACGTTCACGCCCGCCGGGAAGGTGAAGAGGATGTTGTCGACGTACTCCGCCGTGCCATCGGTGGTCACCGAGACGACGTAGTTGAACGTGTTGTTGGTGCCGGGCGTGTACTGCGTCTCTGGCGAGGTGACCGTCGCCGTGTAGGACGCAGAGCCGGCAGTCGCCCCGGCGAGCATGAGCAACGCCGCCAGCAGGCCTCGGCCGGTCGCTGCGTTCATCGTCTTGTGCTCCATCATGACGGCTTCCCCTCCCAGGAGAGAACTTCAGGCTGGCTTGCGGTTCGAACCTCGACGGACCTTCGCCGTCGCTCTGCGGCGGCGGCGGCCCGGGCTGCGCCGGTACGGTACCTTCAATCGAGTAGGTTAACAGCATTGTGCCGGCCGGAACTAGCTCG
>CAYZWR010000278.1:0-1876 GCA_964481735.1 uncultured Thermoanaerobaculia bacterium
GACAGGCGCTGGTCACCGGCGCCGCGGGGCTGATCGGCTCCGAGGTGGTGGACTACTTCTGCCGCCTCGGCTGGAAGGTGGACGGGGTGGACAACAACCTGCGCGCCGACTTCTTCGGCCCGGCGGGGGACACCCGCTGGAACCGGCGGCGGCTGGAGGGGCTCCACTCGAGCTTCCGCTGCCACGACCTCGACATCCGGGATCGTCCGGCGATGGAGCAGTTGATGGCCGAGCTCCGGCCCGCGCTCGTGGTGCACGCCGCGGCGCAGCCGAGCCACGATCTCGCGGCGAGCCGGCCCTTCGACGACTTCGACGTCAACGCCGTCGGAACGCTCAACCTCCTCGAGGCGACCCGGCGGCACGCCCCCGAGGCCGTCTTCGTCCATCTCTCGACCAACAAGGTCTACGGCGACGCGCCGAACGAGATCGCGCTGGTCGAGCTGCCGACCCGCTGGGACTACGCCGATCCGGCGTTCGCGGGCGGCATTCCCGAGAGCTTCCGCATCGATCGCTCGAAGCACTCGCTCTTCGGCGCCTCGAAGGTGGCCGCGGACGTCATGGTGCAGGAGTACGGGCGCTACTTCGGCCTCCGGAGCTGTTGCCTGCGCGGCGGTTGCCTCACCGGGCCGGCGCACAGTGGCGTCGAGCTGCACGGCTTCCTCTCCTACCTCGTCAAGTGCAACGTCGAGGGGAGGCTCTACAAGGTCTTCGGCTACAAGGGCAAGCAGGTGCGCGACAACATCCACTCCTACGACGTCGCGCGCTTCGTCCACGCCTTCTACGAGCGCCCGCGGGTGGCCGAGGTCTACAACCTGGGGGGCGGGAAGACGAACAGCGTCTCGATCCTCGAAGCCTTCGACCGGGTCGCCCAGCTCTCCGGCAAACCGATGCGCTGGGAGTACGTCGACAAGAACCGGGAGGGCGATCACGTCTGCTACTACAGCGACCTCTCGAAGATGCGCGCCCACTACCCGGGCTGGGACCTGACCAAGCGCCTGGACGACATCTTCGAGGAGATCCACGCCGCCTCGCAGGCCGCCACTCCCGCATGAGCGAGACGGTGCTCGTCCTCGAGGCCGGCCGCGCCGACGAGCACTACTGGCGCGACCTCTGGCGCTACCGGGAGCTCTTCTCGGTGCTCGCCTGGCGCGACGTCGCGGTGCGCTATAAGCAGACGGTAATCGGAATCGCCTGGGCGATCCTCCGCCCGTTCGTTACCATGGTGATCTTCACCGTCGTCTTCGGCCGCCTCGCGGGGCTCCCGAGCGACGGGCGCGCCCCCTATCCGCTCCTGGTCTTCGCCGGCCTCCTCCCCTGGTCGCTCTTCTCCGCCGCCCTGACCGGCGCCGCCGAGAGCATGGTGGCGAACGCCAACCTGATCGGCAAGGTCTACTTCCCGCGCCTGATCGTGCCGGTGGCGACGATCGTCGCTGCGCTGGTCGACTTCCTGGTGAGCCTCGCGATCCTCGCCGGGCTGATGCTCTGGTACGGCTTCGTGCCGGGGTGGCAGATTCTCTTGCTGCCGGTCTTCGTGCTCCTCGCCCTGCTCGCCAGCCTCGGGCCAGGGCTCTGGGTAACGGCGCTCAACATCAAGTACCGGGACTTCCGGGTCGTCATCCCGTTCCTGGTGCAGATCGGGCTCTACGTCTCGCCGGTCGGCTTCTCGAGCGGCGTGGTGCCGGAGCAGTGGCGCCTGCTCTACAGCCTGAATCCGCTGGTCGGCATCATCGACGGCTTCCGCTGGTCGATTCTGGGCGGCGAGAGCGGCATCTACTGGCCCGGGTTCGGGGTGAGCCTCGCGATCGTCGCCTTCTTCCTCTGGCTCGGCATCCGCCGCTTCCGCGCGACCGAGCGGAGCTTCGCGGACCTGATCTGA
>CAYZWR010000279.1:0-1855 GCA_964481735.1 uncultured Thermoanaerobaculia bacterium
ACGCCGAAGCGGTCGAGGACGAGCTCTACAAGGCCGACGCCACCGGCAAGGGGGTGGCGGCGGTGATCATGGAGCCGATCCAGGGCGAGGCGGGCGCCGTGGTGCCGCCGGACGACTTCTGGCCGCGCATCCGCAAGGCCTGCGACGAGTACGGCGCGCTGCTCATCGCCGACGAGGTGCAGACCGGGCTGGGCCGCACCGGGAAGATGTTCGGGGTCGAGCACTGGGCGACCGTGCCGGACATCATGTGCCTCGGCAAGGCCCTGGGCGGCGGCGTCATGCCGCTCTCCGCCTTCATGTCGACGCCCAAGATCTGGAAGGTGCTGGAGGAGAACCCCTTCATCCACACCTCGACCTTCGGCGGCAATCCGCTGGCCTGCGCGGCGGGCATCGCGGCGATCCACGTGACGCTCGAGGAGGATCTGGCCGGCCAGGCGCTGCGCAAGGGCAAGTACCTCTTGGGCGAGCTGGTGGCGCTGCAGATGCGTTACGACCGGCTGATCCGCAAGGCCCAGGGCCGCGGCCTCCTCCTCGGCATGGAGTTCGAGAACACCGAGATCGGCTACAAGATCGTCTCGGGCCTCTTCAAGCGCGGCGTGCTGGTCGCCGGCACGCTCACCAACTCGCGCGTCGTCCGCTTCGAGCCGGCGCTCAACGTCGAGGAGAAGCTCCTCGACGAGGTGCTCGACGTCCTCGAGGAGACCCTGAAGGAGGTCGACCGGGAGACCCCGGTGGTCAAGATCGAGGAGGACGACTGATGCGCCTCGCCGTGCTCGGAGCTGCGGGGGCGATGGCGGGGGTGGTGCTGCGCGATCTCGCGGAGTTCGCGCCCGAGGCCGAGGTGACCGCCGCCGACCGGCGCCCCTTCGCGCCGGCGCACCCCAACGCCCGCTACGCTCCGCTCGACGCCGAGGACGTCGAGGCGACGGCGCGGCTCCTCGCCGGCCACGACGCGGTGCTCAACTGCGTCACCTACTACCTGAACGTGCCGGTGATGCGCGCGGCGCTCGCGGCGCGGGTGCCCTACACCGACCTGGGCGGCCTCTACCACGGCAGCCTCCGCCAGTTCGAGCTCGACGCGGCCTTTCGCGCCGCCGGCGTGCCGGCGCTGCTCGGCATGGGGTCGACGCCGGGGATCACCAACGCGATGGCCGGAAAGCTCGCCCAAGGGCTCGACGAGGTCGAGGAGCTGCACGTCCGGGTGGGCTGCCACGATCCGGCGGCCGACGGCCCCTTGCCGATCCCCTACGCGCTCGACACGGTGCTCGACGAGTTCCAGCTCGAGCCGCAGATCCTGCTCGACGGCGAGCCCCAGGCGGTCCGCCCGATGAGCGGCGAGGAGGAGATCGACTTTCCTCCCCCGGTCGGCCGCATGCGGGCGATCTACACCCTGCACTCCGAGGTCGCCATGTTCCCGCGCTCGTATCCGGGCCTGCGCGCGGCGAGCTTCAAGGTGGCCTTCGCCCCCGAGTTCGTGGCCAAGCTGCGCTTCCTGGTCGAGCTCGGCTTCGCCGAGCGCGAGCCCGTGGTCGGCGGTGTGTCGCCGCGGCAGATGCTGCTCGCGATGGCCGAGCGCCTGGCGGCGCCCGCCGGCGAGGCGCGCGACTGCGACGCGATCCGGGTCGAGATCCGCGGCCGCAAGGGCGGCCGGACGGTCCGCGGGCGCGGCGAGTCGGTGATCTTCCCGCACCCGGTCTGGAAGGTCGCCGCCGGGGCGCTCGACACCGGCGTCCCGCTCGCGATCGCCGGCCTGATGCTCGCCCGCGGCGAGATCGCGGCGCCCGGCGTGCACTGCCCGGAGACGGCGCTGCCCCTGGCGCGCTTCTTCGCCGAGCTCGAGCGGCGCGGCATCACC
>CAYZWR010000280.1:0-1847 GCA_964481735.1 uncultured Thermoanaerobaculia bacterium
CCGGGCGTGACTTCGACGACCGACAGGCGATCGGGTGGCGTGTAGAAGTAGAGCTCGCGGCCGTCGGCGCGCCAGCGCGGATCGCCGCCGCCGCCGTTCGAGATCTGCCACCGGCCGCGTTCCCCGCCGAGCGCCTGGACGTAGACCTCCCAGCGCCCCGACTGCTCCGAGGCGTAGGCCAGGAGCCGGTCGTCGGGCGAGAGCGCCGGCCACTGGTCGTTGAACGGGGTCGCGACGAGCGGCGTGATCGTCCTGGTTGCGAGATCGAAGCGGAGGATGTCCTGATTCGTGTCGCCTCCGACGGCGCCGATCACCAGCCAGCGCCCGTCGTGCGAGGCATCGAGCGTCCAGATCCCCTGTGGTGTGGTGCCGATCTCCTCGGCGGCGCCGGCGCCGTCGGCGGCGCGGCGGAAGATCGTGCCGTCGTTCTTCCGGTCGCTCGTGTAGTAGACGAAGCGGCCGTCGGGCGACCAGACCGGGCGCTCCTCGCCGCCCTCCTCGAACGTCAGGCGGCTCGCGGTGTCGCGCTCGAGGTCGTAGATCCAGAGGTCGGTGGACCCCTGGCCCGCAGAGTTGAAGGAGTAGGCGAGCCGCCGGCCGTCGGGCGAGATCCGGAGATCGGGAGCGAACAGCTCCCGCTCCACGATCGGCTTGACGCCGAGGCCGGTGCGATCGCGCAGGACCAGCGAGGCGTAGCTGCCGCGCTCGCCGGCGCGGTAGACCAGCGTGCCCTCCTCGGAAATCGAGGCGAGCGCCTGCTCGTTCTGCGTGAATGCGACCGCCGAAGCGAGCGCCACGGGGTCGCCCGAGAGCGCGAGCCGGGCCGGATCGAAGCGCTGCGCGAGGAGCGCGCCCTCGCGCCAGAACAGGAGCTGCCCGTGACCGTAGAGCGGCGAGGAATTCGCGGGGACCAGGCGGGTGCGCCGTCCGCTCGCGAGGTCGAGTGCCTCGATCGTGCTCTGGTCGTCGCGGGCGCCCCCTTCGGCGGTCTGGGCGAGGAAGAGGATCCGCTCGCCGCCGGGCAGGAAGCGCGGGAAGCGATGGCTCTTCTCGTGGCGCGACTCGTCGAGCGTGGTCAGCGGTCGGGCGGGGCCGCCATTCGCCGGCACGATCGAGAGTCCGACCCGGAAAGAGGGCGAGAAGACGATGCGGCCGTCGGGCCCCCAGGCGCCGCCGCGCGGGGTCGGCGCGTCGGCGATCGTCTGGGCGGGGCCGCCGCGCAGGTCGAGCCGCTTCAGCTTCCCCTCCGCGAAGAAGGCGACCTGGGATCCGTCGGGCGACCAGAACGGCATCTCGCCGCGCTCCCCGCCGGCGAGCTTCTTCGCCTCGCCGCGGTCGAGGTCGCGCAGCCAGAGGTCGCGCTCGCCCGTGGCGGCCCGATAGCCCTCGAACAGGATCCGCCGGCCGTCCGGCGAGAGGACGAAGGAGTCGGTGAACGAGATCCCCGCCGGGGCGACCAGCGCGAGCTCGTAGCTGCGCGCGGCTCCGCCGCCGCCCCGCGCTTCGAGCCAGAGCGCCGCGAAGAGCGTCGCCACGGCGAGGCCGGCCGCGGCCGCTCCCCAGGCGAGCTTCGCGGATCGCGCGGCCGCGCCCGCGGCGGCGCCCTGCGCCGGGCCGGACCGGGCGTCGCGCCGCGGATCGGCGATCACCTCCTCGAGCACGACGCGCGCGTCGCCGATCGCCTGCAGGCGCTCGCGCGGCTTCTTCTTGAGGCAGCGGCGAAGCAGGTTCCGGATGCGTTCGGGCGTGGCCTCGGGGAGTGCCGAGAAGTCGGGCTCGTCCTTGAGCACGCCGGCGAGGACGTGCGAGACGGTCTCCCCCTCGAACAGCCGCCGTCCGGTGAGCAT
>CAYZWR010000281.1:0-1840 GCA_964481735.1 uncultured Thermoanaerobaculia bacterium
CCGGGGCGAGCTCGTAGAGCGCGTCGAGGCCGAGCAGCACGCCGTCGCGCGCGGCGCTCGCAGCGACGATCGTGGAGGACGGGAAGAGGACCTTGAAAACGATTCCCTGGATGCGCTCGCCGGCCGGGCGGTCCAGACCGAGCGGCGTCAAGCTCGCGTCGCGCACGTAGACGGGAACCACGACGGTGTCGCCCGGCAGTGCAGAGATTCCGCCGCCGACCGTGAGGCGGTCCGCGCCGGCGGAGGGGGCAAAGTTGGGCCCGAACTCGGAGGTGTTGCCGGCGGCATCGGTCGCCGTGGCAGTGAGCCACGTGGTGCCGAGCGCGAGCGGCAGCCCGACGGAGAAGTTGCCGCTGCCGTCGGCGGTGGTGGAGGCGAGGTACTGCTGCCCCTCGCCGAAGCCGGAGGGATCGCCGTCGGAGACGAAAAGCTCGACGGTCGAGTCGGGCGGCGCCGAGCCGGTGGTCGAGTAGAGCCCGCCGCCGATCGGCACCACGCTCGCGATCTCGGGGTAGTTGAGCAGCGTATTCGGACCCAGGTCGGCGTCCCCCGGGTCGTTGGCTTGCGGGCCACAGTTGCCGAACTGGATCCCGCGCCCGCTGTTTTCGGCGATCATGTTATCGGTGATGCGATTGCCCTCGATCGGCTGGCGGAGCTGAAAGAGCTCGGCGCAGAGGCCCGGCTGGCCGGGCGCGCAGTCACCGGGTGGTGCGGCGCCGGTCGAGAGGATCGGTGTGCCCGGCCCCGAGATCGCAAGCTCGAGGCCGGCGCCTCCCGGCCCCTCGGCGAAGTCGAGCTCGATCGTGTGCACGCCGGCCGACAGCGCCGGCACGATCACCGAGTGCGGCCCGGGGCCAATGACGTCGAGCTGCACGACGCCGTCGACGAGCAACCGGGCCTGGTCGTCGAGTTGGGGGGTCTCGAACAGGTAGTCGCCCGCCGTGTCGAGTGCGAGCTCGCCGGTCAAGCGCATGCCGAAGTCGTCCACGAAGGGGTGTCCGGCATCGTCGAAGAGGATCGGCTCGCCGAGCGGGTGGAAGCGGTCGCAGTCGTCGGCGAAGGCGAGCGTGGAGACCGCCTGCACGGCATCCGGGGTGAGCGCGGCGAAGTCGGGGTAGCCGGGGAGGCTGTTCTCCTGTAGGTAGACCGCCATGCCGCCGTAGGCGATCATGTTGGCCGGACCCACCGTGTTGTTCGAACTCCCCTCGAAGATGGCGACGCCGACGCCGTTGTAGACGATCCGGTTGTCGCGCAGGGTGTTGCCGCTCGCTCCCGCGACGAGCGTCACGGCGTTGGTCTGCGTGCCGAGTGGATTCGTCCCCGAGAGGTCGGTCCCGAGGTAGTTGCAGCGGATCATGTTGCCGCTCGCGCCCCAGACGATGATCAGATCGCCGCCACAGCCGGGGCAGTCGAAGGAGTGGATCGCGAAGCCCCGAATCTCGTTGTCGTTCGAGTCGAGATAGAAGCCGTTGGCGTTCGGCATCCACTGCCCGTCGAGCGCGAGGTCGGGGATGCAGTCGCCGCCGAGGTCGACGTCGATCACGGTGCCGCCCTCGCCGAGACCCGGGAGTGGGGAGGAGAGGACGATGGTCCCGCCGGCGAGGCTGGGATCCAAGCTGATCGTGCTTGGCACGCCGTCGCTGATGGCGAGGACGATCGCCTCGCGGAGCGACCCCGCGCCGCTGTCGGCGAGGGTCGTGACGGTGTAGCTCTGGGCGATGGCGGTTGGAACCGTGAAGAGAACAAGTGCTACGGCGAAAACGAAGGTTGTGCGGACGCGCCTATGGCGGTCGGCAGAAGACATGGCAGCCTCCTTCGACGACAGGGGAACAGATCCGGC
>CAYZWR010000282.1:0-1839 GCA_964481735.1 uncultured Thermoanaerobaculia bacterium
TCGCCTCCTGCTTCAGGAAGTCCGCGACGGCCGCCTCGTCGTCGCGCTCGCCCTCACCGAACAGCCGGGCGCCGCGCGCCTTCAGGCTGACGCTCGTGCGCTCGTCCACGATGTGCGCCGCGACCATCCCGTCGTGCCAGGTGTGCTCCGGCGGCAGCTCGAAGCCCTCGGCCGCGAGCCACGCCAAATCGAACTTGCCATTCCAGAGCCGTATTTCGTCCGCGTCGTCCAGTCGCCGCTGAACGCGCTCGCGGTACTCGGGCAGCGGCAGCAGTTCCGGCTGCGCCTCGTCGTCTGCCAGGAACTGCGCGAGGAACACGCGCTGGTTCTCCCCGTACCACTGGAGGCTCGTCGTCTCTACGTCTACCTCAACCATTCTCTCTCCAACCTCTCCGGCGCATAGCGCCTAAGTATCTCAGTCGCGTCTTTGACCCGGTCTGAAACTGACTGACCTGAGCCGTGATACCGGACACGAAGCTCCAGGTTCTCCGGCCTGTTGTCCAGCCGGTTCCCGTTCTTGTGGTGCACCGACTCGTCGCGCTCTAGCGGCCGCCCCAGGGCGCGCTCCATCACTAGCCGGTGCTCCAGTACCCGCCCGTCGCTATAGGCGGCCGGATGGTCCGGGCACCAGACTAGGCGGTAGCCGTTGCTGTTCACTCCGTCTCGCTTCTGACGCGACTCAATCGGCTTCTCAGCACGAACGCTGCCGTGACGGCGAAGCCGGTCGTGATGGGCCTTACATAGCGTGGCGGGGCGCCCTCCTCGGGTAGCCTCGCGGTCGCAGTTCTCTACCCGACACTGTAACACGGTCAAAGTGTATCACACGCCCACGCCACGATCACTGGCCGAACTCCATTTCCGTCTTGCAGCTCTACCCGGATCAGCCTCACGAGCGGGCCCCCGTCTCGTGCCCGGCGACGGCGGCGCTGATCCGGTCGTCCGTCCCGAGGCCGTACAACTGGAACGTCTGGAGGGCGAAGCAGTGCCAGGCCGCGTGCGCCAGGTGGTGACGCCCGCTCTCCGGGTCCGTGTCCTCGCCGTCCGCCCACGCCATGACGTGCCGCAGCAGCGCGCCGAGGCTGAGGGAGAACGCGTACCCCTTCGCGTAGTTCCAGTCCGCGTACTTCTCGGAGCCGAACGCGTAGACGCGCCCCAGCTCCAGCAGCGGCGCGGGCGGGATCAGGTCCATGCGTTCCGGCTTCCGGCCCTTCTCGCCGCCGGTCGTCGGGTCCGTCACGCGGACCTCCCCGGCGGTGTCGTCCGGGAGCCCGGGCAAGCGCCTGGCGGCGGCGTAGCGGGCGGCGAGCGGGCGGTTCGTCGCGGCCGCGTGCAGCAGCGCGTGCAGGCGCGCCTCCGGAACCTC
The DNA here is from genome assembly GCA_964481735.1 of uncultured Thermoanaerobaculia bacterium. Lineage (GTDB taxonomy): Bacteria > Acidobacteriota > Thermoanaerobaculia > Multivoradales > JAGPDF01 > JAGPDF01. Next base: position 1,364 of record CAYZWR010000282.1, read on the forward strand.
CTGGACGCCAATCTCGCAGGCGGGCTCGTGGAAGTACACCTTGTGCCCGGACAGGCTCGCGATGAACGCCTCCAGGCGGGCGCCCTTCGACGCCTCCCAGCCCGGGAGCAGGATCACCGCATCGACCTCGTCCGCGATCAGCTTCACGTCGCGGGCGAGGAAGTCCGCCCACGTCTCGCCGTTCAGGGCGGAGTCGCCGGGGTTGCCGTCCTCGCTCGCGAGCGCGGCGGCCCGGGTCTCGGGGTCGTCCAGCTCGGCCGGGCTCACGATGTCCCAGCCCGCGACGCGCAGGTCGTGCGCGACGGCGTCGAACAGCGGGAAGTTGAACTGCGGGATGCCCGTCATGGGTCCGGCCAGGTAGGCGCGGCCGAGGCTGATCCGGCGGTCGATCTTCTGCACGTCGTAGTCGGTCTCCATCATGCTCCTCTCAGACGACCGCCAGGCCGCCCTCGTCGTCGTTGGCTGCGTCCTTCCAG
>CAYZWR010000283.1:0-1831 GCA_964481735.1 uncultured Thermoanaerobaculia bacterium
TCTGGGCGCACGGCTGGTGGCTGCGCGACGCGAAGAAGATGTCGAAGTCGGTCGGCAACGTGGTGCGGCCCGACGAGCTGGTGGCGCGCTTCGGCCCCGACGTGCTGCGCTACTTCCTGCTGCGCGAGATGGTCTTCGGCCAGGATGCGGGATTCTCCGACGAGGCCTTCGTCGATCGCTTCAACAGCGACCTGGCGAACGACCTCGGCAACACGGCGAGCCGGGTGGTGACCCTCTCTCGCCAGGCCTTCGGCGGCAAGACCCCGCCGACCGCGTGCGACGACAACCCGCTGATCGCGGTGGCGGGGGAGGTCGCGGCGGAGTACCGCCAGGCGATGGACCGTCTCGCGTTCCAGGATGCGCTGCGCGCCCTCTGGCGGCTGCTCGCCGAGGCCAACCAGTACCTGACGACGCGCGAGCCCTGGAAGCTCATCAAGCAAGAAGGGGCGAGCGAGCGGCTGTCGCGCGTGCTCTGGAACGGGCTCGAGGCGGTGCGCATCGTGGCCACGGGGCTCCTGCCGGTGATGCCCGAGACCGCGGCGCGGGTGCTGGCGGCGGTCGGCACCGCCGCGCCACCGGCCGACCTCTCCGCGCTCGCCTGGGGAAAGACGCCGCTCTCGGCGCCGCTGCCGGAGCTCGCGCCGCTCTTTCCGCGCATCGACAAGAAGGAATTCCTCGCCGCGCAGGCGCCGGCCCAGCCGGCCCGGCCGGTGGCTTCGGGAGTCGCGATGATCGATATCGAGCAGTTCGGTAGCGTCGAGCTCAAGGTCGGCACCGTCAAGGTCGCCGAACGGGTACCCAAGTCGGAGAAGTTGATCCGCCTGCAGGTCGACCTCGGCGAGGAGTCGCTCCGCCAGTTGGTCGCCGGGATCGGCAAGGCCTACGCGCCGGAGGAGCTGGTCGATCGCCAGGTGGTGGTGGTGGCGAACCTGCAGCCGGCGAAGCTCATGGGGATCGAGTCGCAGGGGATGGTGCTCGCCGCGACCGATGGCGAAGGGCGGCCGATCCTGCTCCGGCCGCACGCCGAGGGCGTGGCCAACGGCACGCGGGTGAAGTGAGCCCGCGCCCCTTCCTCGTCGACTCGCACGCCCACCTGCAGTATCTCGATCCGGCAGCGCGCCGCGCGGCGCTCGACCGGGCGCGGGAACGCGGCGTCGGCGGCGTGCTGGTGCCGGCGACCGAGCTCGCGCAGGGGGCCGATCTGCTCGCCTTCTGCGATGCCGAGCCGGGCGTCTGGTGCGCCCTCGGCGTCCATCCGCACGAGGCATCGCGCTGGCAGGCGGGTGACGCGGCGCGGCTCCGCGAACTGCTCGCCCACCCCAAGGCCATCGCGGTCGGGGAGTGCGGGCTCGACTTCTACTACGACCACGCGCCGCGCGACGCGCAGGAGCGCGCCTTCCGGGAGCAGGTCGAGATCGCGCTGGACGCCGGGCTGCCGCTCGTGGTGCACAACCGGGACTCGAACGACGCGATGCTCGCCGTGCTCTGCGACCCCGCGTACCGCGGCCTGGCGATCGATCTCCACTCCTTCGCCGGGGGGCTGGCGATGGCGCGCCGGGCGCTGCCGCTCGCGACCTGGTTCGGCTTCTCCGGGATGATCACCTTCCCCAAGGCGGACAACGTGCGCGAGGTGCTGCCCGAGCTGCCCCGCGAGCGGCTCCTGGTCGAGACCGACTCGCCCTATCTGGCGCCGGTGCCGCACCGCGGGAAGCCGAACGAGCCGGCGTACGTCGTCGAGGTCGCCGAGCGGCTGGCGCGCGAGCTCGGGCTGACGCTCGAGGAGACCGCAGCGCTCACCACCGAGAATTTCTTCCGGTTGTTTCCGAAGGCT
>CAYZWR010000284.1:0-1820 GCA_964481735.1 uncultured Thermoanaerobaculia bacterium
TAGGTCGCCGGTCCGCCCTCCGGCGGCCAGGAGCGTTCGACGACCGGCGAGAACGGGCCGGGGGGCTCGAGCGCGCCGCAGGAGCGCGCGCTGTCGCTCAGGTTGTTCGCTTCGGAGAGCTCGCTCACCTCCTCGCCGGCATCGAGGAAGGCGAAGAGGCGGTCGCCGAGGAAGGGGACCGTGCCCGCGACCGGGACCTCGACCGAGCTCGTGTCGGCGGGCTCGACCGAGGCGCGGCTCGCCGAGCCGAGCAGCGGGTCGACCCCCGGATCGTAGGCGCCGTCGCCGTCGGCGTCGCTGAAGACGACGCTCGAGAAGGGGCCCGACGGCAGGGTGCCCGCGTTGACGAGGTCGACCGAGACGACGCCCGAGATCGCGAGCGTGACCGGATCGGTGATGACCGCGGAGTCCGTGACGGCGAGCGCCACGAGGTCGGCGGCATGGTGAATCGCGTCGAGGTCTGCCGCCAGGTTGTCGGCAGGATCGAGGTCGGGACCGTTGGCGCCATCGTCCGCCGTTGTCGCGGCGACCTCGAGCGAAGTCACGCCCGGATCGAGATCGGCGGGGAGCCGCAGCGTCACCGCGCGCTCCTGGACCGCGCCGGCCGGCAAGGGGAAGGCGGGCCAGTGCACCACGCTGCCGCTCGCGGCCCCGCCATGGCTGGTCGAGAAGAGCTCCGCGCCCGGCGGCAGCGCCGCTTCGAGGAGCACGCCGGTGGCACCCTGCGTCCCGGGGTTCGTGACCGTCGCCCGGTAGACGAGGGTCGCGCCGGGGGGCACGGTCGACTCGCCGTCGGAGAGCGCGAGATGGAGATCCGGGGCGGCGTCGAGCCGGTCGACGTCGCTCGCCGCGTCGTTCGCCGGGTTCGGATCGCCCCCTGCGGCGCCGTCGTGCGCGACCGCCGCTGCGATCGCCACGCTCTCGACTCCGGCCGGATAGGTCGCGGCGAGCGCGGCGCTGAAGCTGCGCGTCGCGGAGGCGCCGGCGCCGAGCGCGAAGAGCGGCCAGTGGAGCCGGCCGTCGGCACCGAGCGCGCCGCCGTCGCTCGCGGAGAGGAGCGTCGCCCCCTCCGGCAGGTCGGCCACCACCTCGACTCCGCTGGCGCCGACGCTCGAGCCGTTGGCGACGCCGACCGCCGCGGCGAGAGTCGCCCCGGCCGCGAGCGCGCCGACACCGTTGTCGATCGTGACCGCGAGGTCGGCGCCGCCGGCGGTCGAGAGATCGGCCTCGAGGTAGAGGCCGCTCTGCCAGATCGCCGTCGCCGCGAGCGCGCCGGCGACCCGGAGCTCGAAGCTCTCGCCTTCGGACGGCCCTTCGACCATCGGCGTCTCGTTCCGGTCGCCCGGTACGTCGAGGCGGTAGCGCGCGACACCCGAGGCGGTGTCGACCGAGGTCGCGGCGATCTCGAGGCCCGCGAAGCGGGCGGTGACGGAGGTCCCGGCGGGGGCGGGCGCGCCGGCCAAGCTCGCCGTGCCGTAGCGACACGAAGGCAAGGGTGGCGCTTCGGCGGGAAGGTCCGACGCCGAAGCGAGCGAGGCCAGGAGGAGCGCCCGCGCTCCGGCGCGCCGGCTCCGAGATTCCCTTCCCCTCCTCGCTGCGATCCGATCCGAAGACACGCCATCCCCCAGAACAACCGGTTCGCGCACCGCGCGGCGTGACCGACCGCCGCCTCTTGTCAGCTGAATGGACGCGATCCTAGTCGGCAATCTGACGCCGGCAGTCCACCCGGCGGGGCGGGTGGACCTGGGTCCCAGGTACCTCGGTCGCGTCCAGTTCGGCTTCTCTCCCCTAATAACGAACGAAGGGGCGAATCCGGTCAC
>CAYZWR010000285.1:0-1817 GCA_964481735.1 uncultured Thermoanaerobaculia bacterium
AGCCGACCGAGAGGGTGAAGAAGATCTGCCCCGCGGCGGCGAGCCAGGTCTGCGGATTGGCGAGCGCCTCGAAGTTCGGATTCCACATGTAACCCAGGCCGTTGATCACGTTCTGGTCGGGGAGCGCCGGGTCGGGGGTGCCGAGGGTCAGCACGCGGCCGAGCACGATCAGCGCGCAGACCGCCATCGCCGGCATGGCGTAGGAGCAGAACTTCTCGATGCCCTTCGAGATGCCGCGGAAGACCAGCCAGATGTTGACCCCGAAGGTGATCGCCCAGAAGACGAAGGTCTCGATCGATCCGCCGGCCAGGATGCCGTTCTCGCCGCGGCCGGTGAAGGTCGAATAGAAGTTCGCCGCGGAGGCCGTCTGCTCGGCGATCGGCGCGGCGATGTCGACGCCGATCCCGCCGGTCAGATAGTGCCAGGTGTAGCCCAGGCACCAAGCCTCGATGTACGTGTAGTAGAAGGAGACCGAGAGCGGGATGAGCACGCCGATGACGCCGAGATAGCGCGCGATCGCGCCCTTGCCGAAGACGCCGAGGATCGACGGCGAGGAGTGCAGCCCCTTGCCGCCGCCGTAGCGGCCCATCGTCCACTCCGCCCAGCCGATCGGGATGCCGAGGAAGAGCAGGGCGCAGAAGTAGGGGATCATGAAAGCGCCGCCACCGTTGGCCGCCGCCTGTCCGGGGAATCGCAAGAAGTTGCCCAGGCCGACGGCGGAGCCGGCGACCGCGAGGATCACACCGACTCGGGTCCCCCACTGCTCCTGCTGATGCTCTTTCGACATTCAGCCTCCCATCGGACGCTCGACATCGCAACCCTGGCGAATCACGAGGAAAACCCGCGGAAGAGTAGCACTCCGCGGCGGCCCGCCCCAAGCGCGCACCGGGCGCCGCCGGACCTCCGCCTCCGTCGCGCCGCGCCCCGCGATTCGGCTAGAATTCCCCGACTCGTCTGAGACCGGTGGACCTCCACGGGGGTCCGGCCCGCGTGGCAAACCACGGCAGTTCCCAGTCCTTATGGCTTGCGCCCCGCAGGATCCTGCGGGGCGGATCGAACGGAGGAGACATGCAATCCTGGTTGAATCGTCATCCGCGCGCCGGTCGCGCCGCGCTCGCCGCGCTGGCGTTCGCGGCCTGGTTCGGCGGCACTCCCGCCTCGGCCTCCGAGGCCGAGCTCGTCCTGCCGGACCTGAAGAGCGTCTCGTTCCTCGGCATGAGCGGCGCCACCCTGCTGCTCTTCGGGCTGTTCGTCTGCCTGCTCGGCATGGCGTTCGGGCTGATGATGTACATGCAGCTGAAGAACCTGCCGGTCCACCGGGCGATGCGCGAGATCTCGGAGCTGATCTACGAGACCTGCAAGACCTATCTCGTGACGCAGGGCAAGTTCATCCTGCTGCTCTGGGTCTTCATCGCGGCGATCATCTTCTACTACTTCGGATTCCTGCGGCACTTCTCCTTCGACCGCGTGGCGATCATCCTCTTCTTCTCGCTGGTCGGCATCGCGGGGAGCTACAGCGTCGCCTGGTTCGGCATCCGCATCAACACCTTCGCCAACTCGCGCTCGGCCTTCGCCGCGCTGCGCGGCAAGCCCTTCCCGACCTACGCCATCCCGCTCAAGGCCGGCATGTCGATCGGCACGCTCCTGATCGCGACCGAGCTGGTGATCATGCTCGCGATCCTGCTCTTCGTGCCGCGCGACTACGCCGGGCCCTGCTTCATCGGCTTCGCGATCGGCGAGTCGCTGGGCGCCGCCGCGCTGAGGATCGCCGGCGGCATCTTCACCAAGATCGCCGACATCGGCTCCGACCTGATGAA
>CAYZWR010000286.1:0-1804 GCA_964481735.1 uncultured Thermoanaerobaculia bacterium
AGAACCTCTTCTGGGCCTTCGCCTACAACGCCGCCGGCGTGCCGATCGCCGCCGGTCTCCTCTACCCTTGGACCGGCTGGCTGCTCTCGCCGATGCTCGCTGCCGCGGCGATGAGCTTCAGCTCGGTCACCGTGATCGGCAACGCGCTCCGGCTGCGTCGGGTCGAGCTCTGAGGGTGCTCGACCCGACGCCGGATGTGGATCAGAAACGGGGAGGTTCGACTAGGCCGCGAGGCGGCGGCGTAGCGCGACGAAGCCGGCCGCCGCGAGGAGCAGCGAGAGCAGCCCCAGGCTCCAGGTCGACAGGGTCGGGATCGCGAGCGGAGTGGGAATGCTGAACGCGACCGAGCCCGGGCCACTCACCGTCAACGCGTAGTCCATCCCGTCTTGAGTGAAGGTGTCCTCGATCACCACGAGGAAGTACTGGGTACCGGCCGTCAAGCTGACGTCGAGCGAGATCGGATTCGTGTTCGAGGCGGCGATGCAGGTCGCGGCGACGGCCTCCGGATCGAATGAACCTTCCAGGACGTAGACCGCGGACTCGGTGCCGGGCTCGTCGACGTTGTAGGTTCCGTCCGCTCCCACCGCCAAGGGATACGCGGCGAAGAGGGCCGCGAATTCCACGTAGGCGCCGGTGCAGTTCGGGGTCGAGATGATCCCGACGCGCGGAATCGTCGGGCCCCCGGGGACGAGCGATCCGCTGACGGTCTCCGAGTATTGGGCGTTGGCCGGCAGGACCGCGGCGAGAGCGACGAGGGCGAAGCAGGCGAGGCATCTGCGGAGCGGGCTCATGAGGTCTCCTTGGCGAGAGATCGACTTTGTGAATGATATCACTTGTCCGAGGTTTCTTCCGCGGACCGAGCGGCCCTGAAGTGGGTGCGACGTTCTCGACTGGAATGTGAGCAGTTGCACAGCGAGGGCGGCCTTCTGGTCCCGGGTTTGCACCTGACCTCCCGTGAACGAAGGGAGGCGACATGACAGACCTTCGCATGCAACGCAACATCGCGGTCACCGCCGCCGGCGTGGTGCTGGCCGTGCTGGTCGGTTTCCTGGTCGGCCGGGGGAGCGGCGGCGACGCGCCGGCGGCCGTGGCGCCGAGCTCGCTCGTGAACGCGCCGTCGCAGGCGGCGCCGAGCTCGCCGCCCGCTGCGATCCCGTCGACCTCACGGCCTCCAGCGCCCGTCCCAGGCGCCGCGCCGAGCACGACCCGGCCCGCGGAGACCGCGCCGGTGACGAGGGAGCGCTGGAATCAGAACGGGGATCCAACGGCCGATCCGACGCCCCGCGCGGGCGAGGCGTCACCGCCAGCGCCGCGCCCCGTCGTGATGCTCACCGTGCCTGACGGCACGCAGATCTCGCTGGCGCTCACCACGCCGCTTTCGAGCCAGAGCACGCAGCCCGGCGACGCGGTCGAGGGCGAGCTGACCGAGGCGATCGAAGTCGGCGGGCGCGTCGCGCTGCCCACCGGCACGCGGCTCACCGGCCGGGTCAGCGAAGCGCACGCCCTGAAGAAGGTGGGGGGCCAGGCGCGCCTCGCCTTCTCCCTCGACACCGCCCTCGTCGACGGCCGCGAAGTGCCGATCGAGGCGCACTTCGCGCGCGAGGGCAAGAGCGAGACCGGCAAGGACGCCGCGACGATCGCCGCCGGCACGGCGATCGGCATCATCCTCGGCAATCAGGCGAAGAAGAACGACCGCGGCAAGGTGATCGGCGGCGTGCTCGGCGGCGCGGCCGGGACCGGGATCGCCGTCGCGACGAAGGGGGAGACGATCGAGCTCCCGGCCGGTACCGAGCTCCGCCTGACC
>CAYZWR010000287.1:0-1789 GCA_964481735.1 uncultured Thermoanaerobaculia bacterium
AATCTCTACCTCGGCCCGCTGCAGGGCCTGGTGGCGGCGGCGCTCGGCGTCTTCTTCGTCAAGGCAGCGCCGGCGGGGAATGGTAAGAATGAGCCATGACGACGCGACGTGACGGGGCGAAGGAACGGCGGATCCGGCGCCGGCTGATGGAGGAGCTGATGTTCGGCGCCGGGCGGGTGCGGCGCTTCACCCAGGACACGCCGGTCCTGCCCGACGTCTGGCTCGCCTACGCCGACGGCCTCGACTCCGAGCGCCCCACGGTCCGCCCGCCGGCGGGGGAAGAGCCGGAGAGCCACCCGGCGATCAAGCTCCTCCTCACCCCCTGGCGGAAGACCGCCGTGGGCGACGTCCGCAAGGTCCTCCGGGCCCGCCTCGACGGCGCCGCCGTGAGCGCCGCCCGCGGCGCCTTCGGCCACCCGACGCAGGCGCGCGCCCGGGTGATCTACAACCAGACCACCGTCGCCGCGGGGCTCTACTTCGAGGAGCTGGTGCGCGCCGTCCTGCCGATGACCGAGTGGTGGAGCGAGCTCGAGTCGAAGTGGCGGATCGATCGGATCGGCGGCGCAATCGACGAGCTCGCCCTCGCGGTCGAGGATCCCGAGCACCCGCGGCCGCTCCCGCGCGAGGGCAGGAAGCCCGAGCGCCCCGCTCCCGGCCTCCTCTGGATGCTGCGGGTGGTGGGGGCCCTGGCCCTCTTCCTCGGCGGTGAGGAGCTCCCCTGGGAGCGGGTACCGGAGCTCCGCCCCGGCGCCACGACGCCCGATCCCGGCTGGCGGCGGATCGTCGCGGCGGTGGCGAAGCTCGTCTCCGGCGTCGAGGCCGGGCCGCGCGAGGCGCGCCTCTTCTCGGTCGCCTTGAATCGGGAGGTGTCGCCCACCGTGGCGCGCTCGGTGCTCGCGGTCAAGGGGGACGCCGCCCGGCAGCTCTTCGACATCTCCTGCGCGAAGCTCGCCTGGGCGGTGATCGACAGCGGCATCGACGCGACCCACCCGGCGTTTCGCGAGCGCACGGCGGACGGCGAGCTCGCCGCGACCCCGTTCGCGGTCGCGCGGGGGCGCGCGGTCAACCGGACGCGGGTCGTCGAGACCTACGACTTCTCCGAGATCGAGCTCCTCCTCGATCCCGAGACCGCGGAGCAGCCGCGAGCGCTCGCGCGGCAGCTTGAGGAGCGCGGCAAGCGCCGCGCGAAGGGCGAACCCGCCGCCGCGGCGCTCGACGAGGAGGTGCGGGACTTGAACGCCGCCCTGACGAGCGGGCGCTCGATCGACTGGCAGCGCCTGGCGCCGCTCCTCCGGGTGGCGCACACCGCCAAGGGCTACGACGCTCCGGGGCACGACCATGGGACGCACGTCGCCGGCATCCTCGCGGGAGACTGGAAGCGGAGCGACGAGCAGGGAGGGCGCGGCCTCGAGGAGGATCTCGTCGGCGTCGCCCCCGACTTGAAGCTCTTCGATCTCCGCGTGCTCGACGCCACGGGGCGCGGGGACGAGTTCGCGGTGATGGCCGCGCTGCAGTTCGTCCGCCATCTCAACGCGGCGCACGACTACACGGTGGTGCACGGGGTCAATCTCTCGCTCTCGATCCCGCACGACGTCGCGAACTACGCCTGCGGCCGGACGCCGGTCTGCGAGGAGTGCGAGCGGGTGGTGGCCTCCGGCGTCGTCGTGGTCGCCGCCGCCGGCAACCAGGGATACCGCCGCTACGTCACCGCCGACGAGGGGGAGGTCGAGGCCTACAACGCCTCGAGCATCACCGATCCGGGCAACGCCCAGGGGGTGATCACGGTCGG
>CAYZWR010000288.1:0-1764 GCA_964481735.1 uncultured Thermoanaerobaculia bacterium
GCGCGAGGGGCGCGTGGTCGAGCTCACGCCCAAGGCGTTCGCGCTCCTCGTCCATCTCGTCGAACGCAGCGGGCGCTTGGTACGGCGCGAGGAGCTGATGGCGGCGCTCTGGCCCGACACCTTCGTCGAGGACGGCACCCTGGCCCGGCACGTTTCGAGCCTGCGCTCGGCGCTCGGGTCGGACGCGGAGCTCGTCGAGACCGTCCCCAAGCTCGGCTACCGGTTCGCGGGCGCCGTCGAGGAGGTCGCCGAGACCGAAGCGAGCGCCGCGCCGCCGTCGCCACCGGCCCCGCCATCCGGCCCGTCAACGAGCCCGCGGGTCGGGCGCGGCCCGGCTTTCGCCGCGCCTCCGCCCCTCTGGCTCGCGCTCGTCCTCGTCGCGCTCGCCGCGGTCTGGCTTGGGCCGCTGCGGCGCTCTCCAGGAGCGGAGCCGGCGACGCTCCGCTCGGTCGCCGTGCTGCCCTTCGCGTCGATCGGCGAACAAGCGCAGGACGTCCACCTCGAGCTCGGCCTCGCCGACGAGCTGATCCTCGCGCTGAGCCGCCTCGCCAGTCTCGAGGTTCGGCCGCTCGGCGCCGTGATGCACGACGAGCGCGCGACGACCGATCCGCTCGGGTTCGGCCGCGCCCTCCGCGTCGACGCGGTGCTCACCGGCACGCTTCGCCGCCAGGAGGGGCGGCTGCGCGTCACCGCGCGCCTATTGTCGACCGCGGACGGCCGCGCGCTGTGGTCGGGCTCGTTCGACCATGCGGACCGCGAGCTGCTCGGGGTCGAGCGCGCGATCGGGCACGAGGCGTCGCTCGCGCTCCTGCCGTCGCTCGGCGCCGGCCTCGAGCAGGGGCCGACGACCGTCGATCCCGAGGCTCACGACCTGTATCTGCGCGCCCGCTACTTCTGGAGCAAGCGAACGGCCGACGGGCTGCGGCGGTCGGTCGAGCTCTTCGATCGGGCGCTCGCCATCGATCCCGACTACGCCGCCGCCGAGGCGGGGCTCGCGGCGGCCCAGGCGTTGCTCGCCGGGCCGGTCGACTTCTACGAGGAGGCGCGACGCCACGCCTTGCGCGCGCTCGCTCTCGACCAGCGCTCGGCCGACGCGCACGCGGTCCTTGGATTGGTGGCCGAGAACTACGACGCCGACTGGGCGCGCGCCGAGTCCGAGTACGAGCAGGCGCTCGCGGTCCAGCCGAATCACCCGACGGCGACCCACTGGTACGGGGAGATGCTCGTGCTCCTCGGCCGCTTCGACGAGGGGGACGCGCTGCTCGCGCGCGCCGCCCGACTCGATCCGCTCTCGTTGGCGATCGCCTCCGACCGCGCCAAGGCCGACTTCGTGGCACGCCGCTGGGACCGCGCCGTCGCGCGCGCGGAGGAGGTTCTCGCGATGGACCCGCAGTTCGCGTGGGCGTGGGGCTGGCTCGGTGTCGCTGAGCTCCGGCGGGGACGAGTCGATCGAGCGGTGGCAGCGACGGCACGCTTGGCCGAGCTCGAGCCGTCGCCGCTGACGCAGTCCTTCCGGGTGGAGCCGCTCGCCGCCGCGGGCCGGCGCGCGGAGGCGCACGCGATCCGCGAGGAGGTCGAGAGGGCGGCGCGCTCCGGCTACGTGCCCTCGTTCGCCCTGGTTCTCGCGCGGCTCGGCGACGGCGACCGGTCGGGCGCGCTCGATGCGCTCGACGAGCTCTTCGCCGGACGCGAGAACCGTCTCGGCCTCACGACGCTCCCGCTGCTCGACGCTCTGCGCGAGGAGCCCCGCTTTCGCGCGATGGT
>CAYZWR010000289.1:0-1750 GCA_964481735.1 uncultured Thermoanaerobaculia bacterium
GACGAGGTCAAGGTCTATACGAGCGCCGGTGGCCGCAGGCAGCGCCTCCGCTGAGGCGCGACGCGGCCCGCGAGCGCGGTAGAGTCCGCAGCGATGTCGCGGGTCGTGGACGGCACAGGGCTCCAGTGGCGGGAGACCCGACCTCACCTGCTCTTCTGGGGCACCGCGGTCGCGCTCGCGGCCCTCAAGGTCTGGCTGACCTCGATCCTCCAGCTCTGCGCCCAGAGCGACCTGCTCCACGACGACAAGCTCTTCCTGAGACTCGCCGAGTTCCTGGTGCGCGGCGAGTGGTTCGGCCCCTACGACGAGCTCACCCTGGCGAAGCGGCCGCTCTATCCGCTGTTCATCGCGGTCGTTCACCGGCTGGGGATCCCGTTGTTCGACGCCGGGCATTGGGTTCATGCCGCCGCTGCCGCGCTCGCGGCTCAGGCGCTCGCGCCGCACCTGCGCTCGGTGCTCGCCCGCTCGGTCGCTTATGGCTTCCTCCTCTTCCATCCCGCGACCTTGGCGACCAAGGTCCAGGTGATTCTGAGCCGCCAGGCGCTCTCGCCGGCGCTCGCCCTCCTCGCAGCGGCTGGCGCGGTCGGCTGGATCCTGCGCCGCGACCGTGGCCTGCCGGTTCAGACACCCTGGGCGCTCGCGCTGGCCGCCGGTGTCTCCGGCAGCTTCCTGCTGCGCGAGGAGGGTGTCTGGGCGGCCGCGATGGGCGCGACGGCGCTCCTCGCGGTCCTCGCGCCGCGCGGGCCTGGGGTGCTCACCCGCCGCCGCGCGCGCGCGGCGCTCGCCTTCGCCGTGACGCTCCCGGTGCTGTTCCCGTTCGCCTTCATCGCGGCGCGGAACCAGCGCTTCTACGGTGTCGGCACGCTCGCCGAGATCCGCTCCGCCGGCTTCGAGCGCGCGTCGAGCGCACTGGCGCGCGTGCCCACCGCCGAGGAACGCCTCGCTTTCGTGCCGCTCCCCGCGGCCAGCCGGCGGCGGGTCGCCGCCGCCGTGCCGGCGATGGGCGCGCTGGAGCCGTACTTCGCGGGCGAGCTGGGGCGGGTGTGGGTGGCGGTCACCGAGACCCACAATCGGGGTCGGATTCCACCCGGCGAAATCGGGCCGGGGTTCTTCTGGGCACTGCGTGAAGCGGCGGCGCGAGCGGGGCTCGCCGCCACCGCACCCGACGCGGCGCGCTTCTACGGGCGGCTGGCGACGGACGTCGAGGCTGCCTGCCGCGAAGGCCGACTCGCTTGCGGCAGTCGCGGAACCTACCTCCTGCGCGATCTGCGGGCCGGGCCCGCGGCGCGCGCGGCGCTCGGCGCGGCGCGCGAGCTCCTGACGCTTCGCCAGCTGGAGGTGAGCGCGGAGCGGAGCTCCGTCAGGCCCGCGGAAGTGGCGCGCTGGGAGGCGATCAGCGGCGAAACCGTGGCGCCTCCGCGCTCGACCGGCGCACCGGCGGAGCCGCTGTCCATGGAGCGGACCTCACGATTCCGGGCGCTCCGCTCGATCGTGGCGGGCTATCGAGCGACGGCACCGCTCGCCGCGCTGCTGATCCTGCTCGCCCTCGCCGGGGCGCCGTTCCTCGCGCGGCGGCCGGAGTCGCGGGCCCTCGCTGTCGCCATCCTCGCCGTTGTGGTCGGTCTGGGCGGGCTGCTGGCGGTCCTGGTGGTCGTCGACGCGACGCTCTTCCCGACGCTGCGCCCGATCTACCTCGCGACGCCGTTTCCGCTGGTGGCCTATCTCGCGGTGCTCGGGGCGTGCGCGTTCG
>CAYZWR010000290.1:0-1746 GCA_964481735.1 uncultured Thermoanaerobaculia bacterium
CCCGGCTGAACGCGGCGATCGCGTCGTCGCCGAATCCGGCGACGTAGGCATTGCGACTGTTGGCCGAGATCGCCACGGCGTAGGCCTGGTCGAGCCCCTCGACGCCATCGGCACCGTCGCGCCGCGCCTCGACGAAGACCAGGGTTCCGCCGGTCGTCTCGCGGGCGAAGACGGCGAGCGCATCGTCGTTCTCGCCGGTGAGGTAGACCTGCTTGCCGTCCGGGCTCACTTCGACCCCCCGCGCTCCCGCGAGACCCTCGGCGCCGCTGCCGTCGACGAAAGTCTGCAGCACGGTCAGTCGGCCGAAGTCGTCGCTCGCCGTGTCCACGTTGCGCTGGAAGACGGTGAGCGCGTTGGCGGTGTGCCCGGTGACGTAGACGTTGCGGCTGCTCGAGCCGTCGCCCGGGTCCGGGCTCACGGCAATGCCCAACGCGCGGTCGAGCGACGCCAGGCCGTCGACCACCTGGACCTGTGTCACCCGGCCGAAGGACGCCGGGTTGCCGCCGTCGGTGTTGCGCCGGAAGACCACGACCGCGTCGTCGATCGAGGTGGCGACGTAGACGTGCTCGCCGTCCGAGCTGAGCTGCACGCCGTGCGCCCCTTGCAGGCCAACCATGCCCGGCGTCCCGGCGATCTTGGCCTCCTTGAAGGTGAGGCTCCCGTCGCCCGGGTCGCGCGAGAAGACGGCGAGCGAGCCCGGCGAAAGCCCCACGACGTAGACGTGCAGTCCGTCCGGACTCACCGCCACGTCGGCCGCGCCGAACAGCCCGTCGACCCCGTTCTGCCCCTGGCGGTGCACCTCTTCGAACTCGACCAGGCCGGTTCCCGGGTCGCGGGAGAAGAGGGCCAGGGTGTTCTCGACCGCATTGACCGACTGCCCGACCACGTAAAGGCTGTCGCCGAACGCAGCGATCGCCGAGGCGCCCGCGAGGCCGGCGACGCCGCCCACGTTGTCGACCAGCCGGCCGAGGTAGCTGAGGTTGCCGGTCGCCGCGTCGCGCGCGAAGGCGGCGATCGACTCGTCGGCGAAGCTCACCGCATAGAGGTTCTGCCCGACGACCGCGAGATCGGTCACCCCATCGAGGCCGTCCACCGTGACGATCCCCTGGACCTGGCCGTCCACCACAGGCACCGGCGGGTCGGCGTCCGGCGTGCCGCCGGTGAACTGGAACGCCGGGGGCGCCTGGCCGCGTTTGAAGGCGGTGAGCGCCGAGTCGACCTCCGCGGCGACATAGAGATGCTCTCCCGCCGGATCGAAGGCGAGCGAGCGCGATCCGTCGAGGCTGGCGATCGTGCAGGTCGGCGGTTGCACGCAGGGCGCGTCGTTGCCGTCCTTGCGCAGCGTCTCGAGCAGGAACTTGAGGCTGCCGGTGGCGGAGTTGCGCTGGAAGACCACCACGGCGTCGCTCGTCTGGCTGGCGACGTAGAGGTGCTGTCCGTCGGGGCTGATCCGCGCCTGTCGCGGGCCCTCCAGTCCGGACACCGCGCCACCGAGCCCTCCGCCCTCGCCTTCGAAGCGCGCGTCGCGATAGGTCAGCCGACCGAAGTTCGTCGTGTCGCTCGCGGTGGTGTTGCGATTGAAGATCGATACCGCATTGTCCACCGTGGCGGTGACGTAGACGAAGGCTCCGTCCTGCGAGATGTCGATGCCGGCGGCCCCGCCGAGGTGAGGAATCGTCACCCCGTCGGCGAGCGACTGCAGATAGGTCAGCTCTCCGTAGGTCGACGACTGGTCGTCGGAGTCGC
>CAYZWR010000291.1:0-1742 GCA_964481735.1 uncultured Thermoanaerobaculia bacterium
GTAAGGTAGGCGTCGCCCGAGAGGCAGAGGAGATCCGATGAGCGCTCGCCTGGGTCTGCGCTGGAGTGCGGCCGTGGTTCTGGCAACCTGCATCGCGGCATCGGCCGCAGACGGCGCACCGCCGGAGCGACCCGACCCGGGCGGCTACCCCGCGCTCCTCGCGTTGTTCGACGACTGGCGGGAGTTCGAGAAACCGCCGCTCCGCGACGGCGCACCGGACTTCACGCCGGCGACCGTCGCGCGGCGCCTGGCGGAGCTGGCGACCTATCGCGCACGGCTCGAGGCGATCGCCGAGCGGGCTTCGAGCCCGGCGAGCGGCTGGTCGGTCGAGCAGCGCGTGGACCTCGAGATCGTACGCGCGGAGATGAACGGCTTCGCCTTTGACGCGCAGGTGCTTCGGCCGTGGGCCCGTGATCCGGCCTACTACGCCACGATCAGGACCGAGCCGAGCGACACCCCGGCACACGAAGGACCGACCCCGCACGGCATCGTCGACCTGTGGACCTACACCTTCCCCCTCTCGGCCGACGGGGAGCGCCGGCTGGCGAGCGAGCTCCGCCCGATTCCCGCGCTCCTCGAGCAGGCGCGGCTCAATCTGACCGGCAATGCGCGGGACCTCTGGATCACCGGCACGGGCACGGTCCGCGGCCAGGTGAAGGACCTCACCGATCTGGAGGCCAGAGTCGCCGCGAACGGGAGGGAGCTCCGCGAGACCGTCGCCGCGGCCCGCCGCGCGACGGAGCGGCTCGTCGAATGGCTCGAGGCCCAGGCGCCCGCGAAGACCGGACCGTCCGGCATCGGCAAGGAGAACTACAGCTGGAACCTCCGCCACGTCCATCTCGTGCCGATGACCTGGGCGGAGGAGGTCGACCTCTTGCGGCGCGAGCTCGCGCGGTCGCATGCGGCGTTGCGTCTCGAGGAGGAGAGGAACCGCGCCCTGCCGGAGATTCCGGTCGTCCGGAACGACACGGAGTATCAGGAGCGCGCCAACCAGGCGGTCACCCGCTTCATCGCCTTTCTGCGCGACCGCGACCTCTACCCGATGCGCGAGTTCATGGACCCGGCCCTGCGCGCGCATCTCGGCTCTTTCGTGCCGCCCGAGTCGCGGAACTTCTTCGCCATCGCGATGCACCTCGACCCGCTGACGCTCTACACCCACTCCACCCATTGGTGGGACACGGCGCGCATGCGCGAGGAGCCGCACCCGAGCCCGATCCGGCGCGGCGCGCTGCGCTACAACATCTGGGACAGCCGCTCGGAAGGCATGGCGACGGCGATGGAGGAGCTCATGCTCCACGCCGGCCTCTTCGACGACAGTCCGCGCTCGCGCGAGATCGTCTGGATCATGCTCGCCCAACGCGCGGCGCGCGGCCTCGCTTCGCTCTACCTGCAGGCCAACGACTACGACCTCGCCCAGGCGAAGGCCTTCCAGGTCGAGTGGACGCCACGCGGCTGGATGCGCCCCGACCTCGACCTGCTCGGCTTCGAGCAGCAGCTCTACCTGCGCCAGCCCGGCTACGGCACGAGCTACGTGACCGGCAAGTTCCTGATCGAAGACCTGATCCGCGAGCGCTCCCACCAGTTGGGCGACCGCTTCACGATGCGGCGCTTCTTCGCCGAGCTGAACGCCGCCGGCATGATCCCGGTCTCCCTGATTCGCTGGCAGATGACCGGCGAGCCCGTAGCGATCGGGGCGGCCGCTCCACCGCTCCCGCACACCGGCCGGGACTGAGCGCGGCGCC
>CAYZWR010000292.1:0-1736 GCA_964481735.1 uncultured Thermoanaerobaculia bacterium
GCGATCAGGCGGCCGATCGCGTAGTCGGGCAGGTACATGAAGCTGTCGACCATGTGGGCGTAGACGCCGAGCAGCACGACGTCCCGCTGGCCGAAGACCGGGGCGTAGTAGCGGTTCCAGGTCTCCTTGGCGAGCGCGACCACGGCGTCGCGCAGCTCGCCGGGCGTGGCGTCGGGGTGCTCGTACATCCAGTGCCACATCCCCATGTCGACGAGACCCACCGCGCACATCTCGTAGGCGCTCCAGAAGTCGCCCAGCGTCTTGAGCGCCCGGCTCCCGGCGTCAGGGGCGGCGAGCCCGAGCAGCTCGAGGTCCTTGGCCTGGAAGACGAAGGCGAGCGCCTCGGTGAAGGCGGTGTTGGGCACTCCCGCGAGCAGCGTGTGGTCGACGCGGTCGAGCGAGTAGATCTGCTCGACGTTGTGCCCCATCTCGTGGACCGCGATGTTGAAGCCCTTGTAGTCCATGCCGTCGGCGCCCACCCGGGTACGCAGGTGGGGGCGGTCGGCGCGGCGCGCCGCTCCCCACGCGTGCCCGGAGCCGCGCGCCGGGTCGACCACGATCTTGCCCGCGAGAAAGTCGGCCTCGTCCGGCCGGAATCCCAGCTCGCGCAGCATGCGCGGCATGTCGCGCGCGTAAGCCTCGGCGGTGGGATAGCGCTCGCGCACCAGCGCGTCGAGCTGGGCCTCGCTGTAGGCGCCGCGCGGACGGAAGCCGTTGTACCAGAGGTCGAAGGGCTCGAGCGGGCGGCCGAGCCGCTCGCGTACCAGCGCCGCCACCTCGGCGAAGAGCGGCGAGGAGAGCACCTGATCGAACATCGCCCGGACGCGCGCCTCGGGGAGCTCGCGGTCCTCGTCGAAGCGGCGCGCGATCAGGGTCGGCGCGGTCGGCGAGAAGGGGTCGATCTGCCGCGCCGCGTGGAAGCCGGCGAGGATCGTGGCGTAGCGGGTGGCCGGCTCGGGGGCGGCGCTCGGGTTCGCCGGCAGGGGCTCGGTGCCGCCGTCGTCACGCACCGCGGCGGGAGCGACCCGATTGGTGAACGGATCCCAGTCGACCCGCGGGTTGTCGACCACCACCTCGGGGATCGACTGGTCGACGATCCGCTCGAGCACCCTCTGGACCGCACGCTGTTTGGCCAGACCCTGCTTCGGGTCGCTGTAGCTCGCCTTGATCTCGTCGCGCAGGTTCCAGTGCTCGAGCAGCCGCAGCTTGGCCGGGAAGAGGCGCCCGCCCTTCGCGTCGACCAGGTGATGCATCCAGATGTTGTAGCCCGCGACGTACTGACTGGCGCTCGCCGCAGCCTCGGCGAAGGCCTGGTTGACGGAGGAAGGGATGCGCTTGCCGAAGCGCTGGGCGAGGCGGACCTCGGCCCACTCGCGACGGCTCCAGCTCTCCCCCTTCGAGAGCCGCTCGTCGAGCGTGGTCAGCGGGAAGTTGAGCAGCACCGCGAAGGCGAGCCGGTTGCCGAACAGGTCGTCCGAGACGTGGGCGGCCGGGTCGTAGGCCGCCATGATCTCGTCGAAGGGCAGGATCGGCCCGCGGTCGAGATCGGCGTGCGACCGCCAGTCGCGAGCGATCTCGACGAGATGCCCGTCGAGCGACTCGAGCCCGAGCTCGAGCCGCTCGAAGAGGGCGTCGAGCGTCGCCGCGTCCCCGGCGAAGTGGGTGCGCGCGACCTCGTCGCGCGCGGCGCGGTCGCCGTCCTCGGCGCGCCAGAAGGCGTCGAGCTGGGCGAGGCC
>CAYZWR010000293.1:0-1711 GCA_964481735.1 uncultured Thermoanaerobaculia bacterium
GCGCGCGACGCGCTCAGCGCAGGGTGGCGGCGAGGCCGTCGATCAGCATCTGAACCGCGAGGGCGACGAGCAGCAGACCCATCAACCGCTCCATCGCCATCAGGCCGCGATCGCCGAGCACCCGGTCGAGTCTGGGAGAGGCGAGGAGGATGACGGTCGACGCCGCCCACGCCGCGAGCAGGGCGAGAGCGAGCACGCCGGGGCGCGCGCCCGGCTGGCCGGCGAGCAGGATCAGCGTGGCGAACGCCGAAGGCCCGGCCACCAGGGGAATGGCGAGCGGCACGACGAACGGCTCGCCGGCCGGCCCGGCCGGCCCGCGCTCGTGCGACGGAAAGAGCATGCGGATCGAGATGATGAACAGCACGATCCCGCCCGCCACCGAGATCGACTCCTCGCGGATACCGAGCAGATCCAACGCCGCACGCCCACCGAAGAGGAACCCCAGCAGCACCGCGAGTGCGATCAGGAGCTCGCGCCAGAGCACCCGCAGCCGGCGCTCCGGCGGGACGCCGGCGAGCGCCGAGACGAACAGCGGCACGTTGCCGAGCGGGTCCATGACCAGGAAGAGCAGGATCGCGGCCGAGGCGAAGGTCATCGCGCGGCCAGTCTAGCGGCATCGCGGCCCATCGGCGCCAAGACGAAGGGCCGGCGGGTTGCCCCGCCGGCCCTGGAAACTGCATCGAGATCCTTCGCCGCTGCGCGGCTCAGGATACTGATCGGCGGTCGCCGATCAGTACATTCCGCCCATGCCGCCGCCCATGCCGCCGGGCATCGCGGGGGCCTTCTCCTTCTCCTTGATCTCGCTGATCATCGCCTCGGTGGTCAGCATCAGGCTGGCGATCGAGGAGGCGTTGACGAGCGCGGTCTTGGTGACCTTGGCCGGATCGATGACGCCGGCCTTGACCAGATCCTCGAACTTGCCGGTGCCGGCGTTGAAGCCCACGTTGCCCTTCTCGGCGTAGATCTGACGGACCACCACCGAGCCCTCCTCGCCGGCGTTGCCGGCGATCTGCCGGGCCGGCTCCTCGAGCGCGCGACGGACGATCTTGACGCCGACCGCGACGTCGCCCTCGGCCTTGATCTTGTCGACCGCCTCGATGGCGCGCAGCAGGGCGACGCCGCCGCCGGCGACGATGCCCTCTTCCACGGCCGCCTTGGTGGCGTGCATCGCGTCCTCGACGCGCGCCTTCTTCTCCTTCATCTCGGTCTCGGTCGCGGCACCGACCTTGATCACCGCGACGCCGCCGACCAGCTTGGCGAGGCGCTCCTGCAGCTTCTCGCGGTCGTAGTCGGAGGTCGTCTCCTCGATCTGGGTGCGGATCTGCTTGACCCGGCCGGAGATCGCCTCACGCCGCTTCTTGTCGTCGACGTCGGTGACGATCGTGGTGTCGTCCTTGTTGATGACGATCTTCTTGGCCTCGCCGAGATCCTCCCACTTGACGTTCTCGAGCTTGATGCCGAGGTCCTCGGTGATCAGCTTGCCGCCGGTGAGGATGCCGATGTCCTCGAGCATCGCCTTGCGGCGATCGCCGAAGCCCGGCGCCTTGACGGCGCAGATCTGCAGCGTGCCGCGCAGCTTGTTGACCACCAGCGTGGCCAACGCCTCGCCTTCGACGTCCTCGGCGACGATCATGAGCGGCTTGCCCTGGCGGGCCACCTGCTCGAGGATCGGCAGGAGGTCCTTCATCGACGAGATCTTCTTCTCGTAGAG
>CAYZWR010000294.1:0-1707 GCA_964481735.1 uncultured Thermoanaerobaculia bacterium
CGAGTGCGCCAAGCTCGCGCGCGAGATCCTCGGCGCCAACGGCATCGTCGACGACTACCCGATCATGCGTCACATGATGAACATCGAATCGGTCTTCACCTACGAGGGGACCCACGACATCCACGGCCTGGTGATCGGCGAGGCGGTGACCGGGATTCCGGCCTACAACCCGCCGGTCGTGGTCGAGAAGAAGCGCAAGGTCCCCAGCGGAGCGGCACGCTGATGGCACTCGACCAGATCCTCGAGCAGGACTTCATCCGCGTCACCGAGCAGGCGGCGATCGCCGCTGCGCACACCATGGGCCTGGGCGACCGGCACCAGTCCGACCAGGTCGCCGTCGAGGCGATGCGGCACGAGCTCGACCTGCTGCCCATGGCGGGCCGCATCGTCATCGGTGAAGGCGAACGGGACGAGGCGCCGATGCTCTTCGTCGGCGAGCAGGTCGGCGCCCTCAAGGGCTCGCCTACCGCGCCGGGGGTCGACATCGCGGTGGATCCCCTCGAGGGGACCAACCTCTGTGCGACCGGCGCTCCCGACGCCACGGCGGTGCTCGCCGCCGCCGAGCGTGGCGGGCTGCTCCACGCGCCCGACACCTACATGGAGAAGATCATCGTCGGCCCGACGGCGCGCGGCTCGGTGCACATCGACGCGCCGGTGATCGAGAACCTGCGGGCGCTCGCCCGCCGGTTCGATCGCGACGTCGAGGACCTGACGATCGTGGTGCTGGACCGGCCGCGCCACCAGCAGTTGATCGCCGACATCCGCGGCGCGGGAGCGCGCATCCGGCTGATTGGCGACGGCGACCTCTCGGCCGGCATCGCCGCTGCGGTGCGCGGCACCGGCGTCCACGCGGTGATGGGCATCGGCGGGGCCCCGGAAGGGGTGATCACCGCCGCTGCGATGCGCTGCCTGGGCGGCGAGATCCAGGCCCGGCTGGTGGCCACCGACGACCACCAGAAGGCCCGCCTGGCCGAGCTCGGCTATCACGATCTCACGCGCATCTATCGCACCGAGGACCTGGCGCCGGGCGAGCAGATCCTGGTCTCCTGCACCGGCGTGACCGACGGCGAGCTGCTGCGCGGCGTCCGCTTCTTCGGCGGCGGCAACCGCACCACGACGCTCTTCATGTCGCTCACCCGCCAGATCATCCGTTTCGTCGACACCATCCACCGCGAGCAGCTCTCGACGCCGGTCTACTTCGATCCGTGATCAAGCCCGATCGCTGGATCCGCGCCTGGGCCGAGGCCGGCGGCGTCGATCCCTACGACCCGGCGCTGGTCAACGCGGCGAGCTACGATGTGCGGCTCTCCGAACACTGGATCTGCCCGACCCGCGAGCCGGAGGAGTTCCGCGCCGGGCACATGAAGCTCTTCCCCGGCGAGGTGGTGCTCGCCTCCACCCTCGAGTACGTGCGTATTCCGCGCACCGTCGCCTGCGATCTCAAGCTCAAGTCGACGCTCGGACGGCTGTGGATCAACCACTCGCTCGCCGGGTGGTGCGATCCCGGCTTCGAGGGGAACATCACCCTGGAGCTCCAGAACCTCGGCCCGACCCCGTTCGTGCTCGAGGCCGGGCGGCGCATCGCGCAGCTCATCTTCATCGCCATGGAGGGCGAGCCCGACGTCGCCTACGGCGAGCCGGGCTCCTCGTCGCACTACCAGGGGCAGCGCGGCACCACCCTCGCGCGGCGCTGACGAAAGCCTCTCG
>CAYZWR010000295.1:0-1687 GCA_964481735.1 uncultured Thermoanaerobaculia bacterium
GAGCACGCCCGCTGGGTCAAGCGCGACGGAAACCTGGCCGACCGCGGGCTGCTCGCCGGCCCGGGATGGCGCCTGGTCGAGCTGCGACGGCTCTGGCGCATCCTCGCTGAGTTCCTGCGCGGCTTCCGCGTGCTGCACTTCGCGCCGCCCTGCGTCACCGTCTTCGGCTCGGCGCGGTTCTCCGAGACGCACCGCTACTACTCCCTGGCACGCGACGTCGGGCGACTCGCGGCCGAGGCCGGATTCACCCTGATGACCGGCGGCGGACCCGGCATCATGGAGGCCGCCAACCGCGGGGCGCGCGAGGCGGGAGGCCGCTCGGTCGGCTGCAATATCGAGCTGCCGCGCGAGCAGCAGCCGAATCCCTACCTCGACTTCTTCCTCGAGTTCCGCTACTTCTTCGTGCGCAAGGTGATGCTGGTCAAGTACTCCTGCGGCTTCGTGGTGCTCCCCGGAGGCTTCGGGACGTTGGACGAGGTCTTCGAGACGGCCACCCTGATCCAGACCGGGAAGATCCCCGATTTCCCGCTGATCCTGATGGGCAGCGACTACTGGAAGGACCTCTTCGAGCTGCTCGAGCAGAAGATGATCCCGGAAGGGACGATCACGCCGGAGGACGTCGCCCGACTCCAGCTCACCGATTCCGCCGAGGAGGCGATGACCCGCATCGAGCACTATGCGCGCGAGGTCGCCGGCGTCCGGCTGCATCCCCGGCGACGCCGGATGCTCGGCGAGCGGCAGCTGGCGGAGCGCCAGCCCGACCCGAGCCGGTGAGCGAAGCGTCCGCGACCGGGCTCGACCGGACGCTCCGCGAGCTCCGGCGCCGGCTCGGGCCGGCGCTGGTCGCCGAGCGTCACCTGCCGGCCGAGAGAGCCGTCGACGCAGACCCCGAGCCGCCGCTCGCGCCGCGCCTGGCGGCGGCGCTCGCCGCGAGCGGCGTCGAGCGGCTCTGGCGTCATCAGGCGGAGGGGATCGAGCTGGCCAGGGCGCGGCGCAACCTGTTGATCACCACCGCGACCGCGTCGGGCAAGTCGCTCGTCTTCCAGGTCCCGGTGCTCGAGGAGGCGCTGGCGGAGGGCCCGGGCCGGGCGCTCTTCCTCTTCCCGCTCAAGGCGCTCGGCCAGGACCAGCGCGGCAAGCTCCGCGCCCTGGCCGCCGCGGCGGGGCTCGACGAGAGCGCCTTCGGGTGCGAGATCT
This sequence comes from uncultured Thermoanaerobaculia bacterium, assembly GCA_964481735.1. Taxonomy (GTDB): domain Bacteria; phylum Acidobacteriota; class Thermoanaerobaculia; order Multivoradales; family JAGPDF01; genus JAGPDF01. Next base: position 1,198 of record CAYZWR010000295.1, read on the forward strand.
ACGACGGCGACACCTCGAGCTCGCGTCGCGCCGCCATCCGGCGCCGGCCGCCGCGCGTCCTGATCACCAATCCGGACATGCTGCACCTCGGGATCCTCGGCCACCCGGCGAACTGGACGACCTTCTTCTCCGAGCTCGCGTGGATCGTGCTCGACGAGCTGCACGTCTATCGCGGGCTGTTCGGCGCCCACTTCCATCACGTGCTCGCCCGGCTGTTGCGCCTGGCGCGCGCATCGGGCGCGCGGCCGGCGATCATCGCCTCCTCGGCAACGGCCGCCAACGCGCGCGAGTTCGCGGAGCTGCTGGCCGGCCTGCCGTTCTCGACCGTCGCGACCTCGGGAGCGCCGCGCGAGGGGCGCCACGTCTGGCTGCTCCGCCCGGAGGGGAGCACCTACACCCTGGCGCTCGATCTGCTCGCCGGCCTGTTGGAAGGGGGCCAGAAGACCATCGTCTTCACCAAGGCGCGGCGGATCACCGAGCTGCTCTACGG
>CAYZWR010000296.1:0-1674 GCA_964481735.1 uncultured Thermoanaerobaculia bacterium
GCGAGGACCAGCAGCGCATCGTCGTGATCGAGGAGACCGCCGTGCTGGCGATCACCAGCGAACCCCTGGAGGAGTCGTGACGCCCCCGGCCGAGTACCCCGGGCAGCAGCTCCTGGTCCTGACGACGCCGGAGTACCTCCTCCTCGCGACGCCGTACGCCTGGCCCGAGTCCGGCCCGCCGGTCACGGTCGAGGTCCGGCGCCGCTCCGCCCCGCAGTGGAGCGGGCCGGTCGGCCGGGCGATCCTCCGGGAGGCGCTCGACGGGATGCGGCAGACCTGGCGGCGCTGCGCGCCGGACTGCTTGCCGCAGCCCCAGGACCACTACGGCGAGCTGATGGACGCCGTCGAGGAGGACATCCGGGCGACCGGCTACACGGGACCGCTCTCGTGAGGGCGCTCCACCGGTTCAACGACCTGGCACGCCAGGCGCACGAACGGACAATCAACGAAGCGGCCGAGGCCGCGAGGAGGACAACCATGAGTGAGACCAGGAACCCCATCGACCCGGTGACGGACCTGAACGTCGCCGCGGCGAACGCGCTGGTGCAGCGGACGCTGGAGCACGTGATCGAGGACGGCCTGAGCTGGCGCGAGGCGGCCTGCTACCAGATCGGCAAGACGCGGAACATCGAGCTGGACCGGCTCGACAAGGTCGTCGCGCTGACGAAGGACGCCTTCCTGAAGAGCAACGAGCTGCGCGAGGTCTATACCCATGAGCGCGAGGTCGAGCCCGGCCGCCCGGCCGCGCCGGATCGCGTCGGCGAGGAGGCGTACGGCGCCCTCCAGGCGTACGACAACGCGGAGGAGCTGGAAGCCGCCATCGAGCAGGAGCGTCCGGTGACGTTCTTCTACCGGCGGCCCGTCCCGCGGGGCGAGCGGCTGTACCGGAACGACATCGAGCATTCCGGGTGGAAGCACGTGAGCCCGTACGAGATTCGGGAGTCGCTGCGCGCCGGTGGCGAGGAGTACGTGGTCGGCTTCGACCACGACATCGAGGCCATCCGGAACTTCCGGCTGTCGCGGATCGAGGGGCGCGTCGTGACCGACCCGTCCATCGACTTCCGTCCGCCGATCAACGAGCTGGGCGGCGCCGCTTGACGCGCCCGGACATCGAGGAGTTCGCCCGCGAGGTCAGCAGCCGAGCTGAAGCTGCTGACCGAGCGGGAGGGCGGCGCAGTTCACCACCGGCAGGTCCGGCAGAAGTCCCTGCGCTCCGCCCGCCGGAGGCTCCGGACCACTGGGAGGCGGACCTGAAGGCGGCCCTCCGCCCGGAGGCGGCGGGCTGGGAGGCGGACTACCTGACGGACCGCTGTCGGGTGGAGGCGCGGCGCTACCCGGGGGAAGGGGCGACGCCGGAGCTGCTGACGACCCCGGTGATGCGGGGGCATCAGGCGGCGACGATTGCCCTGAGCCTTGTGCGTCGGGGCTGGCGGGTATCCCTATGTCCCGAGCTACCCGGCGCTCGCAAGTGACGCCCGCCTTCTGCACGACGACGCACGCCTGCCGCGGGGTGAACCCCCGGAGCAGGTCGGAGACTACGTTCCGGCACTGCACGGACTCCGGGCCGAACCGCCCGCAGACGGGGACGTTGTCCTCCACGAACCGCTGGACGGTGATCGTCCGCTGGCCGACCGCGACGACCGCGGCCGTAACCATCGCGAGGTACGCGACGAG
>CAYZWR010000297.1:0-1652 GCA_964481735.1 uncultured Thermoanaerobaculia bacterium
CCTTCGTCGATCAGCCGGCGCTCTTCGTCCGGGAGGTCGACGCTTTTCTGCGCGCCTCGGCGCGCGCCGGGGAGGAGCCGAGGATCTCCGCCACCGCCAAGGGGTCGTTCAGCGTCGAGCTCGAGCCGGCCGGCGAGCCGAGCGCGCGCGACGGCGTGAGCCTCGGCCGGGTGACGCTCGCCAAGCTCTTCACGGGGGATCTCGCCGGGTCGGCGCAGGGGGAGATGCTGACCGCCCTCACCCCGGTCGGCGGTTCGGCTGGCTACGTCGCGCTCGAGCGGGTCAGCGGCTCCCTCCAGGGCCGCACCGGCAGCTTCGTTCTGCAGCACGGCGGCACGATGACGCGGGGCGACCAGCAGCTCTCGATCACGATCGTCCCGGATTCGGGTACCGGCGATCTCACCGGGATCGCCGGTGTCCTGCGCTTGGAGATCCTCGAGGGGAGCCACCGGTACGAGCTCGAGTACACGCTGCCCGCGGGCGGCCATGGCTGACGCGCTCCAGCTCGCGAACCGGCACACCGGGGAGCGTCTGAAACTCACCCGGCAGCGTGAGCCGGACGGCGGCGAGATCCTCTGCATCGAAGGTTCGCTGCCGCCGCGCGCGAGCGGTCCGCCCCCGCACGTTCATTGGGCGCAGCACGAGCAAGGGAAGGTGATCTCGGGGACGCTCGGCGCCCGCTGCGGCAAGGAGCAGGTCGTCGTCCGCGCGGGCGGCTCGGCGGCGTTTCCGGCGGGGGTCGTTCACGCCTGGTGGAATGCCGGCGAGGAGCTCCTCGTTTTCGCGGGGCACGTGCGCCCGGCCGGCGACCTCGATCGCTTCCTCCAGGCGATCTTCGCGGTCGCCAACGCCTCGCCGAGCGGGCGCCCATCGCTCTTCCACCTGGTCGAGGTGCTCTGGCGGCACCGCGAGCAGCAGAGCGTCGCGGTGCCGCCGCGGGCGGTCCAGCGCGTCCTCTTTCCGCTCGTCCTGGCGCTCGGCTGGGCGCTCGGCAGGACTCGCGACCCTACCCGGCCCAGCGCTCCCGCGAACTGTCCCGGGGCACCCGCGCCGGCGTCGGTCGACTCACCGCCGGGGTGAGCGATCTCGCGCCGTGGCGGGTGCCTTGCCGTGGCCCGGAGGTGGCACGCTATTCTCGACCCTCGATCCCAGGGAGGCCGACATGCGGATCGCTTTCGTCAGGCGGAAGGTCGGGGAACCACGGCACGCGCAAGCGGAAGGTTGAGGCCCGGACCGTGCCGGCGATTCGCCAGATCACTCCGATGCTGCACGTGCCCGACCTCGCGGCGGCGCTGGCGCGGCTCACCGGCATTCTCCGCTTCGAGGTCCGCTATCGGGAGCCCGGCTACGCCTACCTCGAGTGGGGACGAGCGGGTCTCCGAATCCTCGAGGAGCCTGGCCGTCGGATCCAGCCCGACGGCAAGGCGCGGATGACGGTCTATCTCGATGTCGACGACGTCGACGCGCTCTTCGCGGAGCTCCGCCCGGACCTCGAACGCCTGCCGCCGGAGGATGTCGACGGGCCGCGCGACAAGCCCTGGCGGCAGCGCGAGCTGATGGTGCGCCTGCCGGACGGCGACTGGCTCGCCTTCGGGCAGGCGGTCGCGGCCGAACCGGAGGACACGCCATGAAGCGCAAGGACCCGCCCGCCA
>CAYZWR010000298.1:0-1607 GCA_964481735.1 uncultured Thermoanaerobaculia bacterium
ATGGACGAGGAGCGCGAACGCCTTGGGCGTGAGCTCGACCACGCGCCCCTCGCGCTCGAGTCGGTGCTCGCGCTCGTCGAGCAGGTACGGTCCGAAACGCCAGCGGCGCCATGGGCGTCCGCCTTCGAGCGCCGGGGTCCGGAGGTCGCCCGGTGGGGGCTCGGTCATGGGTCGCCATCCTAGACCGTTGCCGGGCCGGCTCACGTAATGAAATTTTCGCACTTCCTTCGCGGCGGCGCTGCCGGCGGATCGTGAGAATCCGACGCTCCATGATCCCCCGATACCGACCCCACCTCGTCCTGTCCAGGAGCGTCCTCTCCCTCCTCGTCCTTGCCGCAGTCACGACGCCGCCTGCCCGGAGCGACGGCGAGGTCGACCTCTCCTTCGGATTCAATGGCGTGGCCGTCGTGCCGAGGATCTTCGACTACGAGCTACCGTCGGCGATGGCGGTCGCGCCAGACGGCAAGATCGTGATCGCCGGCCCGGTCACCTCGAGCGGCAGTCCCTTCATCGTCCGGCGCCTCGAGCGCGACGGCGGCGTCGACGGGTCGTTCATCGACTTCTACTCCAGCGGTTACCCTTGTTGCCTGCTCGTTCAGCCCGATGGCCGCATCGTGGTCTTCTGGGACAACGACGAGAGTGGTACTGCGGCGAGGGTCGGGGTCGTCCGCCTGCTCCCCAATGGCCTCCCGGATCCAACCTTCCAATCGGGCGACGTCAAGATCCTCGACCTACCGGTCGACACCGAGCGTGCCCGCGCGGCGCTGCCAGCGCCCGGCGGCAAGCTCTACCTCGCGAGCATCGGCCAGGGTACCGGGATTCTCGACGGCCGCCCGGTCATGGTGTTGACGCGCCTGCTCGACAACGGCGATCCCGACGAGAGCTGGCACGTAGTCAACGGCTCGCTCATCAAGGAATGGAACCCGGGCCCCGGAGAGGGCGACGGGAGCTGGGTCGACGCGATCGCGCTCGATGGTTCCGGCCAGCTGATTCTCGCCGGGCACTACCGCAACTCGATCCTCGGCTCGGATCTCGCCGCGATCGGCCGGCTCGACCTCGCGGGAGTCTTCGACCCGAGCTTCGCCGGCATCGGCCGGAGCTTCGTCAGCTGGAGCGGGCCCGGCTACCCTACAGACTTCCATCACCCAATCGGGGTCGCCGTCCTGCGGGACGGCGGGCTGCTCCTCGCCAGCGACTACAGCCGGCCGGATGTCGTGCAAGTGCGCTTCGGCACGGCCCGCTTCACCGGTGCGGGGATCCTCGACGCGACCTATGGCCTCGCGGGACTCACCTATGCCGCTTTCGAAGCGGGACCCACCAATCTGGGCACGAGCTTCGCGCTCGACGCGGCGGAGCGGCCGGTCATCGCCGGGCTCTTCTCCGACGAGGTCAGCACGGTCGACTACGGGGTGGAACGGTTCACCCCCGGCGGCGCCGGGGATCTCCGCTTCTTCGGCGACGGCAACCGGACCTTCTCGCTCAACAGCGGCGCGGGCGACCCCGACGGCGCCAAGGTGTTGGCGCTCCACACCGACGGCGGCATCCTGATCGCCGGCGCCACCTGGGATGCGGACGGCATGGGTGGCCTGACCTACGCGATGGTCGTC
>CAYZWR010000299.1:0-1590 GCA_964481735.1 uncultured Thermoanaerobaculia bacterium
CGGCCGAGCCTCGCCGAACGACTTCCGGAGCGCCGCGACGCCTCGCCGGAGGAGCTGCTCGACCGCTTCGTCCGCTGGGCCGGCGACGCCGGCTTCACGCTCTACCCGCACCAGGAGGAGGCGCTGCTCGAGCTCTACTCGGGCAAGCACGTCATCCTCTCCACCCCCACCGGCTCCGGCAAGTCGATGGTCGCGCTCGGGATGCACTTCAAGGCGCTGGCCGAGGGGCAGGTGTCGTTCTACACCAGCCCGATCAAGGCGCTCGCCTCGGAGAAGTTCTTCGCCCTCTGCGACGACCTCGGCGCGGCGAACGTCGGCATGCTGACCGGCGACGCCTCGATCAACCCCGAGGGCCGCGTCCTCTGCTGCACCGCCGAGGTGCTGGCCAACATGGCGCTGCGCTCGGGCGATCGCCTGGACGCGCCCTATGCCGCGCTCGACGAGTTCCACTACTACTCCGACCTCGAGCGTGGCTGGGCCTGGCAGGTCCCGCTGGTCACCCTGAAGCGCACCCGCTTCCTCCTGATGTCGGCCACCCTCGGCGACATGAGCGGGATCGCGGACCGGCTGGAGCGGGCGACCGGGGTGCCGGTGGCGGTCATCAGCTCGGCGCACCGGCCGGTGCCGCTCGACTTCGAGTACCGCGAGACGCCCCTCCAGGAGTCGATCGAGGGGCTCCTCGACGCCGGCAAGGCGCCGATCTACGTGGTCAACTTCACCCAGCGCGAGTGCGCCGAGCTCGCCCAGGCGCTCACCAGCCTCGGCATGACGCGGCGCGACGAGCGCGAGGCGATCCGCGAGGCGATCGGTGCCTTCCGCTTCGACACCCCCTACGGCAAGGAGATCCGGCGCTTCCTCACCTTCGGCGTCGGCATCCACCACGCCGGGCTGCTGCCCAAGTACCGGCTGCTGGTCGAGCAGCTCTCGCAGCGCGCCCTGCTCAAGGTGATCTGCGGCACCGACACGCTGGGCGTCGGCGTGAACATCCCGATCCGCACCGTGCTCTTCTCCAAGCTCGCCAAGTACGACGGCGAGAAGGTGCAGATCCTCGCGGTGCGCGACTTCAAGCAGATCGCCGGTCGCGCCGGGCGCAAGGGCTTCGACGACCGGGGCTCGGTGGTGGCGCAGGCGCCGGAGGACGTGATCGACCGCAAGCAGGCGGCGAAGAAGGGCAAGAAGGCGGCGCCGCCGAAGCGCCCGGCGAAGGGCGAGATCGTGTGGACGAAGGAGACCTTCGAACGACTGATCGCGCGTCCGCCGGAGACCCTGAAGTCGCGCTTCCGGATCACCCACGGCATGGTGCTCAACCTCCTGCAGCGCGACGAGGAGCTCGACGACCCGTCGCGGCGCAACTTCGCCTCGCTGCGCGAGCTGGTCGCCGGCAGCCACGAGGACGACGCCGCCAAGCGGCGCCACCTGCGGCATGCCTCCGTCCTGGTGCGCTCGTTGGTGCGCGCCGGGATCCTCGAGCTGCGGCGCGACTCGCGCACCCCCTACTGGTGGGTCGTGGTCTCGCCCGACCTGCAGTTCGACTTCTCGCTCTACCACGCCCTGTCGCTCTTCCTGGTCGAGATGGTGCCGCTCCTCGAG
>CAYZWR010000300.1:0-1583 GCA_964481735.1 uncultured Thermoanaerobaculia bacterium
ACGGCCTGCGCTTTCGTGCTGCGCCCGCGCTCTTCATCGCCGAATCCGCCGGCCCGGGCCTTCTGCTCGACCCCGACCCGGCGCGAGCTGCCGCCGAGATCGCCGAGCGATCGCGCCCCGACGCCGAGCAGTACACCCTTTACCGAGCTTTTCTTCGCAGGATCCAGCCCCTTCTCGAGAGCGTCCAGAGCACGCCCCCCCCGCCGCTCGCGCCGCGCGGCCTCAGCGACCTCCTCGACCTCGCCCGCCGCGGGCTCGGCCTGATGAAGCTCGCCAAGGCCGATCAACTGGAGCTGGCGCGCGTCGCGCCGATGTGCGTCGCCGACTTCCTGAACGAGCGCTTCGAGACGCCGGCGCTCGTCGAGGCGCTCGCGGCGCGCGCCGTGACCTCCACCTGGAGCGGCCCCTGGTCGGCCGGGACCACGACGAATCTCCTGCTCGCCGAAGCCGCGGGCGGCGAGCCGCTCGAGGGCGGAGCGGCCGGTCTGGTCACGGCGCTGGTCGCCGCAGCCGCCGCGGCCGGCGTCGTCGTTCGCTGCGGCGTCGAGGTGACGCGCATCGTCGTCGAGAGAGGCTCGGTGAAGGGGGTGGCTCTCTCGACCGGGGAGACTCTCGGCGCCGATGTCGTGGTCTCAGCCGTGGATCCGAAGCGGACGATGCTCCAGTTGGTACCGCCCGGGACGCTGCCGATCCGGATCGAGGACGAGTTCCGCAGGATTCGCTGCCGCGGCACGGCGGGCAAGGTGCACCTCGCGCTCGCCGGGCCACTCGAGCTCGCGGCTGCCGGGAGCACGCTCCACGAAGCGATCTCGATCGGCGGCGGACACGTCGACGAGCTCGAGCGCGCCTTCGACGCGATCAAGTACCGGCAGTCCTCGCCGCGACCACACCTCGAGGTTCGCGTCCCGACGCTGAGCGACCCCGGGCTCGCTCCGGAGGGGCACCACGTGGTCTCGATCCTGGCGAGCTTCGCGCCGTACGACGTCGAAGGCGGCTGGAGTTCGGAGGCGAGGCAGCGTTTCGGCGAGGCGGTGGTCGATCGCCTCGCCGCGCACGCGCCCGGGCTGCGCCAGCGGATCGTGGCCGCGGAGGTGCTCTCGCCGCGCGACCTCGAAGCCGAGCTCGCGCTCACCGGCGGGCAGCTCCACCACGGCGAGATGGCGCTCGATCAGCTCCTGGTGATGCGTCCGGCGCCCTCGGCGGCGCGTTTCGCGACCAGCGTCTCCGGCCTCTACCTGGGCGGCGCCGGCAGCCATCCCGGCGGCGGCGTCCGCCCGACCGGAGGCCTCCTCGCCGCCGAGGCGTTGCTCGCCGGCTGACCGCTCAGCGCCCGCTCTTCGCTCCTGCCGGCAGCGCCCGCACCGCGGCGAGCGCCGTGCGCGTCGCCTCGAGGAGCGCATCGGCCGCGACGGGCTGGCCGGTCGCGTTCTTCATCCACAGGTCGGGAGTCACGCGACCCATCTTCGCCATGCGCGCGAATTCGTCGCCCAGGCTCCCTCCCTGCGCCATCTTCTGTTCGATCTGCGAGGCGATCAGGCGGCCGATCGCGTAGTCGGGCAGGTACATGAAGCTGTCGACCATGT
>CAYZWR010000301.1:0-1550 GCA_964481735.1 uncultured Thermoanaerobaculia bacterium
GCGCTCTACGGCTTCCTCGGCCGGCAGTTCCGCTGGGTGATCAAGCAGGAGCTGCGCAAGGTGCCCTTCCTCGGCTGGGGCTGCGCCGCGATCGGCCACATCTTCGTCGATCGCTCGAATCCGCGCGACGCCATCGCGAGCCTCGAGGCCGCCAAGCCGCGCCTCGCCGGCGGCATCTCGGTGCTCTTCTTCCCCGAGGGGACCCGCAGCGAAGACGGAAGGCTGCTGCCGTTCAAGAAGGGCGGGTTCATCATGGCGCGCCAGCTCGCCTTGCCGATCCTGCCGATCTCCATCTCCGGCTCGCATCGCGTCCTGCCCAAGGGCCGCCTCTTGCCGCGCCCGGGGACGATCGACGTCCGCTTCCATCCGCCGATCGACCCCGCGGCCTGTGAGAGCCTCGAGGAGCTGATGGCCGCCACCCGCGCGGCGATCGCCTCGGGCCTGTCGGCCGACGAAGCCGGAGCGTAGACCCGCCGTTGGTGCGTGACCTGTCCCACCCGGCGGGGTGTTGCCGCCCCCCCGCGAGGGCCGCACTCTCCAGGGTCAGACAGGTGTCTCTACCGAGTGGCCCGCCAACGCATTCGACCCGGGCTCGGCCGCGACACGATCTCTAAGGAGAACGCCATGGAGAAAGCGAAGCTTCAGCTCGGGGGCAAGGAGTACGAGCTCCCGGTCCTCGTCGGCACCGAGAACGAAGTCGGCATCGACGTCGCCACGTTGCGCGGCGCCTCGGGCGCCATCACCTACGACCCGGCCTACGGCAACACCGGCTCCTGCTCGAGCGCGGTCACTTTCATCGACGGCGAGAAGGGGATCCTGCGCTACCGTGGCTATCCCATCGAGGAGGTCGCCGAGCACGCCTCGTTCCCCGAGGTCTGTTACCTGCTGATCTACGGCGAGCTGCCGACCCCCGCCCAGCTGGCGCGCTTCGAGGACCAGCTCACCCGCCACACGCTGCTCCACGAGGACATGAAGAAGCTGTTCGACGGCTTCCCGGCGACCGCGCATCCGATGGCGGTGCTCTCGGCGATGGTCGCCTCCCTGTCGGCCTATTATCCGCAGCGCGGCGGCGAGGAGGAGCTCGACCTCAACATCATCCGGCTGCTCGCCAAGACCCCGACCCTCGCCGCCTTCTCGCACAAGAAGTCGATCGGCCAGGCCTTCGTCTATCCGCGCAACGACCTCTCCTACACCAAGAACTTCCTGCACATGATGTTCGCGGTGGCGGCCGAGCCCTACCGGCCGTCGGAGGTGCTGGATCGCGCGCTGACCCTGCTGCTCATCCTGCACGCCGACCACGAGCAGAACTGCTCGACCTCGACGGTGCGCATGGTCGGCTCCTCGCAGGCGAACCTCTTCGCCTCCTGCTCGGCCGGCGTCTCGGCCCTCTGGGGCCCGCTCCATGGCGGCGCCAACCAGCAGGTCATCGAGATGCTGCAGCACATCCGCGCCGACGGCGGCGACTTCAAGAAGTACATGGCGATGGCCAAGGACAAGGCCTCGGGCTTCAAGCTGATGGGCTTCGGCCACCGGGTCTACAAGAACTTCGA
>CAYZWR010000302.1:0-1540 GCA_964481735.1 uncultured Thermoanaerobaculia bacterium
CCTGACACGGGCACAGAGCCAAGTCCAGGGAAAAGAGGGACAGGCACGCATTTCCGCCACAAGGCGGAGCGGGACTGCCCTGATCGGGAATCACCAGGAAATGCGTGCCTGTCCCGCTTTTCGCGGCGCTGGGGCAGGCTGCATGATCGCGGTCCTGCCCCGGTTCCCGTACGCCGTCCCCGGAGGCGCCCGGCAGGGCGCCTCGGCGGGGCCAGCGTCCCTCTCTGGCATCCGCTGTCCGGCAGCGTTGCGGCGGGGCCCCACGGGCGAGAAGGCCGATGGAAAGCCTGCGACTTTGCAGCTAATCCGCGACGCGAAGGATCACCTTTCCGACCGAGTGGCCCTCTTCCACGTAGGAGAGGGCGTCGGTCGCAGCTTCCAGCGGAAAGGTCCTGTCCACGATCGGCTGGATGACTCCCCGGTCGACCAGCGCGCCGATCTCTTCCAGCTGTTGGCCGCTCGCGCGCATGAACAGGTACTCGAAGCGGACGCTCCTTTCCCGAGCCAGTCGATCGACCTTGCGATTGAGGAACCCGAGAATCCAGACGAGCGGCAGGGGGAGGCCCCAGGCGCGCGCGAACTTGCCGTCGGGCCGACCGCCGATCGTCACCACGACGCCGCCCGGTCTGACCGCCTCGAACGAGCGCAACAGCGTGTCGCCCCCCTGCGTGTCGAGGATCACGTCCTGATTCCGGACCTCCTCTTCGAAGCGGGTCGTCTTGTAGTCGATCGCCAGATCGGCGCCGAGCGACTTCACCAGGGCATGGTTCCTGGCGTTGGCCGTCGTCGCGACGTGGGCGCCGAGGTGTCTGGCGAGCTGAATGGCAAAGGTGCCGACGCCGCCGGAGCCCGAGTGGATCAGAACCTTCTGTCCCGCCTGCAACCGCGCCAGGCCGATCAGGGCCTGCCAGGCGGTGAGCCCGACCAGCGGCAGCGAGGCCGCCTGCACGTAGTCGAGACGCGCGGGCTTCCTCGCCGCGGCGGATTCGCGGACCAGGGCGTACTCGGCGAAGGCGCCGATGCGGTCGTTGTCGAGCCGCGAATAGACCGCGTCACCGACCTGGAAGCGGGTGACACCCGGGCCGACCGCTTCCACGTCGCCGGCCAGGTCCGTGCCGAGGACGAGCGGAAACGAAAAGGGGAGCAGCACCTTCACGTCGCCGTCCCGGATCTTGTAGTCGAGCGGGTTGACGCCCGCGGCGCGGACGCGGACCAGGAGATCGCCGGGGCCCGGTTCGGGTCGCGGCAGCTCCATCATCTCCGGCGGTGCCTGGTAGCGACGTGTGGCGAGCGCTCTCATGGGGTCGCGGCTCCGATTCAACGAGCAGCGGCGGGGCTCGGAGAATCCGAAGCCGTCGCTGCGTCGAGCCGCAGGTTCTTGCGGATCGAGGCATCGAACAGGGGAGCGGGCGCGAACCTGCGGAGCAGCCGCAGGCGGTTCGCGAGGCCGCCAGCTGCGTATCGAAGTTTCGGGCGCGCCGCGCTGGCGGCTTTCAGCACGACGTCGGCCACGACCTCGGGCTCGTCGCCCGCGGCCATC
>CAYZWR010000303.1:0-1539 GCA_964481735.1 uncultured Thermoanaerobaculia bacterium
CGTTGCCGCTGACGTTGCGGTGGACGTTGGCGCCGCCGCTGACCGAGGTCCTGGAGACACTGCGGGTGCCGCTCCCGCCGCCCCTTCCGGCAAACGCGGGAGCGCCGGCCAGCAGCGACACGAGGGCAAGGGCGAGGAACGATTTCGCGATCCGGTTCTTCATGACGGTTCTCCTACTCGGCCGAGCCCGCGACTTCGGCGAAGACGATCCGCTGCGCGCCGGGCGGTGGGTCGAAGGTGAAAGCGGCGGCATTGAACGACGGCGCCAGGTTCCACGTGTAGCTGGCCTCGAACTGCGGCCGCGCCTCGTCCGTGGTGGTCGTCAGGACCAGCTTGCGCGGCAGGGGGAAGGCGCCCTTCTGGATCCAGATCTGCCAGTCCAGCCCCTCCTGCCGGAACGCGTAGTGCTGACAGGTGGTCCCGGCCACCACGCTGCCGCCGAGATCGACCGCCGCGGTGATGCCCGCGCTCGCGGTCCCCGCGGCGCCCCAGCGGAAGAGGTCGACCAGCGGGATCTCGATGCCGTACTGCCCGGCGAGGACGTCGACGAGCTCCTTGACGGTCGGCGGCGCCGGCACCGTGGCGTAGTAGCCGACGCGCTTCGCCCAGAGCGTGAACTGCCGACCGTCGTAGAGGTACTGCCGCTCCTGCCGGTCGCTCGCCACGTCGGCGCGCACCGCATCGGGCAGGCGCGCGAGCAGGTCGATGTCGCTCGTGTACTGCACTTTGAGACCGCTCTCCAGGACCTCCTCCTGCGTCGTCGTGACCGCGACCTGGAAGACCTGCAGCGTCCGCAGGTGGGCGCCCATGGCGTCGAGCGCTGCGATCGCCGCTGGATCCCTCTCCTCGGCCGCGCCGCCCGACTGGCCCCCGGCCGGTCCGGGAACCAGCAGGGCGAGCGCCACGAGCGCCGCCACCGCGCCGCCCTCGGCGCGGCCACCTCTCCTTGCCGAATGCTCGCTCATCGCGCCTCTCCTCTCCTCGTCGGTTCCTACGATTCCGATCCGCCAGTCCCCCGTCCTCCTCGCGAGCGGGTCGGTCGCCCTCGCTCCCGGGCACCCCGGCCGTGGATCCGGCTAGAAACGAAGGGCGAGGCCCCGCGCGCCGAGGCGCGGGGCGGCTCGCCCGATCGCCCGTCGTTGCCTGGCCCTAGTTCTTCGAGCTTGCGGTCACCGCCTCCATCACGCGGTCGAGGTTGAAGCTGCCCGGCTTCTGGCGCGGCGGGAACTCCCGGAAGCTCTGCAGCCACTGGCCGACGTAGGCGCCCGCCGGGGCGATGATGAACATGCGCTCCATGTAAAAGCGCTGGTAGCCCATCGCGTTCTCCTCCTCGGCGCGCTCGAACGGGTCCATGCGCAGGTTGGTGAACTTGGGCGCGCGCATCGGAGTGAACGGCTCCTGCCAGACCTTGAGGCCCTCCGCCTGCTGCTCGAGGAAGGTGATCTTCCAGTTGCCGTAGCGCAAGGCGGCAACGCTGCCGTCGTCGGTCCAGTAGATGAACTCCTTGCGCGGCCAGGGCGCCTCGCCGCGCAGCGCCGG
>CAYZWR010000304.1:0-1530 GCA_964481735.1 uncultured Thermoanaerobaculia bacterium
TCGTCTTCGTCTGGCGCTCCTTCTACCGGATGCGCATCCCCAAGGAGATCTGACGGCGCATCGCCTGCGGACCGCTCGCCTCGCGAGGCCCCGGAGCCGAACGCTCCGGGGCCTTTTCGTTCCTAGGCGGTGGCCTCGGCCCGCGCGCGCAGCGGCGCGAGACGGGTGCGCTCGAGCTCGCCGCGGTAGAAGAGGTTGTAGGTGTCGAATGGGATCAGGCGGCCGTCGTCCGGGTGGACGATGTGGACGCAGCTCTTCTTCACCGACCGCACGTCGAAAGCATGTGCATCGATGAACTGCACGATCAGGATGCGGAAGAGGTTGGCGTAGGAGAGCTCGGGCGGCACCTCGACGGCAGGCAGGCAGCACAGCAGGTCCTTCAACGTCGCCGCGCTCGACTCCGGCGAGTGGTTGGTCGCGAAGAGCTTGAAGAGCCCCTCGCGCACCGCCGGGTCGCGCTCGTAGACGATCGAGTTGCGTCCGCCCTCGATCAGGATCTGCGGATCGATCATCCCGGTGAGCGGCACCACCTGTCCGCCGAGCTTGAGCGCGTAGGCCATCGCCAGCGAGTCCGGATGGCAGGGGACCGGGATCAGGTCCTCCGGACGGAAGCGGTCGGTCTGCTGGAGGATCCGCCGCCGCACCTCGGTGAGCGTCAGGCGGTGGCGCGCCGGGTCGAAGCCCTCGACCCGGCCGGCGTCCTGCACCGGCTGGAAGGTCACCCCGCGAACGCAGCTCAGCCCGAGCGCGTAGTCGATGATCTCGCCGAGCTCGCCGTCGTTCACCCCGCGGGCGACCGTCACCACGAGCGTCGTCGATATGCCGAGCCGCTCCAGGCGCTCGAGCGCCTTCTCCCGAATCCGCCGCAGGTCGGCGCCGCGCAGCGCCAGCAGCGGTCCCCGGCGCAGCGAGTCGAACTGCAGATAGATCTCGAAGCCGGGTTGATAGTCGGCCAGCCGCCGCGTGAACTCCTCGTCCTCGGCGATTCGCACGCCGTTGGTGTTGACCATCAGGTGGCGGATCGGCCGGCGCCTGGCGGCGTCGAGAATGGCGAAGAAGTCGGGATGGATCGTCGGCTCGCCCCCCGAGATCTGAACGACGTCGGGCTCGAGCTCGTTGCGCACGACGGCGTCCAGCATCCGCTCGACCTCGGCGAGACTGCGCATCTCGGGCCGGTGCGGTCCGCTCGCCGCGTAGCAGACCGGGCAGGCGAGGTTGCAGGCGTCGGCGATCTCGACCAGGGTCAGACAGGAGTGCTGTTCGTGGTCGGGGCAGAGCCCGCAGTCGTAGGGGCAGCCCCAGTGGATCGGCGTGTTGTAGCGCGCCGGCATCTCGGGGGCTTTGAGAAAGACCTCGCGGCAGCGCCGGTAGTAGTCGACGTCGTCCGCCACCAGCACCCGCTCGAAGCCGTGCTCCGGGCAGCGCTTGTCGAGGAAGACGCTCTCCCCCTCGAACAGGATCTTGCCGTCGACCCTGCGGTGGCAGGTCGAGCAGATCGAGACCGCGACGTCGTAGTAGAGGTAGGGGCGG
>CAYZWR010000305.1:0-1516 GCA_964481735.1 uncultured Thermoanaerobaculia bacterium
CGCGTCCGGGTCGCCGCAGCGCACCAGGTAGCCCAGGCGCTGGTTGATCACGTTGATCCTCCGTCCGCCGCAGAACCTGGGCGAGAGCTCCTTGAGCTTCTCGGAGACCAGGTCGCCGATGCCGCCCAGCTTCTTGTGGCCGTAGGCGTCCGACTCGCTGCCCGAGAACTTCATCTCCGCCATGCCGGCGATCTTGGCTCCCTCGGAGACCAGCACCACGCTGTAGTGGCTCGGATTCGACGACCGGTCGGCCGCCAGCAGCTCGCAGAGCTGCTCGATGTCGAACTCGTGCTCCGGGATCACGCAGCGGTTGGCCGCCCCGGCCATGGTGGGCAGGAGGGCGGTGAAGCCGGCGTAGCGGCCGAAGACCTCGATCACCAGGAAGCGCTCGTGCGATCCGGCGCTGGTGCGCAGGGCGTGGGTCATCTCGATCGTCCGGGTGACGCAGGTGGAGAACCCGATGCAGTAGTCGGTCCCCGGGACGTCGTTGTCCATCGTCTTCGGGATGGCGATGACCCGCACCCCTTCCTGGTGGAGGCGGACGCCGTAGGAAAGGGTGTCGTCGCCGCCGATCGGCACCAGGACGTCGATGCCGAGATGCTCGATGTTCGCCAGCACTTCGGCCGTGAGGTCGTTCTTCTCCTCGCCGTAGCGCGCGCGCAGGTGCGCCGGTACGTTGACCTGCGGCACGTGGGAGGGCCGGGTGCGGGAGGTGTGGAGAAACGTGCCGCCGGTCCGGCCGACTTTGTTGACCACGTCCTCGCTGAGCGGGATCACCCAGTCCGGACTGGCCGCCGCCGCATCCCGGTCGTGCTCGATCAGGCCGGCCCAACCGCGCCGGATCCCCAGCACGCGATAGCCCTCGCGCAGGGCCCGCACGGTCAGGGCCCGGATCGCGGGGTTCAGCCCCGGGACGTCCCCGCCGCCGGTGAGGATCGCGAGCGTCGGTTGCCTGCCGCCGGCCTTCGCCATGCCCGGGATTCTCTCGCGGATCGCCTCGCGGCGCGAACCGCCGGGCGCCGGCGGATCCACTTGGCCCGGAGAGCCAGGAACCGTTACGATCCCCCCGGCTCGGCAGTCCGTGAGATGGCCTGGGTCGCCGGAGGAAGACCGATCATGGTTTCGAATCGCCTCACCCGCCTCGCCCTGGTCACCGCGATGCTCGTCTCGGCCGCCCTGCCGGCCTTCGCCGCCTCGAACAAGTGGCGGATCCAGTGCAGCGAGGGGGCCAAGTCGAGCGGCGAGCTCCTCTTCCGCTTCACTCCCCGGGGCGAGGCGGCGCTCGACGTCGTGGTGCCCATCCCCGACGGCACCAGCGAGAACAACGTCGCCCGCCGGATCCGCGACGCTTTCAGCGCCAAGCTCGACCCGCAGCGGTTTCACGTCGAGGTCGACGATGGCGAGGACGTCCTGGTGAAGAAGAAAGGGGGCCAGCCCGACTTCGACCTCGCGCTGGTCAGCAACACGGTCAAGGCCGTGCGCATCAAGCTCGACCGCGAGTAGCCCGGCGTCCGGG
>CAYZWR010000306.1:0-1516 GCA_964481735.1 uncultured Thermoanaerobaculia bacterium
AGGGCGGCGAACTCGTCGTTCGGATTCCAGGCCGGCATCGCGGGGGCGTCGGCGAGCTCGCGGCCGACGTCGTAGGCGAGCGCGGTGTCTTCGATCATCCCGGTGAAGTCCCAGTCCGCGCCCACTTCGTCGCAGGGCTGGTGGTAGCAGGTGCTGTCGTAGGCCTGCTGGCGGGCGCGCGCGGCCGCGGCGCCCGGCCCCACGAACTCGGTGCCGGGATCGAGGTAGATCGCGGGCACGCCGAGGCGCGCGAAGTTGAACTGGTCGGAACGGTAGAAGGCGCCCTTCTCGGGCGCCGGATCGCCGCGCACCACGCGCCCCTGCCGCGCCGCGGCCCGCTCGACGACGCGGTCGAGGTCGCGCGACTTGCCGTGGCCGACGAAGACGATGTCGCGGGTCGGGCCGTAGACGTTCGCCGAGTCGAGATTCACGTTGGCGGCGATCTTGCCCGGCGGGAAGGTCGGCTGGGTGGCGAAGTGGCGCGAGCCGAGGAGGCCCTGCTCCTCGGCGGCGACGAAGAGGAAGAGCAGCGAGCGCGCCGGCCGCGGATCCTGGCGCGCGAAGGCGCGCGCCAGCGCGAGGAGCTGCGCGCAGCCGGTCGAGTTGTCGAGCGCGCCGTTGTAGATCGGGTCGTCCACGCCGGCCTCGGTGGACCGGCCGAGGTGGTCGTGATGCGCGGTGAAGACCACCACCTCGTCGCGGCGCTCGGGGTCGGCGCCCCGCAGCAGTCCGGCGACGTTGGCGGTCTCGACCCGGCGCAGCTCGACGTCGAGGGTGAGCGAGGTGCGGACGCCGAGCGGGATCGGCCGGAAGTCGCGCGAGCGCGCGGCGGCGGTGAGGCGCGCGAGCTCCCACCCGCCGAGCGCGGCGAGACGGGCCGACGCCGACTCGGAGGTCCAGGCGGTGATCTCGAGGTGCGGCTCGTCCCCGGCCGCGAGGGCGAACTGCTCGCCGCTCCAGGAGCTCTGCACGACCTGCCACGGGTAGGCTGCCGACGGCGTCGTGTGGATGACGATCGCCGCCACCGCCCCCTGCCGGGCGGCGCTCGCGAACTTGTAGTCCCAGCGGCCGTAGTAGAGGCGGCGCCGGCCCTCGAACAGCGCCTCGTCCCAGTCGGGATCGTTGTTCAGCATCAGCAGGACCTTGCCGGCGAGATCGGCGCCCTTGAAGTCGTCCCAGCCGTACTCCGGCGCCTGGATGCCGTAGCCGACGAAGACCAGCTCGGCGTCCGCGATCGCGGCGCTCGCACGCTCGACGCCGGCGGAGGCGATGAAATCGGTCGACCGCGCCAGCGCGAGCTCGCCGGCGGGTCCCGAGAAGGACCAGGTGGCGGGCACCCGGCTGGTGATGCCCACCATCGGAAAGCGTTGCTGCCAGGAGCCGTCCGCCGCCCCCGGCTCGAGCCCCGCCGCCTCGAGCTCGCTCGCCAGGTAGGCCCGCGCCAGCTCGTCGCCGCGGCTGCCGGGGCCGCGCCCTTCCAGGAGATCGGAGGCGAGGAAGCGGATCGGGCCGGCGA